>CAZLCY010000041.1:0-14863 GCA_964558075.1 uncultured Bacteroidales bacterium
TATCACCTCCGGTAAAAGAATCGGGATGATTAACATACACTGTAGTCCTGACAGGAATTTGAATAACAGGAAACACACATGCTATACGTGCCGCAAAATCAACATCTTCACACACATACACTTCCGGATCAAATTGAATGTGCTTACAAACATCTGCATGCACACACATTCTTTGGGGATTAAATGTATAGGTAACAATATAATGAAAAACATTATAATTCTCAATAGGAGGACACATACGTTCTGAACGAACTCCCTCTTTCTCATCATATGCATTTGTAAAAAATAAAGCTTGCGGACACAAACGAGATTGTATTTCCATATACAATGTCTCTAAATGATTTTCCAAATGATAATCATCACTATCTAAAAAACATATATACTTTCCTCGTGCTTTTTCAATACCTACATTTCGAGAACGACATCGCTCAAGATTTTTTTCATTTCGGATATATACAATTCGGGAATCCGAATAAACTTTGATGCATGAAGGGGTATTATCTGTTGAAGCATCATCAACAATAATTAGTTCGAAATCTTCAAATGTTTGACTTAAAACGCTTTCAATTGCTTTTGGTAACATATGTTCCCTGTTGTACGTTGGCAGTACAATTGAAAAAAAGGGCATACACAACAATTAAAATTTAAAAATAAATTGCGGGCCAATATGAGCACCAAGAAGAGATTCCTCTTCGGCAGAACCATAAAAACCACCTCTCAAACCAACTTCTAAATAATCGGTTGGCAAATACTGAATACTAAAAATAAATGGCACAGCAAATAGCGTGCGAATTTCTTGTGCATACCCTGCTGAAATCTCCTCTCCAACAACTGAGCTTCCAAACACAGGATACACAATAGTTTCGGAATAGGTAGAAATACCGGAAAATGCAGATACCGTAATAAAGCGAGAAAGCGGATACGTATATCCAACATTAAATCCCACTTGAATTAAGAAAATATCGGCATTTGTACTATCATCTTGTCGATTATATGAAGGGAAATTCGAACGAGTATTCTCATAATATCTATTTCTCCCAAAATTCATATGTTGTCCTATAGACCAATTCCCATTGAGCATATATGAAAAGTCTACAGAAAAATTTTCGCCGGCACGCACCTCATTGTACGATTGATTACTCAGATAATATCCTCCCTGAAGGGTTAATTTAGCACGTCGCTCTCCGGCAGATAAAATTGTTGAAATTTTTTTATCAGAATCCGAAGTTTCCTCCTGTGAAAAAACAGATATCGGAGACAACAGTAAACATATGCAGAACCACGCTAATCCTTGTATTTTCATAAGTCTTTGATTTAAAATAAACAATATGTAAATATACACATATATAATGATTTAATAAATATGATACTCTTACTTTTTATCTATTTCGTAACGAATGAATGAAACTAATTCCCGGGCATTAATTTTATTTTGAGCGACATTAGGATGCCAATCAGCTCCATACCCGACATCGCCTTGTTGAGACAAAACACAAACCGAAACCTGCGATGAATTAATTTTTTGAACTATTTCTTGAAGCCATGCAATTTGATTTGCTCTATTTTCACCTTCCAACATTTGACTTGAAACCAACACAAATTGCGACTGCGGATACTGAGTCAACAGATAGGTGAGAAATTCTAAATAATTGCTGATATAGAGTTCTTTTTGAGCACCACATGGAGGACTGAAATCATTAGTTCCGAGATTAATCACAACAACATCAGGAAGAAACCGATTATGATTCCATTCATCTGAAGGTTTCAATGCAAGAGTACGCCGAAATACTTCGGGCATACAATCCTGATTAAACAAAGTATCTTCCCAATTTCTATATACCCCCTTTCCGGAATACGCTATCACATGATATTCTGCATTGAGCGAGCGAGCCGCAATTGCGGCATACGACATGTACGCATTTTCTGTTTCAGCTTCAAAAGATTGTTCTGCACTGTGTGCCTCGTTACCATATCCACAGGTAATAGAATTTCCAATAAAAAGCATTTTTTGTTCTCCTGTTGAAATAGAAGAAAAGCGAGCTTCTTTCTCGCATTCGAACCCAAAAAAACCCATACTTCCAACCTGACCTTCGGTACGTTTCAGCAAAGAAATTGTACGGAACTTTCTATCAGAAAATTCAGCAAGCAGATATCTTTTTTTTTCAGAAAAAAAGAGTTGTACCGTTCTATATACCGAGTCATCAACTATAATTTCAATATAATTTGATTCAGCTGTATCTATTGCATAATCGCATAAATAAGCATAAACATATTGTGAGTTTGTGTGTATAGTAATAGACGAAGCAGGAAAAGAACAGATGTATTCGTTTGAGTCAGCTGTATCGAACCTACCCATATATGAAATATATGAAGAATTCGGAGGTACTATTTGTGAGAAAGCCATGCCGAAAAAAGACATACACATTAATAATAGATTCATTTCACAAGAGAATATGAAATTAAGGAATATGTTTTCATATACCCATACGTTATTCGCTCCTCAATAGGCAAGCTCAAATCAATTGTACCATGAATTGGCTGAGATTCAATATTTATATCAGTTTTTGAGCATAACCCGACTCCACAAGCATACCGTTCTTCTTGAAAAACATACGAATATAATGATTCGAATTTCTGTTGTTCAACAACAATTGTAGAATCACTATTAAAACTCTCTGAATCATATGGGACATCAATAGCAGAATACATATATGTCTTTTTATCCTCCAAATTATATATATTAGCATCCCAATACATGTTTCTAGAAACCGGATATTGGAGCAATACGGTTTCGGTATTATTATCAAGCAAAACAATTTCGTTATCAACCTTACGTATAGCAATATTTTTACTTGAAACCCATCCGGAACTGTCTACACATGAATCCTGTTGAACAACAAATGTTGTATAACCAAGCGTATCAACTATAATATCAGTAACTCTTTGCCGCAATAAATAATGCACCGTGTCATAAATTTCAGTTGGTTTATCAATACGAATTGAAGTAACAGAATACACATATTCATATCCGGGCTGTATGGGATAATATTTATCAGAAGTATCTTCGGGAATTGCAGTTTCTTTGGTACATGAAAGAATGGTCAACACAAAGAATAAAAAAAGAGGAAGAGCATATTTCATGATTTTTTATTTTTTTACGATTATAAAATGACTCCTCATAATTCTCACAATGCTTATCCTAAAGCATTAGCACCACTCACAATTTCCAAAATCTCATTTGTAATAGAAGCCTGGCGAGCTTTATTATAATCGAGACGTAAATCGCGCAACAAGTCAGTTGCATTATCAGTAGCTTGGTGCATTGCTGTCATTCGGGCACCATGTTCGGAAGCAATAGAATCAAGCATTGCACTATAAAACTGAATTTTTAATGAGCGTGGAATTAATTCCTGCACAATATATTCTTTAGTCGGCTCAAAAATATAATCTTTTTCAAAAGCAACAGACGGGGAATTTTCTTCAGAAAGAGGTTCTGAAACAATAGGCAAAAACTGCTCTTCAGTAACTACTTGCGTAGCAGCATTCACAAAACTATTATATACCAACACTACCTTATCAAACTGCTCCAAAGCAAAAGAATTCATAATATCCGTCGAAATTTCAGAGACAGCTTCAAAAGAAAAATTGTCATATATTTCAATAAATTTCTTTTCCGGAATTATCTGTCGAATTTTTAATCCTTCAATCATTTTTTTTCCAAACGCATATACAGTAACATCCTTACCTGCATATGTTTTTTGTATTAAAGACAGAACAGCCTTACTAACATTCGAATTAAAACCACCACACAAACCACTATTTGAAGCAATAGCAACAACAAGAATTTTTTCTTCGGGACGAACAGCCGTATATCTATTTTCACCCTCATTATCTGATAATTGAGAGCCGATAACACAAAGAAGCTCTTGAAGTTTTGCAGCATACGGTTTCATTTGGCTCACGGCCATTTGAGCCTTTCGTAATTTTGCCGCCGAAACCATTTTCATAGCACTGGTAATTTTTTGTGTATTAATTACCGATACTATCCGTGTTCGTATTTCTTTAATTCCTGCCATTGACAATTAATTTCTAATATACAATTATTGATATTTAGCTGAAAGCTCCTTACATACAGATTCAAGAACCGAAGTGATTGAATCATCATATTGTCCCTGACCAATTTTTTCAAGAACATCAGCATGCTTCAACTCTAAATACTCAATATATTCTTTTTCAAATTCAGTAACGTTTTCAATTGGAACATTCTTTAATAAACCTTGCGTTCCAAGATAAATAACCGCAACTTGCTGACGCACCGGCATAGGGGAATACTGACCTTGTTTCAGCAGTTCAACATTACGCTTACCTTTTTCCAAAACAGCAGTTGTTGCAGCATCCAAATCCGAGCCAAACTTCGAGAAAGCCTCCAACTCACGATACTGAGCCTGGTCGACACGTAAAGTACCTGCCACTTTTTTCATAGACTTAATTTGAGCATTACCACCAACACGAGAAACCGAAATCCCTACATTAATAGCCGGACGAATACCAGCATTAAACAAAGAAGATTCAAGAAAAATCTGTCCGTCGGTAATTGAAATAACATTGGTTGGAATATATGCTGAGACATCACCTTCTTGGGTTTCAATAATCGGTAAAGCCGTTAAAGAACCGCCCCCTTTAATTTTACCTTGAAGAGCAGGTGGCACATCATTCATTTGCTGTGCAACCTCATCTGAACTAATAATTTTTGCAGAACGTTCCAATAAACGAGAATGCAAATAAAACACATCCCCCGGATACGCTTCACGACCGGGAGGACGACGCAACAACAACGAAACCTCACGATACGAAACTGCTTGTTTAGACAAATCATCATATATGATTAAGGCAGATCTTCCCGTATCTCTAAAATACTCACCTATAGCACAGCCTGCAAATGGTGCATAATATTGCAGCGCAGCCGGATCAGAAGCAGTAGACGTTACAATAACCGTATAATCGAGAGCTCCATGCTTTTCAAGAATTTTCGCAATATTTGCCACCGTTGAACCTTTTTGACCAATTGCAACATAAATACAATATACCGGTTCACCCTTATCATAAAATTCCTTTTGATTAATAATCGTATCAATAGCAATTGCTGTTTTCCCCGTCTGACGGTCGCCAATAATCAACTCACGTTGCCCGCGACCAATAGGAATCATAGAATCTATAGATTTAATACCTGTTTGAAGTGGTTCTGTAACAGGTTCACGGAATATAACACCGGGAGCTTTTCGTTCCAGAGGTAATTCAAGCAAATCACCTTGAATTTTTCCTTTTCCATCAATTGGATTCCCAATTGTATTAATCACACGCCCGAGCAATCCTTCACCAACTTTAATAGACGCAATACGTTTCGTTCGTTTCACAACATCCCCCTCGCGAATACCATCAGATTGACCTAACAATACTGCACCGACATTATCCTCCTCCAGATTTAAAACAATTCCCATAGTGCCGTTTGCGAATTCTATCATCTCGTTAGCCTCAACATTATGTAAGCCATGAACACGAGCGATACTGTCACCAACTTGCAATACAGTTCCAACTTCTTGAAGTTCTACATCTGTTTTATATCCTTCGAGCTGTTGTTTTAATATTTCCGAAACTTCAGCGGGTTTAATAGTAGCCATAGATTTTATGTTAAAATAATTTATACCTTATTATACAGCTTGTAAAAGCATTTCTTTTTTTATGTTCTTAATTTGTTGTTGAATACTTGCATCAAATTGCAAATCGTCAATTCTGAGAATAAATCCTCCTATTAATTCTTCATCAACAATCTCCTCAAACTCAATATCTGTTTTATACAAATCCTTCACGATTTTGGTAACTGCCGAAATATGAGTTTGGGAAAACGAATGTGCTGTTTGCACCGTTACTTTTTTTATGCCGGAATATTTTCGATACATATCAATAAAATTCCGGAACATATCTTGCAAAAAAGCTTCACGAGAATGTTCAACTACAAGATTTAAAAATTCAATAGTTTGAGGCGACACCTTAGTATTAAACAGTGCATGCAAGACATTTTTCTTATCAGTCGGTTTCACTAATGGGTTGTGCAACAAACGCCTTAACTCTTCGACATCATGAATTGCACTATACATAAGATGAATATCGGGAATAATACCATCAAGCCTTTTCTTTTCCACTGACAATTGGAAAAAAGCTTTCGCATATCGTACAGAAATTTGACTTTGATTCATATATTTATTTTATTGTCATTATTTATCTTCACTTATCACCAACAAAGTGGTGATATTGTATATATGCTTATTTATTCCGTTAATTCAATTTCAAATCATTAATTGATTGAGATATAATTTTTTCGGAAATTTTTGAATCAGAAAGCTCTTGTCTCAAAATCTTTTCAGCAATATCAATTGACAATTCCCCGACAGTATTTTTTAATTCTATTATTGCTTTTTGTTTTTCCAATTCAATAGTATCCAGTGCTTTTTGGGTGATTTTTTCAGCCTCAATTCGTGCTTCTTGTTGAGCTTGAGCAATCATTTGCTCTTTCGTATCACGAGCTTCCATCAATAATGAATCACGTTCTTTTTTAGCCTGTTGCAAAATAAGTTCATTATCTGCCTGAAGTTGTGCCATTTCTTCTTTGGTTTTTTCAGCTGCTTTCAAAGCATCTTCAATTGATTTATTACGAGTATCTATAGCACCCATAATAGGTTTCCATGCAAATTTTCGCAATAATAATAAGAGGACTAAAAAAATAACTGTTGTCCAAAAAACAATACCAATATCGGGAGTTATTAAATCCATAATTTGTAATTTTAAATTAAATTCTGAAAAAATTGTTCTCAATGCCAATCGCATTGAGAACAATTAAGCATTACCCAATTAACGCCACAACTACTGCAAACAATGCAACACCCTCAATAAGTGCAGCAGCAATAATCATTGCTGTTTGAATTTTACCTGCAGCTTCAGGTTGTCGTGCAATTGCTTCCATTGCAGCACCACCAATTTTTCCGATCCCTATACCGGCAGCAATAGCTGCAATTCCAGCTCCAATACCGGCTAAAGACATCACTGTACTTTCATCCATGTGAATTAATTTTAAATTTAACAATATTATTAATTATCTTGCAATCATTTTGATTCTAATGTTCTTCTGCCACCGCCATACCAATAAATAAGGCAGATAACATAGTAAATATAAATGCTTGTAATGTTGCAACAAATACCTCCAACACATCCATAAAAAGGACGAATAAAAAAGATACCGGTGCTACCGACAAACTTTCAAAAATAAATATTAAGGAAACTAAACTTAACTCTATAATATGACCGGCAGTAATATTTGCAAACAAACGAACTGCCAATGCAAAGGGTTTTGTAAAAATACTTATTATTTCCACAATTATCATGATAGGCAGCAACCACGCCGGCAAACCGGGCATTGCAAATACGTGTCTCCAATACTCTTTATTAGCATACACATTCGTAATAATTAATGTAAACATTGCCAACACGGCTGTTGTTGCTATATTTCCGGTCACATTTGCACTTCCCGGAAAAAATGGAACTAATCCTATTAAATTCAAAAACCAAATAAAAAAGAATGCGGTCAATAAATACGGCAAGAAAATTTTATACTTTTTGTGTCCGATATTAGGTATTGCTATTTCATCGCGGACAAATAGAATAATTGGTTCCATAAACCCCTGCACGCCACGAGGAGCAAATCCTGAACGTTTTTTATATGCTTTTGCAACTGCTACAAACAACCATAACATAAGCCCGGAAACCAATAACATAGTAAATACATTTTTCGTAATCGATATATCTATGGGCTTTGCACTTATAATCTCACCATTCTCATCATATTCCAAATCGCCCTGGGTATTTTGTGCATAATATATAGTTCCGTGATTCAATACAAATGTATTATTGCTGCGAGTTACCGGGTGTTCACCATGATGAAATTCACTTGACCAAAAAACATCAAATGCAAAAGGACTTGTTGACACTAAAATAATCGGTAATGGAAATGCAACAGCATGCTTAATGCCATCATCATCTCTCACATCCCATAAATGCCATGAATGATTGTCGGCAATGTGCTCAAAAATTATAGCATTTACATCAACTCCCTTTTTTTCTTGTGCACCTTCTGAACCAAAAATTTGAATAGACCCCCCGAAGATAAAAAATAGAATAAAAAATATATTTTGAAATCTATGTATCATTATGATTTTATTATTTACTATTTTACGTCTTACAAAATTATTAAAAAAAATTAGCTGACCTAAAAAATATATTTTTTTTTTGCTTTATTTTTTTTTATAATCTCATTTATAGACAAATAGAACACTAAAAAAGTGTCTTTTGAAAGTTAAGAATCCTAAAATTTTATTGTTGAACAAAGGTTAATATGTATATTTGTCTAAATTTACAATAAACATGAAACAATATCTTGACCTGATTCAAAGGATTTTATCCGAGGGCGTTCACAAAGAAGACCGAACAGGAACAGGCACTATTAGTGTGTTTGGTCATCAAATGAGATTTAACCTGCGAGAAGGGTTTCCCTTATTAACCACTAAAAAATTACATACCCGTTCAATTTTTCATGAATTATTATGGTTTTTACAGGGAGAAACAAACATACAATACCTCAAAGATAATAAAGTTCGTATTTGGGATGAATGGGCAGACGAAAAAGGTGATTTGGGCCCGATATACGGATATCAGTGGCGTTCCTGGCCTGACTACAATGGTGGTCATGTCGATCAAATTTCTCAGATAATAGACTCAATTCAAAACAACCCAAATTCACGACGACATCTTCTAAGTGCATGGAATGTGGCAATGATAGATCAAATGGCTTTACCGCCTTGTCATATTTTATTTCAATTTTATGTAGCCGACGGAAAATTGTCGTGTCAATTATACCAACGAAGTGCTGATGTTTTTCTGGGTGTACCTTTTAATATTGCTTCATATGCTTTATTAACCCACATGATAGCTCAAGTTTGCGGCTTAAAAGCAGGCGATTTTGTTCATACCTTTGGCGATGCTCATATTTATTTGAACCATATTGAGCAATGCAAATTACAATTGACCCGTGCACCAAAAGAATTACCAATATTACATCTTAATCCGGATGTGACTTCTCTTTTTGATTTTTCGATTAACGATATTGAAATTGAACATTACGAGGCTCATCCACATATTAAAGGGGAGGTTTCTGTATAATGATAGTTTCTGCAATAGCTGCCGTTTCTGAAAATAATGTTATTGGCAATAACAATGATTTAATTTGGCATATGCCGGCTGATTTACGTTTTTTTAAACAAAAAACCACCGGTCATGTTATGATTATGGGTCGAAAAACGTTTGAATCAATGAATAATGGGAAACCACTCCCAAACAGAACAACAATAATTGTAACAAGAAACAAGAATTATTCTGCTCCCGAAGGTGTATTGATTGCTCACTCTATCGAAGATGCTCTCGCATTAACAGCAAACGAGCATGAATGTTTTATTTGCGGTGGTGCCGAAATTTACAAAGCTTTTTTACCCTATACCGATTATTTATATATTACCCGGATTCACCATTCATTTGACGGCGATACTTTTTTTCCGAAATTTAGTAACACAAACTGGGATATAATTTTTGAAGAACATCATTCTGCAGATGAAAAAAATAAATATGACTATACATTTATTACCTATAAAAAAATATCCTAAACAAAAATTAAAACCGACAATAACTTTTTATTTTTCATGAGATTAACACTCTTTTTTACCATTCTTTTATATTTAATTGTCAATTCATTCACGGTTTTTTCTCAGAACTCAAAACTGGACTGTCGGCTTGCTGAAATTTACACTCAACAAAAAACTGAAGATTACGGATTATATATCACAGTTATCGACACGCTCCTTGGACGGAATTATAAACCGGAGTTGCATTTCAAGAAAATGATTGTAAGACATTTATATATAGCACATCTCCTTTTTTACGACAACACCAACAAAGAAATTGCTCAACAAATACAAGCTTTCAAACAAGATATACGCACACTCGAAAAACTTCCTCAATACAAAAATTCAATGACTGCGTTTTATGCAACCTATTATGGATATTACGCAGCACAACGACCATCAATGGCTCTATTTTATTTACCTCGTAGTTTTTCTCTTGCAAAAGAAGCCATTAAAACAAACAGCACCTCACCTTATAGTTGGACAGAATACGGGAATTTACACTATTGTTATGCATTGTTTTTACATAGTGATTTCTCAACGGCTATTACTGCATTCACAAAAGCAGTAAAACTATTTGAATCTGAAAAATTAGATTTGTCATGCAATTGGTATTATATAAATTCGTTACTATTTTTAGCAAAAAGTTACGAAGACAACAAACAATTTGCAGAAGCAAACAAAGTATATGATAAGATACTCAACATAAGACCGGATTTCTCGGCAATTACAAGATGGAAACATAAACTATAAATATGTCACGTATTATTATTTACGGCACACACAAAGAATACATATCCCGCATACATTCATGTATCAATACATTTTCGTGTACCTGTATTCCTATTGCTGATTATGAAAAAAACAATGATAATAATCAAGTAATATACGTGTACGGAGAAAACATTCTCACTCTTTTACCAAAAAAACATAACAATAATGACTATCACATACTTTTGTTAAAAAATTCCCAAGAAATAAACTCATTTTCAACCACACAATTTACAGACTTCGTTTCCTTAGATTCTTCAGAAAAAATTATCTGTAAAAAAATAAAATTATATCTTTCTCTAAGCCATACTTCAGTTTTTGAACACACACAAAACTATATGACTTTAGTAGAACAATTCGAAGACTCTGTTATTCTCCTTAATAATGACAATACGGTAGTTAATGCAAATTCACACTTTTGCACAATTTCAAAATATTCAAAAGAAGAAATTTACAATACGCCTATTCACACATTTTTTCCGAACGCAGATTTTTCATTTTCAAAAATAAAAACAGATTCGGAATCTATATTATTAGAAACCACTCTTAGTACAAAGGACAATACCTCAATCCCCAAAGAAATTCGAATATCGAAAATTCATATTCACGGAACGGATTTACGCCTGGTAATAGCCCGAGACATTCGAGAACGCTTGAAAACATTGGAAAAACTTGCTGAAAGCGAAGAACGTTTCCGAGCAGTAATTAAGCACACTCCGAATGGTATGATTATCTTTAAAAATAATATAATTTCATACATTAACCTTCGCGGAACAGAAATATTGGAAGGCACATACGAGGATTTTATCGATCAACCATTTTCCAAACTTATTCCTGAAGCACATAAAAATGCTCTTTTTTCATTGATGGAGCATTCCGATAATAGCACAACATCTCGCTCAGACACTATTTCATTAACAACCAAAACAAATAGAGAAGTCTGGGTAAACATCAGTTGTGTTCTTATAAATGTTCAAGAAGAGATTCATCATGTTGTAATTTTTCAGGACATAACTGAACAACGAAAAACTCAGTACGATTTAGAAAATAAAGATTATCGCTTACGCGAAATTCAAAAAATTGCAAAACTCGGACATTGGGAGAATAATATTATTAAGCATAACTTATATTGGTCTGACGAGGTATATAAAATATATGGAGTCACACCAAAAACGTTTAAACCTACGTACGATAAAGTCCTTAATTTCTCGCATCCGGATGACAGAGATTCCGTTAAAAATGCATACAAAAACAGTTTAATTACACAAGACCCCTATGAAATTGTACATCGTATAGTTCTTAAAAATGGCACAATAAAATATGTAAACGAAAAGTGCAGCACAATGTTCGATGAGCAGGGTAATCCTCTTCGTTCATTAGGCACGGTAATGGATATTACCCATACTATCAAAACAGAAAAAGCATTAAAACAAACCGAAGAAAAATTTCAATTACTGTTTGAAAATCTTGATCAACCTTTTTTAATATGCAAACCCAAATACAATGAGCAAAATGAAGTCTTTGATTTTATCATTACCGAATTAAACCCGGCATGCAAAATTCTTTTTCACGGAGATTATATTGAAGTCAAAAAACGAACAATATTAGAACTTTTTCACGACCCTCATTTTTGGATTGAAAAATATAAAAAAGCTCTCGAAACATCGGAAACAATTACCTTTCGTAAATACAGTACCGATTTACACAAATTTCTCGATGTAGTGTTATATCCTGTTAAGGAAAAACACCAAGTTGCCGGCATTTTCACCGATGTAAGTCAAAAAGTATACGCAGAAAATAAGCTTCAACAACTGACTCGAAGACTTCAGCAAATTCAAGAATATGCGAAAATTGGATTTTATGATGTGAATATTGTCACCCATCATTCAAAATGGAGTAATGTAATGCTCAATATTTTTGAGTACAGCAGCAATGATGAACAATCATTTGAAACATATCTTAACCGCATACACCCCGACGACAGAGAGCGAGTTAAGACAATATATGCACAAAGTATCAAAGAGCATAAAACCTACGAAAATATTGAATATCGCTTATTGTTTCCTAATGGTCGTATAAAACACATATATACTGAATTTATAAACACATTCAAAGGCAAAACCTGTTTAAAAACAGAAGGTTGGCTGCAAGATATTTCTGATTTACGTATTGCCATATCGGCATTACGCGAAAGCGAGGAAAAATTACGAATGGTAACATCCGGCACAAAACTCGGCTTATGGGAATGGGATTTGGAAAACAAAGATTTTAACCTCGATTATATCGGCTCATCAATGATTGGGTATCTTCCCGAAGAAATATGGGGAGACGAAAGCATTTACCTCAGCTTAGTCCATGACGACGACAAAGAAGGACTCCTCAAATACTTAAAAAGATTTTGGAGAGGCTCTTCACAACTATTTACCGCAGAGTTTCGGGTAAAGAAAAAAATGGGACGACACAAATGGATTTATAGTGTCGGTATTGCTTCGGAGTACAACGAAAAGGGATTACCCAAAAAAATGATTGGGTTTAATCAAGATATTTCTTCTCGAAAAAAAGTAGAATCAGACTTACGCGACAGTGAAAATAAATTCCGAAGAATTTTTGAAATCGAAAACGATAGTTTATTTTTAATAGACAGCAAAACACATGAAATTCTTGAAATTAATAATGCTGCAGAAAATTTATACGGCTATTCCCGAAAAGAATTACTAAAACGCAATTTTTATTCATTATCAACAAATCCGCAACGACTGTATTCGTACATATCGGAAAAACATTCACGTATTGACGAAGAACTTGCTTTGCAAAAAAGCGGGAAGACCTGCCCAGTTGAAATAAGTCTTGCATACTTTATTTGGAAAAACAAACGTGTAATTTTAGCTGCCATTCGAGATGTTTCGGAACGTAACCGCTTCGAACGGGAACTGGTTGATGCGAAAGAAAAAGCCGAGGAAAGTGACAGATTAAAATCTGCATTCTTGGCAAATATGAGTCATGAAATACGAACTCCGCTAAATGCGATTGTAGGCTTTTCGCGACTACTTGCACGCAAAAATTATGAAAAAGAAAAACGTACATTATTTATTCAAGATATCCAATCAAATTCAAATCAATTACTGACAATTATAAATGACATACTCGACATTTCAAAAATTGAAAGCGGACAGTTTATATTAAACCCCGAACCTCTTTGTTTAAACAAACTTTTGCAAGAAGTATACGACAGTTTTATGGTACAAATAAGTCAAAAAGAAATATCATTTTTCTGCGAAAAACCTCTTTCTGACAGTAGTGTAAACATAAATATAGATGAAGTTCGTCTCAAGCAAGTGTTAAATAATTTACTGCACAATGCATATAAATTTACCGAAAAAGGAGTAATTCATTTTGGCTACTCACACAATATTGATTCACACATTACTTTATTTGTAAAAGATACAGGAATTGGTATCGCACCGGAAAAACACACAATTATTTTTGAACATTTTCGCCAAGAAGACGATACCACAACCCGAAAATATGGAGGTACCGGACTCGGACTGTCAATATCAAAACGTTTAATTGAATTAATGGGAGGTACTATTTGGGTTGAATCAGAAAAAGGGAAAGGTGCACAATTCTATTTGCAAATACCTTTTACGCAAATCATTTCTGAATCAGAAAAAGATGAAACTCTCATAAGCCCCACACCCACAAATACAAACTTTTCCGGAGAACAAATTCTTGTGTGTGATGATTACACAAGTTCATACATCTTTATCTCCGAAATGTTTGAGCATGAAGATATTACTGTTTTGCAAGCAAAAAGTGGTGAAGAAGGCGTTGCCATGTGTACTCAAAACAAATCCATTCAATTAGTATTAATGGATATTCAAATGAAAGGTTTAAATGGAGTTGAAGCTATGCATATAATTAAAAAGCGTCGTCCAAATTTACCAATCATAGCTCAAACAGCATTTGCACAAAAAGGAGATAAAGAACGTTTTTTAACGGAAGGCTTTGACGACTATATAACTAAACCTTTAGATGAAAGAGAATTACAAAGTATTATTACTCGTTTTTTAAAGAAAAAAAGATAAGCCTATTAACGTGAGTTCGACGTAATTTTTCAAGTTCAGGATGATGTAAAATGTTGAAGATTAAGGCAAATGGATGAATCTTATCGGGATAAGATGAAGAGATTTAACGCAAATATTCAATATTTTACACAAAGCAATCAATGAAACGTTTATAAACAGGAATCTTCTTCTTAACCCAACTTGAGCATTTTACCACGAAATTTCAAAAAAAAGCATAAATTTCAG
>CAZLCY010000042.1:0-14267 GCA_964558075.1 uncultured Bacteroidales bacterium
CCGCAGAATTATTAATAGGAACCTGTATGGATAATCGTATAATGCTACGGTTTCCGGATAATTTTGCCTTTGTTATTCGTTCGGGGGGGGCGAGTATGAAACATCACGAATTTCATATATCTTATGCTTTGGCAGTAGGTGATATTACACATATTGCATTAATTACGCATACGAAATGCGGAATGGTTGCGGTGACTGACCAACAAGAAAGGTATGTTTCGGGTTTGGTTCGAACCGCAGGGTGGCAAAAAGTTATGGCAGAACAGTATTTTGCCTCTGCCGTAGTTGATAATGCAATTTCTCATGAAATTGATTTTACTCTTTACCAAATTCGACATTTACGAGAAAAGTTTCCTAAAATTACTATTGCACCCTTGTTGTATGATGTTGATAATCATCGTTTGTATGGGATTCGGGAGTGACTATGTAACCTCGTGATTTGTGAAATAACCAATAAAACCTGATATCTTATTTCATTACCGGATGGTCTAAATTTACCGGTGATATTCCGGTTGCTTCAATTTTTCCCATTAATAATTTAACCACGGCTTTTTGCATATGTACATCACTGCTGTATGCATTAATAAGTACCGGATTTGGTTTTAGATAAAATGTATTGTAATATGGATTACTAAACGATACGCCAATTATTCTATCACGCGGTAAATCTTTTATTGTCCACAAGGAGTATGCTTCATGGTCTTTAAGCAGTGGCGACCCAACCGGGTCAAAATATTTGTTTTCGAAGCACACAATTACTTTATCGTATGTAAGAAGCGAATCCCATCGCCATTGCCAGTGATGAAGGTGTAAATCGTGAATAATAGAAACCTTAAATCCGTACGATTCAAGCTCTTTTTTCATTGGTTCAAACACATGACTTTTGTCATTATAACTAATATTTGCGAGTAAAATAGTTGAATCTTTTTCAGGAGAAAGCGGTATGGTATTGTTTTTATTTTTAATTAAAGTTACTGATTTTTCAGCAAGTTCTGTTAGGGTTTGCTCAACAAATTCGGAATGATTTTCAGGTAAAGGACTTGAAATGTTTTCTTTTTTATTGAGAAGATCAAATTTTTCGCGAACCGCCCAAATACGTTCAACCGCATCGTCGAGACGTTCCATAGGAATTTCACCACGCTGAATGCGGGCTTCAATAGAGTCCATATATTCGAGAGGTGGCCACAAAATCATATCGGCACCGACAATAAAGCATTGAATTGAATTTTCGAGAGCACTTTCGTAAAAGCCCGAAGCACCTCCCATATTCATTGCATCAGAAACAATAACGCCAGAAAAACCCATTTCTTTTTTCAGTAAATTAACCATAATTTCTTTTGAAAGAGTTGCAGGTGGATACATATCATTTATTTGCTCGGTTTGATATGCCGGAAAATTAATATGACCAACCATTATAGAAGGTGCACCTTCGTCAATAAGTTTTTGAAATACTTTTCCGTATGTGGCTTTCCAGTCTTTAAAAGAAAGATTATTCGAAGCTGTAATTAAGTGCTGGTCTGCAATTGTGGCTCCGTCCCCGGGGAAGTGTTTGATGGTTGAAATAACCGATTCTTTGTGCATCGCATTCATTTGATGCCACAAGATTGGTAATGCTTGTTCCGCATTGTCGGCAACTGCCCGTTCGATAACTAAAGGATGAAGAGGATTCATATTCAAATCAGCAACCGGATGCAAAAGCCAATTAAATCCCATAGCACGAGATTCACGACATACGATTTGTGCATATTTTTGTGCGAGCGTCGTGTCTTGAGCCGCACCTAACGTCATTTCAACAGGGAGTTTTGTTCCTGTTTTGTAATTATACCCGGCACCTCGCTCAAAGTCTTCCGAAAAGAACAACGGATATTTTGACGCAGCCTCATATTCTTTCATAATTTGAGGAATAAATGTCTCATACACAAGCCAATCCGGTTTTTGATACGAAAAGTGCCATTGTGCCATAAAAAGTCCTCCAATAGGATATTGAGTAAAAAACTGTTTCAGACTGTCATTACCAATTCGTTTGTGTGAATAATAATCAGACGTAACCATCATTGTTTGTCCGATTTTCTCCCGTAACGAGAGTGATTTCCACGAAGTGTCCTGTGCTGTATATATCTTTTTCATATTTTTTTGTGTGTTCGGTTGAGAACAATTAGTGTATGCTATGAGAGAAAAAATTGTGATAGAAAAGAAGAGAATTTTACGTGTCATAATGTATAGAGTTAGATTTTATGTAGCAGAAATTGTTATTTTTTCGTCATTTTTAATAGAATTGAGAAGTGACAGGTCGCTTGTAATTTTTCCGCACACGTTAACCGCACTAATAGGTTGTTGCCCGAAGAAAATGCAAAAGCATTGACCACTTGGCCAAAATCCTATATCGCCTTCAGAAACTGTTTCGCATGCCGTTTCATCTAATTGTTGCTGAACAGGTATAGAAAAATAAGCTTCGTTCCCCCACGTTATGATTTTGTCTGATAAGGGGAGAGTGTTATAAATCTCACGACCGCTTGGGGTATCATAAAGAATAGCATTAAGAGTGACGTTTCCTATTTGTATTTGAATATCCATATCTGCAAATATACAATTTGTTGATAAAAAGATAATATCTCGCCCCTATAAAAAGAACGAAAGAGAATAAATTCTTTTATTTTTGTTTGAATTTTTTAAAACACGTACGCTTATGTCAGCAGAATATACCGAAGAAAGTATCAAAAGTTTAGACTGGAAAGAGCATATTCGTCTTCGCCCGGGAATGTACATCGGGAAATTAGGTGACGGTTCTGCCAGTGATGACGGGATTTATATTTTGCTTAAGGAGTCTTTAGATAATTCTATTGATGAATACATGATGGGTAATGGGAAGAAAATAGACATTCACATTACTGAGCATACGGTAACCATTCGTGATTACGGACGAGGTATTCCACTCGGAAAATTACTTGATGTCAGCTCTAAAATTAATACCGGTGGAAAATATGATACCGGAGCGTTTAAAAAATCTGTCGGACTCAACGGTGTTGGTCTTAAAGCTGTTAATGCTCTGTCTGAGCAGTTTGTTATTAAATCATTTCGTGATAATGAGGTTAAGTCTATCGAATTTGAGCGGGGTGTGGTGGTTGAAGATAAACCGATAGAAAAATCAGATGAAGCGAATGGGGTATATGTTAAATTTCGTCCTGATTCTGAAATATTTTCAACATTTTCGTATAAGCTGGGCTATGTTGAGGAAATGATTCGCAATTATACGTATTTAAATGCGGGATTATCTATTTATCTTAATGGAACACGTTTTATATCGAAAAACGGTTTACTTGATTTGTTAACGGAAAATCTTGATACAGAGCCATTATATAATCCTATTCATTTGCAGGGTGAAGATATTGAAATTGCACTGACTCATGAGAGGCGATACGGTGAAATGTATTTTTCATTCGTAAACGGTCAAAATACTGTGCAGGGTGGTACGCACTTAAATGCTTTTCGCGATGTGTTTGTGCGGACTGTCAGGGAGTTTTTTAATAAAAACTTTGATGCTGCAGATATTCGTCAGAGTGTGATAGCTGCGGTAAGCATTAAGGTTGAAGAACCGGTTTTTGAGTCGCAAACAAAAACAAAACTGGGTTCACGTGATATGGGACCGCAAGGTCCGTCTATTAATAAATTTATTTCCGATTTTGTAAAGGTACGACTTGATAATTATTTGCATAAAAATCCAGAAACGGCTGATATAATTTACAAAAAGATTTTAGCTTCGGAGCGGGAACGTAAGGCAATGTCGGGTGTGCAGAAAAAGGCTCGTGAAATGGCGAAAAAAGCCAGTTTGCATAATAAAAAACTTCGTGATTGCCGTGTTCATTATAATTCAAAACATGACTTGCGAAATGAAACTTCAATTTTTATTACCGAGGGGGATTCTGCCAGCGGCTCTATAACCAAATCTCGTAATGCAAATACTCAGGCTGTATTTAGTTTGCGTGGTAAACCGCTTAACACGTATGGCTTAACCAAAAAGGTAGTGTACGAAAACGAAGAGTTTAATTTGTTGCAAGCAGCTCTGAATATAGAGGAGGGAATAGAAAGTTTGCGATACAAACGAGTCATAATTGCCACCGATGCCGATGTTGACGGTATGCATATTCGCTTATTAATTATAACATTCTTTTTGAATTTTTTCCCCGATTTAATAAAAAAAGGGCACGTGTTTATCTTACAAACACCCTTATTTCGGGTGCGGAATAAGAAAGAAACGATATATTGTTATTCGGATGAAGAACGCTTGGACGCAATTAAAAAACTGAATCCACAGCCGGAAATAACCCGTTTTAAAGGACTTGGTGAAATTTCTCCTGATGAATTTGTGCATTTTATCGGTAAAGATATTCGCTTGGAGCCGGTAAAAATTAATAAAGATCAACTGTCTGTCGACAAAATGCTCGATTATTACATGGGAAAAAACACTCCGGACAGACAGGAATTTATTATTGAAAATCTGAGAATTGAGGAGGATGTTGTTGTAGAAAGGTAGTAACCTGAGTTCGATATAATTTTTCAGGTTCAGAACGCTTATAAATAGTGAAGCATTCGAAATTTCTTCAAAAAAACAAGAAGAATCAAATCACAGTCACAATTATGGTTCTGCTTTGTCGCGGACCGTCAAACTCGCAGACAAAAATGTTTTGCCAAGTCGATAAGCCGGGTTTCCCGTCTATAATTGGAATGCTTTCGCTTGGCCCGACTAATCCGGCTTTTATATGTGAATCGCCGTTTCCGTCTTGAGCATCGTGCAACCATACTCCGTTTGGAATGATTTTTTTGAGAAAATTAATGACATCCGTTTGTACCGAATCATCCCAGTTTTCTTGAATCATAATTCCCGCAGTTGCTCCTTGTACATATACTTGAGCAATTCCTTCGCCAATTCCCGACGAGCTGATAATATCAGTAACCTGCCGGGTTATATCATATAAACCTTCATGTTTGTCTGTATGTATAGAAAATTGCACTTGCATAAATCTTACATATTATTGAGGCGTTTTTCTAATAATTCAATTTTTTCGAGTGCATCTTGTTTCTTTTTTTGCTCGGCTTCTATTACCTTTTGCGGAGCACCAGCCATGAATTTTTCGTTCAATAATTTTTTGTCGACAATGTTCAAAAATCCTTTTGTGTATGCCAGTTCTTCTTGTATTTTTTCTTTTTCTTCTTCGCTGTTTGTGTTGGCTATAGGAATATAAAATTCCCGAATACCTACGCGGAAAGACGTTGTCCCTGGTTGCTCTTCTTCGGTAAATTCGATAGAAGAAATATTACCTAATTTTTTAATAACAGCTTGTGTTTGTGTATCGGTGCCGATTCCTTTTATAAAAAGATTAATTTCTTCTTTAAAAGGAATTTGGTTTTCTTTTCTCACACCACGTATGCCTGCAACAATTTCTTTGCAGGTAGCATATGAATCAATCAGTTTTTTATTGTATTGTGTAATTGTCGGCAGACATTCAAACATAATTGTTTCACCATCACTTCGTTCTTCCAATCGTTGCCATATCTCTTCGGTAATAAACGGCATAAACGGGTGAAGAACTTTCATCATTGTTTCGAAGAATGAGATGGTTTGCGAATATGTTTTCGTATCAATTGGGCTGCCGAAAGGAGGTTTTACAATTTCGAGAAACCATGATGAGAAATCGTCCCAGAATAGCCGATATACGGTCATTAATGCTTCAGAAATTTTGTATGTGGTATATTGTTCTTCAAGTTGTTTTTGTGCTTCTTTGAGTTTTTCTTCAAAAAATGCGATTCCTGCAACTGCATAGTCAGGTTGTTTTGCATCTTCGGAAACTTCCCAGCCTTTAATAAGGCGGAAGGCATTCCAAATTTTACTTGAAAAGTTCCGTCCTTGTTCGGTAAGTGATTCGTCAAATAATAAATCGCCTCCTGCAGGTGAGCAGAGTAGCATGCCCACACGTACGCCATCAGCACCGTATTTTTCAATTAAATCTAAAGGTTCGGGTGAGTTGCCAAGTGATTTCGACATTTTTCGTCGTTGTGCATCGCGTACCATTCCGGTAAAGTATACATGTTTGAACGGATATTTTTCTCGTAATTGATAGCCGCTCATTATCATACGTGCAACCCAGAAGAAAATAATATCGTGCCCTGTTACCAATACATTGGTTGGGTAATAATATGTTATTTCAGGGTTATCCGGTTCGGTAACTCCCTTGAAAACAGAAATTGGCCACAGCCATGATGATGCCCAGGTGTCGAGAACGTCTTCATCTTGTCGTAAGTCTGATGAAGTAAGTGCTTTGTTTCCCGTTTTTTCTTGTGCTAATTGTACTGCTTTTTCTTCTGTTTCGGCACATACAAATGAGCCGTCGTTGAGGTAATATACCGGAATACGGTGTCCCCACCATAATTGGCGGCTAATGCACCAGTCTTTTATGTTTTCCATCCAGTGACGATACACATTTTTGAATTTTTTCGGAAAAAATTCTATTTCATCGTTCATTACATTTTGGAGAGCCGGAGCACATAAATCTTTCATTTTTATAAACCATTGGGTCGATAGTTTTGGTTCTATTACCACATTGGTTCGTTCCGAATACCCGATTTTATTGGTATAATCTTCAATTTTTTCGAGATTACCTGCTTTTTCCAATTCCGGTACAATGTTTTTGCGAGCCTCAAAACGGTCTTCGCCGATAAATAATTGTCCGTTTTCACTGATAGTTCCATCATTATTGAAAATGTCAATACAATCTAAATTATGTTTCAGACCAATATTATAGTCATTTTCGTCGTGAGCAGGGGTTATTTTTAAACAACCCGTACCAAATTCCATGTCTACATATTCGTCCTGAATTATAGGAATTTCTCGGTTAACGAGAGGTACAATAACTTTTTTTCCTGCTAAGTGAGTATATCGTTCGTCATGAGGGTTAACACATACTGCCGTATCTCCCAAAATGGTTTCCGGACGTGTTGTTGCAATGCGAACAGATTCTCCCGGGCTATCAACAATTTCGTATGTTATGTAGTAGAGTTTCGATTGTTCTTCTTTATACATCACCTCTTCATCGGAAACAGCTGTTTGAGCTTTCGGATCCCAGTTGACCATACGAGCACCGCGGTATACAAGACCTTTGTTGAATAAATCGACAAATACTTTTATAACACTGTCACTTCGTTCTTCGTCCATGGTAAAACAGGTGCGATCCCAATCGCATGATGCTCCCAGTTTTTGAAGCTGATTCAGAATAATGCCCCCGTGCTTGTCTGTCCATTCCCAGGCATGTTTCATAAAGGTTTCACGAGTAAGCGATGATTTCGGAATACCTTCTTCTTGTAATTTATGAACCACCTTTGCTTCGGTGGCAATGGAGGCATGGTCGGTTCCCGGTACCCAACATGCATTGTACCCTTTTGTGCGAGCACGACGAATCAATACATCCTGAATGGTATTGTTGAGCATATGTCCCATATGTAATACTCCGGTAACGTTTGGTGGAGGTATAACAATAGTGTACGGTTCTCGGTTGTCGGGTTCTGAATGAAAGTGATTGTGCCGTAACCAGTAGTCGTACCATTTTTTCTCAACTTCAGCTGCATTATAAGTGCCGGGTATTTCTGTATCCATGTCGAATGTTTTTGTATTTTTTTTTAATATGTGCGAAAATACTAAAACTATATGTTATTTTTATAATTGCTGCTTTGATTTTTTATGCGACATCAATATTTTTGAATTAAAAAATGGTTTTTTTGATAGAAAGAATGTATTTTTGATGTACTAAATTAAAAAAACGAACTATCGTGAAGAAAAAAATATTGGTTGTCGACGATTCGTCTTCAAATGTCTTACTCTTACAAAGTTTTTTAGAAGATGAAGGCTTTGATATTCAAATAGCATTTTCCGGAAAAGAAGCAATTAAAACGGTTTCAAATTATAAGCCTGATATCATTCTATTAGATTTAATGATGCCAGGAGCAAGTGGTATTGATGTTATGGATTCAATAGATTCTGCAATTCCGGTTATTATGATTTCGGCAAATAAAGACGCGGCATTAGTCAAAGAAGCCAAAAAACACGGCATAAAGGCATATATTCAAAAACCGATTGATTTTGATGAAATTCTTAGAGAGATTCAAAAGTTGGTGTAATTTTTTTCTTTGTGTAACTCTGTGTTCTCTGTGTTCTCTGTGGTGAATACACATACTGTTATTCCTGCAAACCCATCGTCTTCCTACACCGCAGGTGTCAACAGTAGTCCAGTAATTTATATTCCGGGTTCTCATCATCCATATCTGTAAGGTCGAGATAAATGGTGTCATATTTTAGCCCCAAGGTGTCATTGAAGAATGGTATAAGTTCCCGGTCATGATAGGGGATTTTTTTGTTGTATTCTGACAGATTATCAGGACATTTTTTTTGCAAGATGCAGAGACGATTATGGTGAGTAATAAGAGAGGTGTGATTTTTATTTTTTCATCATATTTAATAATGTATTGTTTTTCAAAGGCACGTAAAATACTTTTTTTTCGTAATTTTGAACTCTATTTTTTAGAATTAATATGAAAGAAAGACACATCTACCTCGACATCCTTCGAATTGTAGCTATTATAGCCATTATCTCACTTCATGTTTCGGGAGGATATTTATCTTTTCTTTCGCTTCCAAAAGATTATAATTGGTGGAAATGGTCTTTGCTGATTGATGTAATGGCAAAATGGGGGAGTGCGGTGTTTTTAATGATTAGTGGAGCTCTCATGCTTGCACCTCACAAATCACAGCCTATCGGGTATTTTCTCAAACATCGCTTTGTACGGATTATTATACCCTTTGTGGTGTGGGTGTTTATCTATAAGTTAGTTCAGCCGGCGGATGTCGATTTTTTTTCTCTCAAAACATATACCGGCATTTTGCAGGATATTGTAACCGGCAGTCTTCCGTATCATATGTGGTTTGTGTATATGATTTTTGCCATGTATCTCATTACCCCGGTGGCTTCTGTTTTTATGAATAATGCCTCGGAATCGGTGCTGAAGTATTATTTTGTATTTTGGTTTGTGAGTTCGGTGTTTCCGCAATTTTGCAAATACTATTGTAATATGTCATTGGGAATAGAACCATATTTGACGCTTCATCTCTATGCCGGGTTTTATATGCTCGGGTACTATTTGCATACACATACCATTCACGTACCAAAAGCACTCTATTTACTCATACCATTGGGTATTATATTCAATTTTTACCTCACAAAAGAAGCAAGTTTTTCCATAGAGAAAACAGATTTCTTTTATTTGTCACGGTTTTCTGTGTGGAACGTTCTCAATGCAATGCTCATTTTTCATGCTTTTCAACGTATTCCGTGGAAAAAATATATTTCTTCAAATATACTTCCGCACATTACAACTATAAGCGTATTAAGTTACGGAGTTTTTTTGTCTCATGTATTAATCATCTGGATTTTCGATAAAGGTGTGCTTGGGGTAAAACTTATCGGGTACCATATATTCGGGACTTGGGTAGAACTCTATACCGGATTTGCAGTTATTATCATTATTGTAAGTATTGTATCGTTCGGTTTGTGTTATGTGTTGAGTAAAATACCCTATGTGCGGAAAATGGTGATATAAAAAAGAGAGCAATATATGCCCTCTTTTATTATTCTCACTTAAGTTTTTTAAAATACACATCTAATTCTTTCCGTGTAATAATATCATTTAGCAATGCCGTATCTAAGGTAAAATAATGTGTTGTGTCGGGAATTTCCTTTATTTCCAACACATTATCTTCATCAATATAAAATTCGGCATACGGATCCTTATCCAAAATAAGCGAATACATACTATCTCGCGAGAGTGGATACATCTTCTGATATTCGGCCTTAGTAACAGATAAATATGCAGAATTCACCCCATAGGTACAACAGCCATCAAGATAATACCCGTCTTTCATGGTAAACGGACTCGTAGCCGTATCACCACAATTGCCACTCGGTGAAGGATACGCAACAATTCTGGTCTTATCTTTCGATAAACCCACACATACATTATGTATATAATCTCCCTTTAGTTTATATATTCGTAAAGCAGGGGCTGGTAAATTATTGGGCTTATTGCAAGCTCCCATATATAAAATACAACATGCGAGAGCGAATTGTAAAAAAATGTTTTTATGTTTCATTGTGTTAGTGTGTTTTCAATTAAAACCTATAACCTAATGATATTTCTAATGACACTTTATAATCCCAATCTTCCCAAGAACTGGTTCCCATATCAATTACTCTGGTTCCTGAATCTTCGTAAGTATAGAATATCATATCTATTTTTTTACCATGTTCTTTATAATAACAAAAATAAGGATTAATTTGTATTTCCATTTTTTTAAAATTAAAACTATTGATATATCCAAGATTTATTTCATTTGTTTTTTGATATACATCAAAATTATGTTCTTGGTTTCCATAGGTTTGAACATACCCTTTACCTTCTAATTCTCTATACAAATAACCCAATGATATTTTAGGCTTATACACTTTATCATCCTTGTATTCGAACAATTGATAAATGTAATTTAAGCCTAATCCAATCCCATTGGTAGGACCCGGATTTAAGTACTCATTAATTTCATACTTTCGTGTAATATATTGACAATTTACCCTCACAGCATGTTTATTTATGTTATATGTAATATATGCACCATAATCATACCCCCAATTTGTTCCAAGTATTCCAACTGATAATGTGCTTTTATGTTCTTCTTGGCTATAGACTTGACAAGACAAGGTCAGAATTGTGAAAATAATAAATATATGTTTCATGATGTTATTGTTTAATAATTTTAGCTTGATATTGTTTCCCATTTACGGATATAATAGTATAAAATATATATTATCGTGACCGGTCACATCATCTTCCCGGTAATATCTATATACTCCTACGCCATAGGAAAGACCAACACCGATATCCCAAAACAGTTTTTTATTTTTAAAATAGCGTCTTTTCCCTATTGATAAACCTATATGGTAATTATCCAATTTGGAAGTGCCGCTTTGAGAATTTTGATAATAATACATCCACAATATATTTGGATTAATCCAGTATAATCGCAGCTTATTTCTTTCTGCGGGTATATACCATTTTGTCCCCATACAAACTGATGTAATATTCCAACCACTATCTCCCGTGAGCGACACATAGCTTCCTGTAGCATCAAGACTCAATTTTTGTCGCACAAAACGTTCCTGCGAAAAGCTAATTCCACGTAACGTTGGCATGGGGATATAATAGACCATTCCACGAGATGCATTGTTTCGATAATTGGTATCAACTGTCTCTTGTGCAAAAACGGTATATATGATAATGCTGAATATTAATGTGATTATTTTTTTCATTGTATTATTGTTTAATTTTTCAGCCTCTCTGCGTAGGTAATCGTAAATAGCAAAAGTCAGATTTTCTCTGTCAGAAATAAAAATACATTACTAATTGCAATATTTTAAAAACAATATTCTACTGATATATCCAAACCTACCCTCAGAAGCCATTTTTCTTTAACTTGAGGACTAATTTCTATAGTATTATAATAATCATATATTTCTCTCATATTTGATTCTTTTTCATACGAATGATAATAGCCAAAACGAGGAATTATGTTAATAGAAATACTATGATACATTCTTAATCTGTTTACAAAACCCAAAATTATTTCATGTTCAGTATCATCCTGATCGTATTTATACGTATATGTATCTCCTGCATATATATGAGATTCAGCATAAGATTGTCTATACAAATATCCTGTCATTATCAAAAAAGTATACCATGAAGATTTGTTATATAAGGAATACATATAATCTATTCCGGCTGCATATCCGTTTGTCTTACCAAGAGTAAGACGCTTCCCGAAATCATAATAATACTCCTTATTAACAAACTGAGCATTCAATCGTATTTCATGAAATTTGTATTGACAGGCATATGTCATACCATACCCCTTATTGAAATTTGCAAGAATTATACCTATAGCTTTATTTTTTTGTTTTTCTTGGCTATAGACTTGATAAGACAAGGTCAGAATTGTGAAAATAATAAATATATGTTTTATTATTATATATTTCATCTACTCGTAAGGCTTTTCGGTATTCGCCTCAAAGCATAATAACGGTGTGCTTTGAAATCACAGATAACAGAAAACATTCTTTTCTGCATCCGGACCGCGAATATGGATATATATAATATGACAGAGAAAAAGTTTATTACTCTCTCTCTCTCTCTCTACAATCACGTTATTTCTATTATGTACGGCATCGAGTGTGAACATTGTATCGGCTTTTTCAGTTCGATATATGCAAATATATGAAAAAATGAATGAATGTTTGGTGAACTATTGTAATTTTTTATTTTGGATATTGTATATATGAACGATATCAAAATCATCTGTTCTCTGCTCGAAAACTCCAAATACTACTACTCTCGACTTTGATGTTTTCCACGCAGATACTCCAAAAAAAAAACAAGATTTTTCTCGCATTATCCATCAATCCCCCTTTTCAATAACCGAAATACGTTTCCAAGCACCACCTTTGAATCGGAAATAAAACATAAAGGAAAAACATAAAAAGAATACAACGAGAATTCCCCATGCTTTTACCGGTCCAATATCAAAGACAAATAATGAAAGATATAGTGCCGGAACAAAAAGCCAGTGTAAAATCATTGATGCCCACATAGTCCATATAGTGTCTCCGGCACCGCGAAGTGCACCCACAAAAGCAACTAATAGTGATTCTGCTAGGACATAGATTGCGGCGAGTTGCAACATAGTCATTGCTAAGGGACGTGATTGCACAAAAACAGGATCTTCACCAATCGGACGGAATACGTCGACAAGAACACCGGGAATGGCAATAAATGTAATTGCAACAATAAATGAAAAGAAGAATCCTAATTTCACACCGGAATATGCTGCTCGTTCGGCAACATAAAACTTATTAGCTCCAATATATCTCCCGACTAAACTGGTAACGCCGACTTCAATTCCGGTTAAGGGCACAAAGGTTACCATGTCCCAGTTAAACATTATAGAAGCTGCAGTCGCAGTTACTTCGTTGTATGAATGAAAAATTGAAACAAGAACAGAAAATGCAACAAGATTTCCAAAAAATTCTATTCCCGCCGGAGAACCGTACCGGAAAAGTGTTTTGGTAATCTGTGCATGAAAACGAAATGCTTTGTGTACGAAAAATTTTTGTGCATTGTCGCTTCTGAAAAAGTAGTACAGTAATACAATTAACCCGCATAATGCTGAAATGATGGTTCCGTATGCTGCTCCCTCTATGCCAAGTGCAGGAATTCCCAGTTTCCCGAATATGAGTATATAATTTACTACTACATTTATGCTGAGTGTTACCAATGCAGAAATCATGACAATTTGTGTGCGTCCTATTCCGGAAAAATAACAACTTATGGTATGGCGGAATAATGATATAATTGAGCCAAATGCTAAAATTTTCAGATATTGTTTTTGTAAGATTAATTGGGATTCTGATACGACGGTTGAGGAGAAAAACCAAAATACGAGAGGTATACATGCGAGAATAATCGGGTATGCAAGTGTTGAAATGCCGAGAGCCTGAACGGTAACTCGCGGACAGTTTTCGTATTTTTTCGATCCGTAATACTGAGCAATTAGTGCGGTAGAAAAACCAATAAGCCCGAAAAAGAACGTAATAAGCATAAAAGCGGTAATACCTCCTGCTGTCGCTGCATTCATATTGTCTGCACCTAAACGCGAAAGGAATACTCTGTCGGTAAACACCATAAGTGTTTCACTCGATTGTGAAATAACGATTGGTAGGGCAAGGACAAATAATTCCCGAACACCTCCCATTTTTTTTCGTGTGAGTATTGCTTTCATGTCTGTTTTAAAAACGACAAATATATTCTAAAATGAAATATGAAATATTATTTTGGAGATGAATTTTAAGATATTTGGTGGTAACCCGGATAGTAGATTACAGAAAATTGAAATGTGCTTTAACTTTCCGACACAAGTTGTTGTGAAAGATGGAGTCCGGAAATCATCTCAACAACTTGCAAATCAATTAATGGAATATGTTAAAACATATAACAAAACAAAGGCAACGCCATTTAAATGGATATAGACTTTATGAATACGCAAAAAAAAGTATTATCCACAATGAAGTGCAAATCCGGAAAAACAATAATGATAAAAAAATGTAGCACACCCTCTGTTG
>CAZLCY010000043.1:0-13967 GCA_964558075.1 uncultured Bacteroidales bacterium
TAAGCGGTTACGGCCGTCATATCTATAAGAATTCCTTGTTGGCTTATTTTATATTGTATAGGAAAAGATTAATTGTTCAGATATGGTGAATTCCATATCGAATCTGAATGGCCTATGGTGTAAAACTATGTCTGAAAACTGACCATTTCTACCCTATACATTCTGTTTGACACCTAGTTTTGGAAGGTTAGAACATTATTTTAATTAAGATTCGCTAACCTTTCAATTGTAATGTCATTCGTAATAAACAATGCCAGGCAGGAAGCCGGCGAAAAATTTTCGTACAATTCTTTTTTGAGTTTCAAAATTTCGCGGGTTGTAATTTCTATATCCGAAGCTTGCCCTTGTGCACCTCCGAGCGGCTGATGAATCATTACTCGTGAATGACTCAATGCCATACGCTTACCTTTGGCACCACCGCACAAAAACACAGACGCCATTGAAGCAGCCATACCGGTACAGATTGTCGCAACATCGGCATTTATATACTGCATCGTGTCATAAATACCCAAACCTGCATATACACTTCCTCCCGGAGAGTTAATGTATAACTGAATATCTTTGGTATGATCAACCGATTCGAGATACAACAACTGTCCTTGTACAATATTTGCCACATAATCATCAATTGGCAAGCCGACAAATATAATTCTATCCATCATCAAACGAGAGAATATATCCATAGTGGTCATATTCAACTGACGTTCTTCGATAATTGTAGGAGAAATATAACTGTTTGCAATAGAAGAATATTGGTCAAAAACCATACTGTTTATGCCAAGATGTTTCGTTGCATATTTTTTAAAATCATTCATAATAATTGAGTTTTATATTAGAAGATACGAAAATTATTTTTGTTCTATCATTTCTTTAAACTCATCAAAACTAATCTTTTTCTCGTCTAATTTTACCGTTTCTTTCAAAAATTCAATAAGTTTTCGTTGTTGCTCGGTTTCATAAATTTTATTTGCTTCCTCTTTGTTCTTTAAAATTTCCATGCTCCATTTTTCCAAATCTTCTTCCGGTGGATTGTGCATACCAAATTGAGCAAACTGCATACGAGTAAATTCTTTAGCACCTTCTATAATATCTTCTTGGCTTACTTGAATTTCGTTGTCTTGCATTAATTTGCCACTAATAAGTTGCCAGCGCAAATCATCCAAGAACACTTCAAAATCAGACTCTATTTGTTCGGGAGTAACTTTATCATTATCCTTATTTGTTTCGAGCAACCACCGTTTTAAAAACTCTTCGGGCAATTCGATTTTTTGAGATTTCACTAATTTATCTCTAAAATCGTAAAAGAATTTATAGTCGCTGTTTGGTGCCAGTTGTTTTTCTAAATCTTCGATAATTCGTTGATTAAATTCTTTTTCAGAAGAAATTTCTCCTTCACCAAAAACTTTGTCGAATAATTCTTGATTTATTTCAGCTTTCTTAAATCGTAAAATCTCGGTAATTTCGAGCTTATAATCGGCCTGCATTAATTCAGTATTTTCTTTATCAATGCCTAACATCGAAGCAATTTCCGTATCGTTTTCGAATGCTTTTTTCGGATTAAACACAATAGTATCACCAATTTTAGCATTTTTGAATATGTCCGATTCAGCTTCAGTTGCCACTTTAGACAAAAGCATTGAAACATCTTCTTTAGAATACGGCTCATCATTATCGGTAACCTGTGTAACGTTACCTTTAATAAATTCATCTCCTTGAATACTATCAACGGTTTCTTGCGTTCCAAAACGAGAAGTAAAGCTTTCGATTTGTTTATCAATCATGTCCTTATCAGGCTGAATTTTAAAATAGTCAGCTTTATTTTTCTTACTCAAAGAAACTGAAATTTCAGGAGCAGTCGCAACATCAAACGCAAATTCAAAAACAGAATCATTTTCCCAGTCGATTTCTTTTTGCAAATCGTCGTTAGGAAGAGGCTCACCAAGAATTCGTAATTTATTATCAGCAATATACTTTTGAAGATTTTCAGACAATAAAGCATTTATTACATCAACAAGCACATATTTACCATACATTTTTTTCACAAGCCCCATAGGTACAGTTCCCGGACGGAAACCATCAATTTTTGCCTGTTTACGGTAATCTTTTAATTTGAATTCTACTTGTGGTGTGTAATCTTCCGGCTCTAACTTTATTTTAATAACACTTGTAAGACCGTCACCTTCTTTTGAAATATCCATATGTTTATATTAATTGTTTTTAATTTTGTGCCCGCCTTTCGACGCTATTTGTGCTACATCCATGAAATTCTCAAACCTGTATTGTTGTTTTTTACCATAGATGCTTTTCAGCATTTTTTACATTAAAAAAAAACCGCTATATCAATAATAGCGGTTTATTTTGTGCGGATGGAGGGACTCGAACCCACACACCTCGCGGCACTAGATCCTAAGTCTAGCGTGTCTACCAATTTCACCACATCCGCTTTAGGAGCGACAAAATTAAATATAATTTTTCTTAATACAATAAGAATTCTTTTTTTTTAATTATTTTTTTTATTTGTTTCGGATTCAGAAAAGATGTATTTTCACACTTTAAAAGAAAAAACAATGCATTCTATATGTAAAACAATACTATTCGTAGTATTATCATATATATTATTTTCGTGCTCTTCTCAAAAATTATCTCTTACACATGATTCTTTTTTTGAAATACGGACACTCAAACTTTCGGGGGCATTTTATTCGAGTCCGATAAAAACTCTCAATGATAATGTTGTGATAGGGAGTCATAAGAAACTTATCTATTTTTTATCCAACACAGGTACAATATTGCATACGGAAAAAACAAAAGGGTGGATTCATGCAACACCATCACTCATTTTCGACAGCCTGATTTCTATTGGCTCATACGACGGCAACCTCTATATTTTTAATGAATCAGGGCACAAAAAATCTCATATAAAACCCGGAGGATCTCTATTTACGAACACAGTACAACTTGATTCTTCAAAAATAGTTTTTGGCACCAACACCGGATCTATAAAATTTTACGATTTTGCTTCGAAACAATATACAGACTACAAAACAAAACGAAAAATTGTACACGGCAGCCCTTCATTATTGAGCGACAATTCTGTTGCTATAGGGGCAAATGACAAGCGAATGTATATTTTATCGGCCAACTCTGAGCTTATCAGTTCCTTTAAAACAAAAGGGTGGATTATGCATTCAAAAGCTCTTGAACTTACCGATTCTTTACTTTCTTTTGGTTCGTATGACAAACATTTATATACGATAAATAAAAAAGGGGGCTTGGAATGGTCATTCAAAACACGAGGAAAAATTCACGGATCCCCTCGCCTCACACATGATGGGAATATAGTTTTTGGTTCATTTGATTCGCACATATATCTACTTAATTCACAGGGCATACTTATTAATAGTGTGAAAACCAACAAAAGAGTTGTTTCGTCGGCTGCTGTAACCAAAAACAACTATATCATCATCGGTTCGTACGATAAGCATATCTACATTCTAAATTCAAAGGGAGAAAAAATAATTTCCATACCTCTTGGCGGACGTATTTTTTCATCACCCATTATTTTACATAATGGCACTATTGTGTGTGCAACTACAAATGGATTAATTCATTATATTACACCAAAAATGGCATTTTCTGAAATTGAAAAGGCTTTGTTGTGAAATAAGGCATGAGGCATAAGGCATAAGGCAAAAAAAAAACGAATCACCTTGTTTCGAATTTCGTGCCAATCAAAATTTTAAATCTCTTCGATAAAGCGTTTCTCTATCCAACCTTTATTTCCATCGGAAAGAAGAATTAAAATCCAGTCTTTTTTCTCTTGTATAATTTCCACTTTTAATCCGCCATGAATTACCGTTAAATCTTTTGAATTTTCTAATGGTTCAGTTTTAATAGATACGGTTGGTTCTACAACAATAGCAAATTCATGTGCAGTTAGTTCGGTATAGCGAGACTGTGCTGAAATATAGCTTACAAGAGAAACAAGAAGCAAAAATAAGCCAATAAAAAAACCGGACTTTCGATACACAAGTTGCGAAGAAAAAAAGAACAATGCCAAACCGGATAAAAAAAGCAGAAACGAGATAATACTCAGCACAATCCACTCATTCGGATTAAACAACCGATAGAAACGTTCATACCACGATTTCACAAAACCACTCCCAAGCGATTCAATTTTATCAGCTTGTTGGGCTCTTGCAAAATCTAAATTATGTTGAATATCGGAATCATGCGGATTCAATAAAAATGCTTTTTCATAATATAAAATTGCCCGAGCCAAATCATTTTTTTTATAATACACATTACCAATATTATAATACAAAACAGCATTATGATACCCCTGCTTCAATAAATTCTCATACACCACCAATGCACTATCGTACTGCTGATTTTCATATAACTGTTCGGCTCGCACCACATCTTCATTCTGCGCAAAGGCTGCAAACACACAAATAAAAGCAGTAAAAAATACGGTATATACTCGTTTCATCATGTTCATATTATTTCACAATTTGTTCAAATTTTCGAATTAATTCTGATGCACGCACATATAATTTTTCTTTATCCCGTATAGACGGATTGGGTGTATATTGACCGATTTCAGAGACTTCAAGAACTTCTATCAACTCAGAAATATACTCTTCGGGAACAGATTTTTGATGTAAAAAATCGCTCATGCCATCTTTATTCAAATCCACCCTCGAAATTGTATATTTATCGGAAATATACCCTAAAAGTGCCTGTGCAACAGATTGATAATAAGCAGCATCTTTCCCTTCTTGCAATAAAGAGGCTGCGTACTTGAGTCTTTTTTTAGATTCACGATTAGCCTTTTTGGTTCGCACTTTTGCAATATTTTGATTTTCAGCTATTTTCTTCCTGCGAATTATAAGTAAACTAATAAGTATAAGCAAAGGAACAGCATACCATAAAGCATACAAAGGTGAAGATACTATATACGTCCGCTTCTTTTTCAAAGTATCCGGATTAGTTTTAATAAATCGAATATCATTGCCAAAATACGTCACCTCTTCTTTCGAATGCTGACTATAATTTGACACCATTTGTGATGATGATTCCTTTCCCTGAGTAACAACAACAGGTATATTATCGACAACCGAGAGTTCGTACGATTGTGTTTCCGGATTAAAATAAGAAAATTGCATACGAGGAATTTCGAAATTTCCCTTATGTCGGGGAATAATCACATACTTATATGTTACTTTTCCTCTTTCGCCATGAACAGTTGGAGTTACCGAGTGAGATACCTTTGGATCATACACTTCAAAATCGGGCGGAAACGTAATATTTGGCGGCTGAAACAGTGACATATTTCCGGTACCGCGAACCACAACAGTATAGGAAAAAGCTTCATTTTGCGCCACCTCAACAACATCGGTTTCTCCCGAAACCGTAAATTGTCCGACAGCACCATTAAAATGAGATGGCTTCGGAGATGGCAATGGTTTTACCGAAATCACAATCGGATCGCTTGCTACAATTTTTCGTTTTTCATTATACTGCATTCCCCAAAAACCCCGAGAATGTGGAATAAGAATATTACAATCTATTTCGAAAGGAGTAATTTTCAACTTCCCCGATCTTTGAGGAAAAATCACCATTTTCTTAAACAAAACAGTATTGTATTCTTCCCCGTTTATTACCTCCGAGTTGTATTGTAAATTCTGTGGTGCTTCAATATCCTTTTTAAAAAATCCGGGAAAATCAGGGTAAGAGTGTTCATTCAAATTTATACGATATTTTGTATACAACTTCAACGAAACATATATAGGCTCACCAACATAGGCATTGGTTTTGTTCACATTTACCCGCACAAAAATATCATCGTAGGTCTGCCGGGATTGATTTGCAGGCTGTTGAGCACCCTGCCCCGACTGCTGTTGAGACTGTTGAGATTGAGAATGCTGTTTTTTTGCCGAAGCAGAACCAACCACTTCAATCGTTTTAGGACGAGAACTGTACGGACGCCCGTCAACATGAATTTTTGCCTGCGGTATAGTTACAGAACCGGGTTTGACAGCACGATACGAATAGGTTTCTGTAATTTTATATTCCATTGACCGTTTCCCGTTAACAATAGAAATTTGAGTGCTTTGTCCCCGCTGCGGACCGCCAACCAATTCGAGACCTTTTATGTCCTGAATCTGAAATCCTTGTTCCGGTTCTGCATTACTAACGTATTGAATTTGAAACACCTCATTCACCTCAACCACACTTGGGGCATCTACGGTAAACGACACTTTTTGTGCCGACACATGTCCGCTCACACAAATGAGAAGAAAAATAAAAAATATGTGTGTATATATCGTTTTTTTCATAATTACCAATCTTTTTCAACCTTTCGCTGTTGTGATTGTTTATTTTTATGTCTTTGAACCTTCATTTGCACATTTCTATCTTGGTTCTCAATAGATTGCAAAAGCATTTCCGCTTCCATAGTCGAAATTTGACCTTTTTCTTCTTGCGAACCTTTCGAATCATTCATTTGTGAAAAGGCAGACTCATGCGGTTCATCATCATCATTTTTCTCTTCATCCGACTCTTGATTACCTGCCTGTTTTTCCTCATCCTCTTTCATATCTTCAGAAGCACCATCTGCAGAATCATCTTGCTCTGAATCTTTATTCGGATCCGATTTATCTCTCTTTTTTTGTGAATCATCACTTTCGTCTTGAGAATCTCCTGATTTACCCTGCTCCTGTTTCTCATCATATTTATTTTGAGACTCCTCCTGACTCTCATCAGAACTTCCACTTCCTGAATCAGATTCATTCGAATCATCCCCTTGTTCATTTTTTTTCTTTTGCTGTTGTTGCTGCTGTTGCTGTTCTTGATTTTGTTCTTGTTGCGAAATCAAGTCATACAATTCTTGCAATTTCTCATCATCCTCATACACCTCCAGTCCTCTCTGAGCCATATACAATGCCTCTTTTCCTTTCTCATTAATATATAAAGAACTTGCAGCATTAAAGTATTCATCAGATGTTTTTTGAGAAAACACCGAATATGACACCGTCATACACAACAGCAAAACAAAAAAATGAAATATATATCGTATTTTTTTCATAATAGCACCTTTATTGTTCATTCTGTTTAGTATATTCTCCTACTATTTCCACAACTTCTGACAGTTTTTTAACAAACCCGCCAAAGAACTGCTCAACCGATTCGTCTTCATTCATAGCTTCGTGCATAAGTTCAGAAGCCTCAGTAAACTTATATTGCATAACAAGCTCATCAGCACGTTTTTTCATTGAAAGAGCATAGTCTGTCGGTTTTTTTTCATCCTCAGAATCGGAATCATCTTTATCTTTCTCATTTTCCATAGCTTCACGTTCAGCATCAAGCATAAGTTTCGCATACGCATAATTATACACAGCTGCCGAATCGAGCGGATTATACAATAATGATTTTTTATACACATTTACCGCTTTAGCATAATCAGCAAGCTGCACATATGCATTTCCCATTCCAAAAAAAGATTCAGCCTTGAGAACCGAATCCTCCGTAAAATGTTCGGCACGAGCAAAAGCATCAGACGCAAGAATATATTTTTCGAGCATATATAATGACGAGGCAAAATTAAACCACGCATCGAAAGATGTAGAATCAAGCAAAAGGGCATGTTTATACTGCGTTGCAGCACTTCTATACTCCACCGAATCGTACAGTTGATTCCCTTTTTGAATATAGGGACGAATATCAGTATTCTGTCCGGCAAGAACCACCGAAAAAAATATGCCAATACAAACACCTATATATTTTTTCATGTTCATACACATTTACGATTCAAAATCAATAGCAGCACGCGAACTAACAATTTGCTTCACAAAATCGACAACTTCAAGATGATTCGGGTGATTTGCATATGTGCTTAAATCCTCCCATGTTTTAAATTTAGAAATAAGAACAATATCATGATTTGTTTCGGGAGATTTTTCACCTTTCAAACCAACTTCGAGATACTCAATACCGGGCACGGTTTGAGTCAACTCTTCCAAACGTTGTTTAAAAATCATTTTATTTTCTTCTTTAGAAGCTCCAAGTGCTTCTTCCATCAAATTCCACATGACAATATGAGTAATCATAATTTTATTATTTAAAAAGTGAATATTTCTGTAAAAATTTATTTTTCTTATCTAAAAAGAGACATTCAATAAGTATGAATAAAATAGCAAGTGCCACAAAATACTGAAATTTTTCGTCATATTCGCTATATTTTTTTGTTTCAAATTCCGATTGAGTGAGCTTGTTTAACTCCCGAATAATCGGATTAAAATCGGCACGAGAATACATACCTTCGCCCTGTTCTGAAATTTTTCGTAATATTTCCTCATTCAATTTACTGGTTACCACCCGTCCGGAATTATCCTGCATATAGCTTCGCCGTCCGTAACCGTCTTTTACAGGAATCGGCACGCCACCGGACGTCCCCATACCAACCGTAAAGATACGAATTCCTTTTTCCTGAGCACGGGCAACCATTTTCAGAGCATCTTCATCATGATCTTCTCCATCACTTATTAAAACAATAGCTTTTTCAACTTTCGGATCATCGGTAAACGAACGGATAGATTGTTGTATAGCAGTACTTATAGATGTTCCTTGCTGTTTTATAAAATCAGTCTGCACATTTTGAATCATCATTTTTGCTGAAGAAATATCGGTTGTAAGTGGCAAAAGAGTATAGGCGCCACTGGCAAAAACTACAATAGCAATTTTATCATCTTTCAGATTATCGGTCATACTTTGAATTGCCAACTTTGCTCGTTCTATTCTGTTTGGCGAAATATCTTCGGCACTCATACTGTTAGACACATCAAGTGCAATAACCAGTTCTATACCTTTTTGTTTTACCTCTTGCAATTTTAGTCCGAATTGGGGACGAGCTAACGCAAAAACAAGAGCGATATAAGCACATGACAGCAGAAACCATTTAAATACTGTTTTACTCAACGAAACTTCGGGAAGTACAAGAGAATAAAATGAACTATCGGCAAGACGTTTCATGCGTTTTCTGGTAATAATGCGTGCATATATCAACAACACAATAAACACCACCAAACCGTAGAGTAAATTAAAATATTCCGGATGTGCAAATGCAAAATTTGATTCTTTCATATTACGGAAACTTTTTTAATACAGTAAAACGTAACAGCACTTCTACTGCCAACAAGGCAATTCCCCATAAGGCAAAAAACTCATATTCTTCTTTTTTAGTAGTATACACAAAATCTTCAATTTTCGTTTTTTCCAATGTATCAATTTCTTCATATATATTTTGTAAATCCTTATTATTTGTTGCTCTAAAATATTTTCCTCCGGTAATGTGAGCAATATGCTGCAACGATTCCTCATCAATTTCTACATCAACATATTGCATTTGAATTCCAAACATTGTCTGAACCGGATAAGGGGCTTTTCCTCTAGTTCCGACCCCAATAGTGTAAACACGCACCCCTTTTTTCTGAGCCAACTCCGCAGCAGTTGCCGGGTCAATATCTCCCGAGTTATTAACCCCGTCAGTCAATAAAATTACCACTTTACTTATTGCATCGCTTTCTTGCAAACGAGTAACCGCAAGAGATAAGCCCATTCCAATAGCCGTTCCGTCTTCAATAACGCCTGTTTCTATTTGACTCAACAAATTAATTAATGTTGTATGATCAGCTGTAAGCGGGCATTGAGTATAAGTTTCGCCACCAAACACCACCAAACCGATACGATCTTGCTGACGACTGTTTATAAACTGAGCCGCGATATCTTTCGAAGCCTCAATCCTATCGGGTTTCAAATCACGAGCCAACATACTGCCCGAAATATCGAGTGCAAGCATTATATCAACACCATAGCTTGTAGAGTCAGCATATGAGTCTACCGAAACCGGACGAGCCAAGGCTACAATTAAAATAGACATAGCAGCCGTTCGAAACAATATCGGTACATGCATAAAATAGTGCATAACACCCGCCTTTCCCCCTCTAAACCCACTAATTGAGGGCATACGAACCGGAGCTCGTTTTGTATGCGACACAACATACCATACGAGCATAAGAGCAACGAAAATAAATCCCCAAAAGAATTCAGGATTTTCAAAATCATACGCTCCATTCATAATATGTACAAATCCTTCTGTCATATATCTTGATTATCTTGAAGATTTTTTGTATTTGTATGTAAATCACGCACAATAGCACGTACAATAGATGTATGTTTGTAAACAGTATCTTTTTCCGGTTTATGCTTTGCAAATTTCACAAAATCAGATTCAGTCAATAAGACACGCATATCATCAAACATTGATGTTGAGAGCTTTCCGCTTGATGTAAGAATATGGAAAAAATCATCTGAAGTTTTTTCAAACACAGCAATGTCAAATGCATCTTCCACATAAGTCCGTAAAATATCAGTTAGTTCTGTATAATGAATTTTGTGTTTCCCGTCCCTCCACAGTTCTTTAGCATCCAATTCATCGAGTTCTCGCAAAGCTTTTTCATACGGAGTTTCCTGAATAATATTAGTGTGCAAAACACGAGGTTTTTTAAGATGTTTCCCATATTTGAGGGCGAGAAAAATAAAAATCAACACAAAAAGCACAATTCCGGCGTACAATAAAAAATCGGGTAACCAGTCACGCCACGTATACACCGGTTGCTTTATAGCTTTAATGGGCATAATTACACCGGCAGTATCAACCTGTGGCATATGTACCGAAAGAGTAAGATTATTAGACCAGAGCGTGTCATTTTTTCCAATAATATATGGCCCGGCACGGAAAGAAACAGAGCCAGGTTCAAAACGAGACAATGTGTAAGAAACAAGCAATTCCAATTCGGTTTCCGTTTTAGAGAGTGTATCAATATCCGTACAGCGGATACATTCAAATTGCGACAGAAAAGATTCTTCCTCTTGAGGAAACAAAACAAGTGAATCCGGAGGCAGCAATAAAGAAACTTGCAAATCAAATGGTTGAGCAATCATCACCTCATTTGTATCAAGGCTGGCAGAAGAACGTTGTCCTTGAGCAAACAAAGAAAAAGATAACACACACAACAAACCGACTAATACATATTTCATCATTATCGTTTTTTAAATAATTGCATTAAAGGTACAACATAATCTTGATTTGACTGCACAGAAACCATATCGACTCCCGTACGCATACAAATACTTTCGAATTTTCGAGTTTGGTTCAATACCTGGTCTTTATAATAATTTCGCACCGACTTTTGTGCAGTATTAACCCACATCTCCTCTCCGGTTTCTACATCTTTCATACGCACAAAACCAATATTGGGAATCTGCTGCTCAATTGGATCAAAAATACGAATTGCAATCACATCATGTTTTCTGTTTGCTATCGAAAGAGAATCATACAGAGGATTATCATCAACAAAATCAGAAAGAACAAAGGCTGTACAACGACGCTTAATTGCATTGGTAAAAAACTTAATTGCATGCGGCACATTTGTTCCCTGAGAAGTTGGAGTAAATTCTAATATTTCCCGAATTATTCGTAAAATATGTTTTCTTCCTTTTTGAGGAGGAATAAATTTTTCAACTTTATCTGCAAACAAGACAACCCCAATTTTATCATTATTCTGAATAGCAGAAAACATAAGAACAGCAGCTATCTCCGCAACATATTCTCGTTTGGTACGCATACGTGTTCCCAGAGCTTGCGACCCACTCATATCAATAAGCAACATCACCGTCAGTTCACGTTCCTCTTCAAACACCTTTACATATGGTTTATTAAACCGAGCAGTCACATTCCAATCAATATCACGAATGGGGTCACCGTATTGATATTCGCGCACCTCACTAAACGTCATCCCTCTCCCTTTGAACACACTGTGATATTCTCCGGCAAAGACATTCTTAGAAAGTCCCCGCGTTTTTATTTCAATTTTCCGTACCCGTTTAAGTAAATCTCCTGTTTCAAGCATAATTACCGATTTTATGGTACATCAACTTGATTTAAAATTGAAGTAATAATTTCTTCGGTCGTCACATTTTCAGCCTCAGCCTCATACGTCAGACCAATTCGATGACGAAGAACCGAATAACACACCGCACGAATATCTTCGGGAATAACAAACCCGCGTCGTTTGATAAAAGCATAAGCTTTTGCCGCTCTTGCCATACTTATTCCCGCACGAGGCGACCCCCCATACGAAATTAACTTTTGTAATTCGGGCAAATCATAATCCTGAGGATTACGGGTAGCAAAAATTATATCAACAATATATTTTTCGATTTTTTCATCCATATACACCTCAGAAACAACCTGGCGAGCTTTGTTTATAGCTTCAGGAGAAATAACCTTTTGAGCTTTCGGGAAAAATTGTTGTAGATTCTGACGTATGATTAATTGCTCTTCATGTTTCTTTGGATAATCAATAACGATTTTCAACATAAACCGGTCAACCTGAGCTTCCGGAAGAGGATATGTCCCCTCCTGTTCTATTGGATTTTGCGTTGCCATTACCAAAAACGGCTCTTCGAGTTCATAACTTTCGGAACCGATAGTAACTTGCCGTTCTTGCATAGCTTCGAGCAAGGCACTTTGCACTTTGGCTGGTGAACGGTTAATTTCGTCAGCCAAAATAAAATGTGCAAAAATAGGCCCTTTTTTCACAACAAACTCCTCTTTTTTCTGACTGTAAATCATAGTTCCCAACAAATCGGCAGGCAATAAATCGGGAGTAAATTGAATACGGCTAAACGATGCATCAACGGCTTGCGACAATGTTGTAATTGCAAGAGTTTTTGCCAAACCCGGAACCCCTTCCAACAGAATATGTCCGTTTGAAAGCAAACCAATAAGCAAGCCCTCAACTAATGGCTTTTGCCCAACAATAACCTCTCCCATTTCAGATTGGAGTATATCGACAAATGCACTTTCCTGTTTAATTTTTTCATTTAATTGAGAAATGTCGACCGAAACATTCTCATCAGATTTTTGTATAATTTGTTCTTCCATGCGTCTTTATTTATATATTTATTATACAATAATGTCGTTTAAAATTCATTCAAAAAAACACCTCAGAGTATAAATTATTGTGTACTGTTTATATTTTTTTTCAAAATTAAAAAAAATGTCTATACACCACCATAAAATTTACGTAAAAACCACTCCGCAGATAATGCAATTACCAATACCAGCAACAATTGCCAATAGTCTAAAACATTAGCTTGTTTTTGACTACTGTAAGAAACCGGTGAGATATGTACATTTTGAGAAATACTATCAGAAATTGCCGACATTGTTTGGGGCACAAACAAAGAACCTTCGGTTTCATGAGCAATACTCCTCATCAAACCTGCCTGAGCTTGAGTTGAAATAAATTCATTTTGATTCTGCTGTACCAATATAATTCCTTTGTCGACATGCTGCTTATTATTATAAGTACACGAAGCACGATAAGTATATTTTCCCGGAGGAAAACTCCCCGCATTTACCACATATCTTTGAGATTGCGGTGCAAATATATAGTTATATTCAGTACCCAGCGAATCGCGAATTTGTAATGAAATCTCCTGATCCATTACCGGCTGAAAATTATAATCATACAATTCGGCATAAAGCATAATATCCTGATTTTCGGTAAACACCTCTTTCGAAGAAACACGAAACAACGAACGAGTTTCGGTTAAAGACACATAGCGAATAATATTATTAATAAACACATCAAACAATTCCGAAGATTGTTGTTGACGCATGAGAAACAACCGCCATCGCCATAACCCTTCAGCCAAAAAGCTTGCTCGCTTTACCCCCTCAGATTCATGAAAAAGCAATAATGGTCGCGAAACTTGAATTCCACCCACGGTTTGCCACAGACACACATCAGCCTCCGGATTTATGGTATAAGAACCATACAGAGCATTGAGCGAAGGAGCCTGAGAAAGAAACTGCGAAAAAGCATCAGAAATTTGAA
>CAZLCY010000044.1:0-13892 GCA_964558075.1 uncultured Bacteroidales bacterium
AAAGTATCCATAATAACAGCCGAAAAGTATCCACCTAAAATTAAAATTAACGATCATCATTTTAAAGGCAAGTAGTGAGCATCAAAGCTCGTCATACTAAGCACATGTGTCCGTTAGCTAACGTACACGTAGTGAAGCGTGAGAAGTTGACTGGCAGTTCAGAATACAGAATTTTCCAAAACTAATATCTCATATCTGATATTTAATATCTATAAAAGCCGCATAAGATTATTTCACAAATATCTTCTGAACCACAAAAAAATTGTATTTTTGTGCTTTAAAAATTAAAATACGTATTCGAATGAAACTTACTGAACTTACAGCTATTTCCCCGATAGATGGACGATACAGAAATAAAACACACCAACTTGACAGCTATTTTTCAGAATATGCACTGATAAAATATCGTGTTCAGGTAGAGGTAGATTATTTTATTACCTTATGCAAGGCAGAGTTGCCACAACTTGCAGATGTTGATTCATCAGTATTTCCTGAATTAGAGAATATTTATAAAAATTTCACTGAGGCAGATGCCCAGGCAATAAAAAATATCGAAAGTACAACAAACCACGATGTGAAAGCGGTTGAGTATTTTCTGAAAGAAAAATTTGATACTGCCGGATTAACGAAATCGAAAGAGTTTATCCATTTTGGATTAACTTCACAAGACATCAATAATACAGCTGTTCCTTTATCTCTTAAAGAAGCCTTACAGACAGTTCTTTTACCCGAATTATCGTCAATTATTGCAAATTTAGAATCATTGGCTGACGAGTGGAAAGATGTTGCAATGCTTGCACGTACGCATGGACAACCGGCTTCACCAACACGATTGGGAAAAGAAATTCGTGTGTTTATTGAACGTTTACAGATTCAAAAAAAACAACTTGAAACAATACCATTTTCTGCGAAATTTGGTGGTGCTACCGGTAATTTTAATGCTCATACAGTTGCATATCCCAAAATAAATTGGGTGGAATTTGGTAATGTATTTGTGAATGAAATATTAGGCTTGTCTCGCTCACAAACGACAACGCAAATAGAACATTATGATAATATTGCGGCTTTGTGTGATGCCTCAAAACGTATAAATACTATTCTTGTTGATTTATGTCGTGATATGTGGACGTATATTTCAATGGATTATTTCAAACAAAAAATTAAGAAAAATGAGGTTGGTTCGTCTGCAATGCCACATAAAGTAAATCCCATAGATTTTGAAAATGCCGAAGGAAATCTTGGAATTGCAAATGCGGTATTTGAACATTTGGCGGCTAAATTACCAATATCTCGCTTGCAACGAGATCTCACCGATTCTACTGTAATTCGCAACTTTGGTGTGCCGTATGGACATACGCTTATAGCTTTTAAATCTTTAGCAAAAGGCTTAGGAAAATTAATTTTAAATGAAGCGGTGTTGCATGCTGACTTAGAAAAAAACTGGAATGTTGTTGCTGAGGCAATTCAAACAATTTTGCGTCGCGAAGGATTTGCAAATCCGTATGAAACACTCAAAGAATTAACCCGTACAAATTCGGTAATTAATCAGGAATCTATTTTACAATTTATTGAAACACTTGATGTTTCTAATGCTGTAAAAACAGAATTGCGTGCAATTACTCCGTGGAATTATACCGGAGTCTAAACAATATATATGGATATTTTCTATTCTGAATTAATACAGGATTCGCATATTGCTCTGCCTTCTGATGAATCAAAACACTGCGTGAAAGTGTTACGACATAAAGCAGGAGACACAATTCATGTGATAGACGGAAAAGGAAATTTATACCTGTGTTGTATTACCGAAATCTCACAAAAACATACTATTGCTGAAATACTCGAAACTCATACAGATTACGGCTCACACCCCTTTACGGTTCGCATGGCAGTTGCTCCGACAAAAAATATGCAGCGGTATGAATTTTTTGTGGAAAAAGCAGTAGAATTAGGGGTAAATGAAATTATACCCATTTTGTGCGATCATTCTGAACGCAAAGTAGTAAAAACAGAACGAATTGAACGGATTGTGCTTGCTGCAATGAAGCAATCGTATAAAGCACAAAAACCCATAGTGCACGAAATGACACCTTTTACCAATATTGTTTCTGCTGAATATTCCGGATATAAAGCAATTGCTCATTGTGAAAATGACGATAAACATTCTTTAATGCACATAGAAAAAAAACAAAAGATTACAATACTTATCGGTCCTGAAGGAGATTTTTCATCGAAAGAAATTCAATTAGCACGAGAAAATAATTGGGTTCCCATAACTCTCGGCCCGCAACGATTTCGGACAGAAACAGCGGCAATTATGGCATTACATTCAGTGCATTGTGTGTTCCGGTAATCTGCGTATAGGATTCAAATTCATCGAAATAGATTAATGCAAAAAAATAAAATTACTTTTTTTATTTAAATAAAAAAAGTAATTTTGAATATCCATATTTTAAGAATGTAATGCCATGCCATTCAATATTATTTTTTAGATAATAACATATGAAAATTGAACACTACATCAACCGAATGAAAGATTGTATGAATGAAATTTCTACGATTGATTCTTTCTGTTTTTCCGATATTACAACAGAACTCACATATGAAACTTTAGAAAAAAATGAATTCTATTCACGGGAAGGTGCATATGCCAAAAAATTAAGTTTTGTTTGCGAGGGAGCACTCCGGATTTTCCATGCGAATGCTAAAGGAGAAGAATGGAATAAACATTTCATTATAGAACATGATTTTTTTTCAGCAAATTCGAATATTGAAGCTCCCAGTATTGTTTCCATTCAAGCAATAACACCGGTACGTATGCTGTCTGTACCACTCAGATATATTCATGATTTGTATTCAACGCACAATCAATTAAATATATTTATTCAAAAACTAATCACGTTAACACTCGAAAAAGAACAACAAAGGGGACTCATGCTCATGTCACTTGATGCAACACAAAAATATGCTTTTTTTTCACAAACATTTCCCGGTCTTGAAAAACGCATACCGCATTATTATATAGCGAGTTATCTTGGCATTACCCCAACTCAGTTAAGTCGAATCCGAAAAAAAATTGCATTTCATCAACAAATGTAAATGCAGCTCTATTATTTGTTTTTCATTTTTGCGGTAGTAAAATAAATACCGACATATTATGAAAAACCAAAAGATAAATAACAAAACCCTTTTCTTATTAGTAACAATTCTTTTGAGCATTCATTGTTTGTCTGCATTTACGCAAGGTTCCCGAGCAATTCAGGGACATTGGTGGAATGAAGAACGGACAAGTAAAATTAAAATTGAATTACAAAATGGTAAATATATAGGTACTATAGTCTATATGACGCCTGAGACATATGTAAATGGGAAGCCGCGACACGATGAAAATAATCCCGACCCACAACTAAGAGACAGAGCGGTTGAGGGCTTGCAAATTGTACAAAATTTAGAATATAACCCCACATCACGACAATGGATTAATGGAAGCATTTATGACCCGCGATCCGGCAACACCTATGACTGTTATGCATGGATTGAAGGAGATGTACTTAAACTGAAAGGTTACTTAGGTGGTTTCCGTTGGCTTGGTAGAGAATCGGAATGGTATAGAACAACACCGTAATAATCACTATAATTATGAAAAGTATGAATATACCATATGAAAATCAAGCTGACACCTTATATTTTGACACCGTAGATTCATTTTTAGGTGAATCGAAAACACGATATTTTAGCTCAGGATATAAATTAATAAAATACCAATTTGAAGATGTTTTATTGCATAATGACGAATTGATAGGCATATTACATGTTGAGTGGCCAAAAATCTGGGCTCAAAAAAAACATGAATCTATAGCACCTCATCTTGGTTCGCTTGAATTATTCGTCATTGCTGCTCATTTAGTAGAACTGTATTTAAAAGGAATAGATAACCTGACTGATTCAGAAATTGAAAACGCATGGGTGTCATTTATAAAAATAAACTCCGGAGTTCAGGCAATTTCTGAGATAAAAGCCGAGGAATGTGGGTGCAAAAAAATTTCGGAATGTATTATTGATGACAAAACTATTCAATCATCCTTTTCTGTAAAAATCGTCTCAACGCTTGTGCAGATAACAATATGTCACCGAAAAAATAGCGTACCAGCGTATATGTCAGTTAACGCTTTACAATTGTTGGTTAAAAATTTTTATTCTTCATTTTTTTCAATCGGGTATAAAGTCCCGGTTTGTTCTATAAAAAATGTGTATGTAAATACAACCGAACGAAAAGCACAGGCAGAAATAGATATTTGCAATCATGAGCTTTTAAGCGAGTTTACAGGAATAGGAAGAGCATTTCAACCTTTTTTTAATTTTACGGATGGTATTCTTGTCGTTGGACAAGTAACGCAAACATTACTTTATAATCTCGATGGTTTAACGAGAGATAATACTTCAAATTTGTGGATGCGGTGTATTGAATCAACTTACAAATCACCGATTCCTTTTGATGAAATAATTACTCTTGATATTCATGCGGAGGAGTTTAAAACTTTACGTATAAAAGATGCTGTGTACAGAGTTTCAACTATTCATATATCTATTTCAAATTCTCGAATTACCGGGAAAATAAAAGTTGCTCATCAAATATAAAATGCTTGAAACATATGAAAAATAATATTAGAATTGCTATGTCCGGCACGTACAGTACGGGAAAAACCACAACCTCTTATGCATTAAGTTATCTTACAGGTATACCGCGAACTCATGCTGCCACTATGCGAGAAATTCTTCCGAAAGTGTTGCCGGGGAAACGACTCGAAGATTGTACCCCTTTTGATTTATATGAATTGGGTATACGACGATTGACTGAACGTGTACAACATGAAGCTCACATGACTGAGGGGTATATATCTGATGGCTCAGCACTCCATGAATGGGTATACGGACGTTCCCGAATGCGTATTGGTATTAACCCAAACAAGAGACAATTCGCACGATTTGCGTCAAAAGTGAAATTGTTACCATATGCTGTGCCCTTTAAAGAATTTAATGCCTATTACGGAAATATGGTAAAAGCTCATGCAAAGAAAAATTATGATGTATTTGTTCATCTCCCCGTTGAATTTAGTATTAAACAGGATAGTCACAGACCAATAAATGAAAAATTCCGCAGTTTGTCCGACAATTATCTCATGAATATTATCACCGAATTAAACATTCCTTATGTTATTGTAAAGGGTTCTGTGGCAGAACGGCTTGAAATGTTGTGTGCACATTTCGACTTTAAAACTCAAATGAGTGTTGATGAGGCTGTACGGTTGGCTGAAATTGATACTGAAAAAAGAAATAGTATAGAATTGGAGTATAGTAAAAATTTAAAATAATTATCTATGTATAAAATTGGAATTGCAGGTTGTTATGGAACCGGGAAAACGCTCCTTTCTTTAGCTTTATCAGAATTTATGGGATTGCCTCGGGCTCATGTCGAAAATTTAGATGTATTGTATGAAGATATATACGGTATACCAAAAAACCCGCATGATTTTTCTGTTTCGGAAATGTTGAGTATGGGGCTGGCACGATTTCATAGTCGAATAAAACAAGAGCATAAAGACGGATTTATATCGGACGGAACTGTTCTTAATGAACTTGCATATGGAAAAGCTCGGATGAATATGCAAAAGAAATTTAATAAATTGACTGTAAAAAAAATATTATTCGGCTCAACATATATTAAAATAAGCAAACGTTTAGAAAAAACGATAATTAATTATGCTCAAAATAATTATGACACCATTTATTTTTTACAAACACAAGGTGATGATGAAGGAGAGCAATCAGAATTTCATAAATTGTTTAATCATTATTTTATTGAAATTCTTATAGAACATGCTATTCCGTATAAAATTCTTATCGGAAATCTCGAAGATTCTTTTTCGGAAATTATTGCCGACTACAATATATCTCCCGTGCCAAGAAAACAAATAAATAAATTGATTGCACAGCAGCATCTTATTAAAAAAAACTTTCCCGCTGAGTATCAGTTTGCAAAACAATAATTTCTAATTTTTAAAAAAAACAGATTGTTTAACTAAAAAATATACACGTGAAAAAAATTATTGACTTTATTATTCGAAAACCATGGTTTATTCTTTCAATAGTAATTATTATAACAGGAATTTTCGGATATGGATTAACAAAACTTGAAACTCAAAACACATGGGAATCGGAACTTCCAAAATATGATCCGAAAGTTGTAACAAAAGAACGAATTGAGGAGATATTCGGAAAAAAAGACATTCTGCTTATCGGTATCGAAACCGATAATGTATTTACTCATGCAACGTTAACGAAAATAAAAGCTCTTGAAGAGGATATTAAAGCAATAAAAGGTGTTATCCCCGATGAGGTTGTAAGTATTGTTTCGGTTAACAATATTACGGGTTCTAATGACGGTTTGGATGTCGGTATGTTTATGCAAAATATACCGCAGGATGAAAAGTCGCTTCACAAATTAAAAGAATCAGCAATCCATAATGAAATGCTCGTTGATCGCATTATTTCTCAAGACGCTTCATTTACGGCTATTGTAGCTCATATAGAAGAGGGATATAAAGAAGAATATATATATGATGAGGTTTCCGCTTTATTGCAAAAGTATTCCGGTTCCGAACATATTTATATGACCGGAGATCCAATCCAGCAAAAAGAAATTGACTATGGAATAAAGGGTGATTTGCAACATTTGTTGCCACTGGCTTTACTGATTCTTTTAGGTATTTATTTATTTGCGTTTCGAACAAAAACGGGCGTTATACTGCCAATTATTGTTGTCGTTTTAAGTATTGTATGGACTATGGGATTTATGGGTCTGGCAGGGTATAAAATGACTGTCGTAAGTTCGACTATTCCAATCCTCATGCTTGTTATTTCCGGTTCATATGGCTTGCATTTCATGGCTAAATTTTACATATTATATGCTCACGAAACAGATGTTATTACTCCAAGAAAATTAGCAACTCAATTAATGTTCAGACCAATTATGTTAACCGGTATTACTTCTGCAATTGGTCTTTTTACCTTAGTTGTATTTAAGGTTAAATCCATTCAAGAATTAGGCATAATTGCCTCTGTTGGAGTATTACTCACGTTTATTATTTCAATATTTTTTATATCGTCACTCTTATGGCTTCTGCGTAATAAAAATATTCGTAAAAGTCCTTTAGTTCACAATGTCGTATTGAATACGCTGTTAGTTCGTATCGGTAATTTTTCACTTAAAAATACAAAAGCAATACTCATTTTTGCAGGAATAGCTTTTCTGATATCATTATATGGTATATCACAAGTAGGTATTGGAAATGATTTTGTAGGATATTTTCCCGAAGATCACTCCTTAAGAATTACGTACGATAAATTCAATGATAAACTTGGGGGAGCCCGGTATATTGATATTATGTTTGAAGGAATTGAATCTGATGCGGTAAAACAACCTGATTTTTTAAAAGAGGTTGACGATATTCTCTCATTTGCTCATACATATCACTTTGTCGGTAATTCTTTTTCGGTAGTTGATGTTGTGAAACGAATGAATAAAGAGTTGCATGACGGGAATGAAGATTTTAATACCATTCCGAAAAGTCAAAATGAAATAGCTCAATATCTTTTTTTATATAGCATGTCCGGTAATCCGGGTGATTTCAATGCTTTAATTGATTATGATTATCAACGAACAAAAGTACGCATGATGCTTACTTCAAGCGACCAAGAGGATCATAAAGAATTTTATAATGCACTTATGAATTATGCTCATTCTCATTGTGAACATGTTTCTATCGAACTTGGTGGTGAGGTTATGTTTTGGTTAGCTCAGGTCGATTATATTGTGAAGGGGAAAATACAGAATATTATTTTAGCAATATGTGTAATTTTCTTAATATGCTCGTTAGTGTTCCGTTCGTTCAAATATGGTTTTGTGAGTATTGTGCCATTAACTATAGCGTCTTTATTTACATTCGGAATAATGGGATTTATCGGTTTACGTCTCGAAACGGCAACAGCCATTATTACTTCTATCGGAATCGGAATCGGAATTGATTTTGCCATTCATTATATCACTGCGTTGCGAAGAGAAATGAGGGCTCTTAATGATTTTCCTGCTGCGGTACAACAGGTCATGTTAACTTCCGGAAAATCAATATTTCTTGATGTTTTGACTAATATGTTTGGATTTATTGTATTTCTATTCTCTGGTTTTATTCCGGTTCAGCAAATTGGCTGGTTAATTTCATTAACCATGCTTGGTGCCTGTTTAGGGTCGTTATGTATGTTCCCTGCAATGTTTAAATTATTTAAAGTTAAATTTTAATAAAACAAATTATGAAAAAAATCTTTGTATCTCTCGTATTGCTGCTTTCAATAAGCACGTGGACTGCCTTTTCTCAAAATCTGACGGGAATTCAAATTATGAAAAAAAATGATGCACAGTTTGATTTTAAAACTGAAGTAAGTAAACTTACAATGGAGCTTATTAATCAATCCGGAAATGTGAGAACGCGCACTGTTGATCGTTTTTCTATGAATGATGATAACAGAAATATGAGTTCTTTGATTCGTTTTTTGAAACCTGCTGATGTACGGGGTACCGGCTTTCTTTCTATTGAGCAAGAATCCGGAGATGAAACTCGCTATTTGTATTTACCAGCATTGAGGCGTTCTCGAAGAATTTCCGCAGGTGAAGAAAGCGACTCTTTTATGGGAACAGATTTAACGTATGAGGATTTAAGTAGTATGGATTTTGATGATTATTCATATAAGCTGATTGGAAATAAAACTATTAATTCTGTCTCTTGTTTTGTCATTGAAATTATTCCTGCTTCTGAGAAACGAAAAAAAATTACCGGATATAGTAAACGTGTGTATTATGTAAGTCATGATACATTTGTGGTGTATCAAGTTGATTATTATGATAAACATGGTGATTTGTTTAAACAACTGCGAAATGAGAAAATTAAGGAAGTGCCGAATGCTTCGGGTTATTTCAGAGCATATGAGGTGACTATGGAAAATTTTAAAACGAAACATAAAACCGTATTACGCTATGAATACTTTAAAATTAACACTGATTTGGATAGTGATTTATTTACGGTAAGAAACCTGGAGCGTTGGAATTAATTCTGTACTCATGAAGAAAATACTTATAAATTCGGTTTTTATATGTGCGATAGGTGTGTGTAGTATTCATGCTCAAAATGAAAATGTGAATGTGTATGGCTTTGCTGAGTTGGATCACTTTTCATTTTTTGAGCAGAATGCTCATGAAATTAATACTCGTAATCAAAGTATTGTTCAGTTGGATTTACAATCTAAACTATCGGAACAATTTTCTATGCGTTCGCTAATTGAATTCAGAAATGACCTAAGTAATAGTGCCCGAAACCGTGCATATTTGAAAGAATCTTATATTGATATTAGGAACGATTCCTTTGATACCCGAATTGGGAAACAAGTAATTCAATGGGGGATTGGTGATGGTTTTAGTCCGATGAGGGCTTTTGCTCCTCTTGATTATTCCGATATTTTAGATACGGAGGATGAATATATAGGCATATTTGCCCTGTATTCGCAGTGGCACAAAGATTCATGGACAATACACGGAATGGTGTCACCTTTGTTTACACCGAGCATTTTACCGAATCAATATTCCCGATGGCGTATGAATTTGCCTTCTCATATTCCGATTGAAGGAAATCTCATGCCAGCACAATACTCATTAGAATCATCTATTATGCCTCCCGATAAAATTGAACATGGTAGTTTTGCATTAAAAGTTGATAAACGTTTTAGTTTGGTTGATGTGTCTGCGGCATATTATTCGGGATATAATGTCGTCCCTGAAGTTCAAACAACCATTGATACTATTACAATGGAAAATGTTCTGTTGAATATTCAACCTAATTATTATCGGCATCAGATTCTGTCATTAAATATTGTTGTGGCATTACAAAAATATATTCTCCGAGCTGAAGGCGGTTTATTTATACCACAGGACATCCCGGTAGATAATCCTTATTTTCAATATGTTGTTGGCATGGAGAGATTATTTGGCAATCTGATAGGTACTAATAGTCTCCTCATGAATATTCAATGGATACAGGAAATTTCGCAAAAAGGTATTGAATATTCAAATAAGAATTTTAATCATCTCTTTCAGAAGAATATTATGACTCGATTTGAATTTCAAACGAATAAGAATTTCGATATAGTTTTTCAAGGTATGTATTCTATTGATTATCAAGACTATTATATTCAGCCCGGTATAACATACAATATTGCTGATGGATTAAATGCAACACTTCATGTTGATGTATTGGGAGGTGAAGCGGAGAAAAATGGTTTTTTCTCCGCTTATTCCCATAACAATCGGGTTCAGGCAAAATTTACCTATAATTTTTAATCGAAAATATAGTATGTAATTTAATTCCTAATGGTTTATAAAATTCTTCTTTTTATTATTATGTCCTGTAATGCGTGTTCGTCAAACAAAAGTGCTTTGAATCGTGTTTCTAATTCGCAGTTGCCAATTGTAAAGCAGGGTTGGAAGGGGAATTATAAGATAGATAATAGATTTTCTCAGGATAGTATGCCTGCAAGCCCTCCTTTTTGGGAGGTAATACAATGGAAATTGAGTAAAAATCCGCAGTCTCATGAAAAAAAACAGGAAAATCATACCCTGCACGTGACGGGGCTTTCCCAAATTCAATACACTCAATCTGATGGAATCGCATGGTTTGGTCATTCTACCTGCATAATAACTATTGGAGGTGTCTGTCTTATAACTGATCCTGTTTTGGGAAATATTCCTTTTGCTCAACGTAAAGTAGGTACACCTTGCATTGCCGATTCCTTAACAAATCTAGATTATATTCTTCTTTCTCATGATCATCGTGACCATCTTGATAAGAAATCTATAGATGCACTTTGTTCACACAATCCTCCTATTGAATTACTTGCACCACTTAATACGTCTTCATTATTTACTGCAAAAAAATACAATAATCTGCATATTCAAGAAGCAGGCTGGTATCAGGAATATAATATTGATGAGGATATTCGTATATTTTTTGTGCCGAGTAAACATTGGGGACGTCGCCGTTTGTTCGATTTCAATACCCGACTTTGGGGGAGTTTTGTAATTCAAGGTGAAGATATTACAATATTCTTTGCAGGAGATACGGGGTATGATGCTTTCTTTACAGAAGTATACGATATGTTTGGACCAGTTGATTATTGTATATTGCCTATTGGTGCGTATGCTCCTCAAAATCTCATGTCTGAATCTCACATGACACCCGAAGAGGCTGTTCGTGCAATGCAGGATTTACACGCACAATATATTGTCCCCATTCATTATGGCACATTTGATTTGTCTGATGAGCCAATGGGTGAACCGATACAAAGACTAAAATCGTCATTACAAAAAGATAGTTTGCATACGCAATTAATAGAACTACATATTGGTGAGTGGTATTCATTTTAGAATAATAGAAATATCTACTGTATGTAAGTAACCTCTACCCAAAAACTCCAAATACTAGATTCCTCTCAAGCACAAAGTAGGTCATTTTTCTTCTCAACACCCGAAATTAATTACCGGTTAGCGATAGCTGTTGATTATATAAAACAAAGACTTGGTAAGCATATACCTTTATTGTTGTTTGTTGTATGAAATTGTATGTTGCATTATTTTTCAATTATTTTATCAAAAAAAGTATTTATTTTTTTACCTTTGAACTATAATCAGAGCAACTTATAAAACAAATTTAAAATGAAAAAACTTTTAATCTTAACTCTTTTACTATGCACAAGTATTATTACCTTGGGGCAAACATTTGAATTTGATGGATTACAATATACTGTTACCTCGACACAAGAGTATACTGTTGAAGTAAGTAGAAATGGGTATTCTTATTCAGGAGATATAATTATACCGGAACAAGCAACCTACAATAGTCAAGCATATTCTGTTACAAATATTGGGTATGAGGCTTTTTCTGGCTGTATAGAATTAACCTCTATTACCATTCCTAATTCTGTTACAACTATTGAGTATGGGGCATTTTCTGATTGTTCGAGTTTAACATCTCTTGAAATTCCTAAGTCTGTTACTACAATTCATGCCAATGTATTTAACGGATGCTCTGGACTGACAACAGTACATTATAATGCAATTAATACGAGTATTGCTGGTCTTCTCTCTTCATCACATTTCCCAAATTCTGTAACATCGTTTGTTATAGGAAATGAAGTAGAATATATCCCTCCCTCATTATGTTATGGTCTTTCAAACTTAACCTCGATTACTATTCCTAATTCTGTCATAAGTATTGAGCCCAATGCGTTTAGAGGATGTACAGGATTAACTACGGTTAACTATAATGCAATTCATGCAGTTCATGCAAATCCTGACTATTCTATTCCGGAACTTTTTCCAAATTCAGTTACATCATTTATTATTGGGAATGAAGTGGAATTTTTACCTGCAAACGTATGTCGAAATCTCTCAAACTTAACCTCAATTACCATTCCTGAATCTGTTACAAGTATTGGGTATGAAGCATTTGACGGTTGTTCAGGTTTAACCTCCATTACCATTCCTAAATTTGTCACAAATATTGGTGTTAATGCTTTTTCTACTTGCACAGAATTAACTACAGTAAATTATAATGCGATTAATGCTTCTAGCTCTTATTATGATATGAATTATCAATTTTTCCCAAATTCAATTAACTCATTTAATATTGGAAATGAAGTGGAATCTATACCTTATAACTTATGCTATGGTCTTTCAAACTTAACCTCTATTACTATCCCAAATTCTGTTACAAAAATTAATGAAAGAGCTTTTCTTAATTGCACAGGATTAACCTCTATTACCATTCCTGAATCTGTCACACGTATTGATCCTTATGCATTTTATAATTGCACAGGATTAACCACAGTGAATTACAATGCAATACGGTCATCTCTTTTTACCAACATTTTCCAAAATTCAGTTACATCTTTTATTATTGGAAATAACGTTGAATACATCCCTACTACATTATGTAATAATCTTTCTAACCTAACCTCAATTACTATTCCTAATTCTGTTACAGAAATTGGTGAAAGAGCTTTTAGTAGTTGCACAGGATTAACTTCTATTAATATCCCGAATTCTGTTACAACTATTAAGTATGGGGCATTTTCTGATTGTTCGAGTTTAACATCTCTTGAAATTCCTAATTCTGTTACAAGTATTGGAGAATTTGCATTTTATGGTTGTTCAGGATTAACCTCTATTACCATTCCTAAATCTGTTACAAGTATTGGAAAATCGGCTTTTAGTAGTTGCACAGGATTAACCTCTATTTCCATTCCTAATTCTGTTACGAGTATTGGGAATGATATTGTTAAAAATTGTGATAGTTTAAATAAAATAGTTTATTCAGGTACAGCATCATTTAAAGTATATTTAGGAAATATTGAATATGCTGAAATACCGGCAAATATTATAAATTCAAATCGAATTCCATTTGATACAATTCCAAAATTACAAAAATTAATTATAGCAAACGGCGAACTTTCAGAAGAAGGATTTGATAATATACGTAAAGCATATCGGTCAATCACATACATTGATTTATATTCCGCATCAAATACAGATTTACCTCATTTTGCAATAGAAAACTGTTATTTAATAGACACACTTATTCTACCAAAGAATCTCGAAAAAATTGGATATAAAGCGGTGGCTGAATGTAAATATTTACAAGAAATAATCATTCCATTCTCAGTAATTAAAATAGGTGATTCTGCTTTTGAAAATTGTAGAAGTTTATCATCAATTACATTTGGTGATTATG
>CAZLCY010000045.1:0-13826 GCA_964558075.1 uncultured Bacteroidales bacterium
CATTTCCTAAGCCATCAAATTGTTCTGTAATTTTGTCAATAATAGCATATTGAATATATTCGAGCATGGTATACGAAAGTTGTCGTGCAATCGTGTAAGATTCGGACTGAGATTCGGTTTCTTGTTGTGTGTATAAATTGGTGAGTTCGGGTATATAACAGTCTCCACAAGTGGTGAGTAACATTACCTGAGTATGCAGAGCTGTAAAATAATCTTCACGTGAAACTTCGGGTGAGTCCCCTTTTTCATACATATCAATTACTCGTTGAGCAAAAATGTAGGCATGTTCAATTAACATGATATTTTCATCTTCATTTTCACGAACGTCGTAATGATACATTACTGCGTATGCTTTTGCCAGTTTCCAAATATGAGGGTGAGACCACAGTAACTGAGGAAATTTTTGAATAATAGTTTGCAGTGTTTCAAGCATAGTGTCCAGAGGTAAGGTGTGAGCACGATTTCCTGCCTGTAATATTTTATCAACAAGACTTAAAACCACGTCTTGCGGGTTTTGAGATGGTGGTGTTTTCATAGCTCAATCTGTTATAATGCGTCTAAGACGACTAATTTGCTTTTGTTTGTTTACTTCACGATTGTTTTTTGCAAAATTGGTGAAATAGTGATGTCCCGAAATAAATTTAATTTGCAATTTGTTCCATTCATTTTTATCACGTATTATTTTTTGCGAAAACAATTCATCGTATAATGTGTCGGATACCGGAATAAAATCTGAACGACCGAGATAATCCAAATCGGCATCGCACATAATTTCTTCGAGTAAATTTTGAGGTTGTGGCGGTAATTGTGTTGCCATTATTATTTCACAAATTGTGTTGATTTGTTTGGGTGTATAATCGTAATGAGGAAGAATAGAATGAGCAAAATCACAACTAATATTTTCATGATTTTTTGCCTGTACAATATGCCCCATGTCGTGAAATAAAGCAGCTGTTTTGAGTAAAAGCATATCCGAACTTGATACTTGTTCTGCTGTGCCAATAACTTCTACACCAATAAGCACATCCATAGTATGCTTTACGTTGTGGTAGGTTAAATAATTCGGAAGTTCTTTTTCTAAGCGGTTTAAGACATATTCTTCCAGATCAAAAAAACGAACGTGACCAAATTTTATATGGAAGCGGTCATTAGGAAACCACAGTAAATCATCGTCGCTGTATTTAGGTTTGAAACCGATAAGTTCATACATAGTAATTACTCCGGTGTATTTTACCGGCATTTCACCAATTTTATCACAAATAAAAAAATCACGAACAAACTCGTAGGTCATTTCCGACAGAATGAGTTTTCCCGGATTAGAATATGCTTCAATACGAGATGCTATATTAACAGCATCGCCTTTGAGTTCGTAAATATTTTTCTTTTTCCCTGAAATGCTTGCTTGAACGGGCCCGGTATGAATGCCCAAACAGATGTCCCAAATTTTGCCTTCATGTTTTTGTTTGTTCTCAAAAAATCGCAATATTTCCATAGCAGCACGTACTACTTCAATTGGGTTTGTTTTATTTTTTTTTGGTATTCCACCGGCGTACATATATGTGTCGCCGAGAGATTTTATTTTTTTTATGTTGTATTTTTCAAGAATAGAGTCTAATTCTATGTATAAGGAATCTAATTCGTCAACATTTTTTTCGGGGTCATCTACATGTTCAAGTTTTTGAAAACCCACAATATGAGCGAACATTACGGTAACCATTTTGAATCGCTTATTGTGGGATACTCCGCTTGAGTTAATGACCCCATCTTTGCCTTGCAATTTGGCAATAGTTTCTTGAGCTTGAGTATATTTAGTCTGTAAATCCTTATATGATTGTTGTAGGAGTTCGAGCTCTTGTTTGAGATGTGCTATTTCGGTATGTAAGGTATGTTCATTCATACAATAACGTAAATATTTTAATATGCGAAATGTACAAAAAAAAATCACATTCCGAAACAGCAACTGTTTTTTATGTAAATAGGAATTGAAAATTCAGTAACAGACCATAAAGTTCTGTCGAAATAGCTAATCGAAAAAAGCTGACAAGTCTTATAAAACGATTACGTTGACTGCTTTCATTCCTTTTACGCTTTCTTCAATTTCAAATTTCACTGAAGCACCTACAGCTAAAGCTCCTGTTGAATCGTTTATATGAACAAAAACTGAATCTTGGAGAGACGAACATTTGATAAAACCATATCCTTTAGAGTCATCATAAATTGTTAATTTTCCTTCGTAAACAGTGTTTTTGTCTCGTAGTTCAGCTTTTGGAATGCTCACTTCAATGCTATTGACATCAATTTCTTCTTTGTTTGACATGTCCGGCTGTGTTGAGCTGAGATTTCCGTTTTCGTCAACCCATGCTATCATATCATCAAAACTGTTTTTACTTTGTTCCTTTTTCTCTAATCTTTTTTTCTCTTTTTCTTTTCTCTTTTTCTCTTGTTTATTTCGAACTTCTTTTTTTCCGAAACTTTCTTTGTTTTTTCCCATTTAAAAAAATATATTATGTTAGAAATTGTCAAGGAAAAATGTTTTCCCTGCGAGTAATTTTCTCATTTTAAATAAAGCCGCACTTTTAAGTTGTCGAACACGCTCACTCGACATCTGTAATAATCCTGCTATTTCATGAAGATTATGTACTTTATTATTATTTATACCAAAGAATAATGATAAAATCTTTGATTCTCGTGAGCTTAACTTACGTAAAGCCTGCGATAAATCTATTCGTAATGATTCTGAAAGTAAACTATTGTCCGGTGACGGAAAACTTTCTTTTTCGAGTATATCATATAAGGTAAAATCGTTTCCGTCATCGTGACTTAAAGGTTTATCAAATGAAATTTGTCTTTGTTTTCGCGAATTATTATCCGCAACAACATCTTCATTTATTTTCAGATAGTCTGCTATTTCTTTATTTGTAGGTTCTCGTTCGTTTTGTTGTTCCAAATAAGGGATAGCTCGTGCAATTTTATTGATAGAAGCAAGTTGATTGAGTGGAAGGCGAACTATTCGTGTTTGTTCTGCAATTGCCTGCAAAATTGTTTGTCGAATCCACCATACAGCATATGATATAAATTTGAATCCTCTCGTTGCATCGAATCTCCCCGCAGCTTTTACGAGACCAACATTACCTTCGTTTATTAAATCAGGAAATGACAATCCAAGATTTTGGTATTGTTTTGCAACAGAAATAACAAAGCGTAAATTAGACTCAACCATTTTTTGCAATGCCTTTTGGTCACCTTTATGAATACGTGTTGAAAGATCAATTTCTTCCTCAACACTTATCATTGGATATCGGTTAATTTCGTGAAAATAGAGTTTCACGGAATCTTCATTGCGGTGGGTTATTTGCTGAGTTATTCTTAACTGTCGCATTAATTACCCCCCTTACGTTCTAATGCGGCATGGTAGTCTGTGATTAATTCTTCAAATAATTCAGGAACAGTTGTCATTGATTTTATCCTATATGCTTCTGCACCACAAAAAACAAATCCGTTTTCGAAATTGCCTTCGTATGCAGAAAGCAATGCATCAGCAATGCAATACTCTGTCGTTTTGGGGTCGCATGATGTTATGCAATGAAATTTGCATTGTTTACTGAGTCTTCCTTGTGTTTTAGATGTAGTAAGAAAATCATTTGTAATTGCACGTCCGGGGAGTCCCACAGGGCTTTTAATAATTTTAATACTGTCTTTTTCAACATCAATAACAGCCTGCTTAAACTTTTCGGATGCATCGCATTCTTTTGTTGCAATAAAACGGCTTCCTAATTGAACAGCAGACGCTCCTTTTTCCATCATTTCAAAAATATCGGAACCCGTCATTATACCTCCTGCAACGATAACCGGAATTTTTCGGTTATACTCAGTTTCAAGTTTTTCGGTTACTTTGAGCACGTCAGCAAGTAAATCAGAAAGATTTATAGAATCATCTTTTAAATCATCAATACTAAAACCAAGATGACCACCGGCTTTTGGTCCTTCAACCACAAAAGCGTCGGGAATGTAATCGAATTGTTGTATCCATTTTTTTGCAATTATTTGAGCAGCTCTTCCAGACGATACAATAGGCACAAGCTTTGTGTTGCAATTTTCTGTTTTGTATTTTGGAAGATTAAGGGGTAATCCTGCTCCCGAAAAAATAATATCAATTCCTTCGGCAATTGAAGTTTTTACCAAATCTTCGTAATTCGAAAGAACAGTCATGATATTGACTCCGATTATTCCGGACGAAAGTTTACGAGCTCTTCGAATTTCTTTTATAACACCGTTTGTGTTATTTAAACGGTAATCTTTTTGTGAAGTGCTATGAATTAATCCAATACCTACAGTTGAAATAACACCAATGCCACCAGCATTTGCTACAGCCGATGCGAGGCTTGATAACGAAATACCAATTCCCATTCCTCCTTGAATAATTGGAATCGGTATTGATAAATCTCCTATGTGAAGAGGGTTCATTTTTTTATGTAACATTAACAGCTATCAATCTTTTATCACTTTGTTTATATCAAAAACAATTTCTTTATTTTCGTCTCGTATTTAGATACAGCAATTTTTTTTGGTTTATACCGTACGTGACTTTTTCTGAAATTATTAGTCTCTTTTTGCTGTACGAGCTTCATTAACGGTCAGTTGTCTGCTTCCTAATGTTGAGTCATGTAATTCTTCAATTGCCGTTTGTGCCTCGGCATCATTACTCATTTCAACAAAACCGAAACCTTTGCTTCTGCCACTGTATTTGTCTGTAATGATTTTTGCATCTACTACTGTACCAAATTTCTCAAAAACACCTGTTAAATCGTTTTCATCAACTTTATAGTCAAGATTACCTACGTATATATTCATATTTTTTTGTTTAAACTCATTTTTTGAGTTGTATTTTTACTGTGTATCAATCCCGGTGGAAATAGATTTAATCTACTCTTATAAGCCGTATGCTACATTATATAGATAATGAATAAGAAAAAGAAACGCTGAAAAATTTTGTATGTTTAATTACACGTATTTTTCAAATACAAAATCATTGCAAAGTTACCCCTTTTATTATCAACACCAAATTTATTTGAGATACTATTTTAAATATTATTTTTAATTACGTGAGTTCGATATAATTTTTGAGTTCAGAACGCTTAGAAAAACAATTTTTCATATAATGCTGTAAATTATCTTTTTAAATTATCTTTGTGTATGTTTTCCTTTTATCGAAATAAGTGAGCAGAAAGCTTCTTTTATTCTTAAGGATAATTATTTAACTAATATGAGTGTGAAAAATTATATAAAATATTAAGAATCATATAATCAGAATTTTATACCGTTCTTTGGTTATGTGGGACGGGTATATTTTTTATGAAACTTATGAATAATAATTAAGAAACGTTCTATGAATATGAATTTAGCAGTGCTTATAGATGGTGATAATATACCATCGGCCTATGTAAAAGAAATGATGGAAGAGATTGCGAAATACGGTAATCCTACTATAAAAAGAATATATGGAGACTGGACAAAACCTCATTTGTCGAAGTGGAAAAATATTTTGCTCGAAAATGCAATTACACCTATTCAACAGTATGGCTATACTACCGGTAAAAATGCAACTGATTCGGCAATGATAATTGATGCCATGGATATTTTATATTCCGGCAAAGTAAATGGGTTTTGTGTTGTGTCGAGCGATAGCGATTTTACTCGTTTGGCCACGCGCCTTCGTGAAGCTGGTATGCAAGTTATCGGGATAGGGGAGAAAAAAACACCGAATCCATTTATAGTCGCATGCGATAAGTTTATTTATGTGGAGATTCTAAAAGCAAAATCAAAAGAAAAAGAGTCAGAGGATGAAAAAGGGGTAGACAAAGAATCCTTTGATACAATAACACCCAAGGAGATAAAATTAATTGCCACCACTATTACCGACTTGTCTGATGATGATGGTTGGGCTTTCTTAGGAGATGTTGGCGGCTTGTTGCAGAAAAAACAGCCTAATTTTGATCCGAGAAACTATGGCTTCCAGAAACTTACACCTCTCATAAACTCTCTTGGGAAATTTGAAATAGAACAGAGAGACAATCCCAAAAGCAAATCAAATAAATTGATTTATGTGAAAAACAGAAAAAATACGAATTAGGAATTTGACCTGATTTGATATTGGTCTATGCTCAATGATTGCAAGGGATTGTGTGGATTTTATAATTTGTTTTATGTTAAAAACAAAAAGAAATAAAACAGTACGGAAACCGACAATCCGACGGAAAAACCTACATATATTTGTGATTGATTGTGGGCTTTGAGATAGAGTCGGGCAAAACCGACAAAACCACATATAAGGGCAGAGAATATAATATAGGTAAACAAATACATATCTCTAAAAAACAGGAGTGTGAGGAAAAGTCCAAAAAAGGCTCCTGCACCAATCATATGCAAACTGATTCTCCAAAAATAGGTAATAATAAGGCTGATAAACAGGAGTATTGCCGATAACAAAAGAAATACATTAATGTAGGAGAATACCATATATTGTTTGAGAATATTATAGGCAAACACGTACATAAAGGAGGTGAGTATTAATAAAAAAATCCGGGTATGATATGGGTCGCGTTTGAGTCGGAACAGTCGTGAGAGTAAAAGATACAGGGGGATTGCAGCAATAGGGAAAACGTATGTTAAGAGAACAACACGGTAAAGATACATATATTTTACTTCGTCGTGGAGGTAGGCGAATTCGGGTAACACATTCAATAGCAAAAATGCAGCAAAACTAACATATGCTATCGGATGAAAAATAATTGAAATAATCCAAGAAAGGAGAGATGAAAAAGAAAATCGCATATGATTATTTTAGTTGTTTGTCTCGATCGTATTATTCAACAGATTTTATTATAATTCTTTACGAAGACGTCCTACCGGAATGCCGAGTTGCTCGCGATATTTTGCCACTGTTCTCCGAGCGAGTATATAGCCTTTTTCTTTTAATACTGCTGAAAGTTTTTCATCGGTATATGGTTTTTTCTTGTCTTCTTGCGAGATAACGTCTTGTAAAATACTTTTTATTTCGCGTGATGAAACCTCATCGCCCGATTCGTTTTGAAGTCCTTCGGAGAAAAAATATTTTAAGGCAAAAATACCATATGGTGTTTGTATGTATTTGCTATTTGCTACCCGAGAAATAGTTGAGATATCCAGTCCGGTTCGGTCTGCAATATCTTTTAAAATCATTGGTTTCAATTTAGCTTCATCGCCACTTATAAAAAACTCTTTTTGATATTCAAAAATTTCATACATTGTTCCAAGTAAGGTTTCATACCTTTGCTGAATAGCATCAATAAACCATTTTGCAGAGTCCAGTTTTTGTTTTACAAACTGTATTGCTTCTTTGTGTTGCTTCGAATGTACTTTTTTGTTTTTCAAGTCTTGCAACATATATCCGTATGTTTTGTTGACACGAATATCTGGCGAATTTTTTGAATGCAATTGAATAGAAAATTCACCATCTTGTTCTTCGAGAATAAAATCGGGAATTATTGCGTAGCTTGATGATTTGCTGTATTGATCGGCAATTTCACCTCCGGGTTTCGGGTTAAGTTTAATAATAACATCAATTGCATTTTTTAAATGCTCTTCTTCAATATCTAATTTCTGTATAATTTTATCGTAATGTTTTTTTACGAAATCATCATAATAGTTGCGAAGAATATAAGTTGCAGTGATTATTGATGCGGTCTTTTCTTTTCTTTTAATCTGAAGTAACAAACATTCTTGTAAAGATCGTGCAGCTACACCCGGAGGGTCGAGACTTTGAATTACGGAAAGTACAGTTTCTAATTCGTCGACATGTACCGAAACATTTTGGGTAAATAAAATATCGTCAGCAATACTTTCTAAGTCGCGACGTAAATAACCGTCTTCATCAATATTACCAATTAAAAAATCGGCAAGCACCATTTGATGTTCGTCAAGATCTTGTAAACCCAGTTGTGAAAATAAGAATTCTTTAAATGAATCCGCTTGAGAGAAGGGTATTTCTTTATTGTCCTGATTTGATGAATTATTATTAGTTTTATATTTATAGCTATTGTATTCATCTTCATTAAAATAATCATCAATAGAAAATTCATCAGAATTGTCGGATTCATTTTGTTCTTGACTGTCAGACTCATACGTATCGTTGTCAACTTCTAATGCCGGGTTTTCTTCAATTTCTTGTTTTATTCTCTGTTCTAAAAGCATAGAAGGAACCTCAAGCAATTTTATTACTTGAATTTGCTGAGGCGACAATTTTTGTTGCAATTTTAATTGCAGCTTCTGATGTAACATATTCCAGATATTTTCTCAATCAATTTTTACCAAAAGTAATTTATTTTTTTTAATAATCTTAAACTGATGCAAAATATTGTAGTGTGGTTTTTTTGCGAATTATGATAATGATATTAATAAAATTGCAACACATAGATAGTTTCTGCCCGAAAATTCCAAATATTGTGTTATTCTCGATTTATTAATTAGTCATTTACACAAGTAAACTCCCAATTTATAAGCCTTCGGAAGTCTTTTCTTTGAAGTTTCCCATGCGGAAACTACTTAAATCAAGACTTATCCCTCAAACATCATTTCATGTGTGCATTTACCTTTTCATCTATGGGGCGATGTAAATAGCAAACTTCGGAGACTATTTTTATTTTTCCAAGTGGTGATTTTTAATTGCGAAAATTTGATGTTATAATGTTGATAATTACAGGGTAGAGCAAAAAAAGTATTTTGATTTCTCGTTATGTGAAAACAAATTAATATATTTGTAAAAACAAAAAAAACAGTCGCACACTGAAACGTTTTATTTTTTGGTTTGTTATATTACAAAGTGTGATAGCAAACAAGGTTTTTTGTCAAACCGAATCGGATTTGTTGATATCAAATATGAATTACCCGCTTTCTGAAGAAGAAATGAGTGAGGTTGAGACTCTGTACGAACATAAATTTCCCATTAATACTGCCCCATTTTCTGAATATTCGCAACTCTTTTTTTTATCGGAATTCCAAAGAAAAAGTTTGTACGATTATGTACAAAAACATAAACCTGTTCGTACAGCATATGAATTTTTATATGTATTGGGTTTTACCGAACAAACGGCACATATAACTGCTGCGGTTTGTACATTTGAAGCTTTTACGTATACACCAACAATTTTCGATCTTACCAAAAAAGGCACTCATTCTTTTTCAACACTCAATTCGTGGATACCGGTTTCTGAAACAGAATATAGAGAAGCTTTCGGCTATCCCGGGAAGGCTCTTCAAACAACTCATCGCTATCGCTATTCTGCATACGACAGGCTTTCGTGGGGTTTTACTGCACGCAATGATATGGGAGAGTCGCAGCAGCAAGGTCTCTTTTCACATAGTTTTGATTATAGTTCGGCATATGTGCAGTTTCAATCAGAATCATATCTTTCGAATATTGTTGTGGGTGATTATCAAGTAACTGTCGGGCAAGGGTTGGCATACAAGCAAGGTGGTTTTTTTTCGAAATCTATGGGATATTCTCCGTTCAATTCTCAAAACAGTCTTAAAGCACATAGTTCATCGAATCAATTTTCATTTAATCGAGGTCTTGGAGCAACCGTTTCAGTACAAAATTTTGCGATTACTCCTTTTTACTCTCGAAAAAAAATTGACGGATATCGCCGTGACTCTTCATATGCTTTTCCATTTAAGATTTATACTACCGGTTTGCATCGAACAGCACGTGAAATTATTTGTAACGATAATATTCTTCATTCCGTATGGGGAATTAATACCTCGTATTCTAAGCATGAAAGCTCTATAGGCACAGCTTTTATTCGCCAACAATTGAGCGATACTGATACTGCTCAATATCATTTTTCTCACGCATCTATTCATGGTACATATCGCCATAATAATAGTTCTGTATATGGAGAAACTGCTATTGACAACAAATTGCGTATGGCACATGTGTATGGTCTCAGTCATATCTTTTCGTCGTATGTAAATATGAATGTATTGCTTCGGTCTTATGATAATAATTTTGAATCATTTTCTTCAAAAAGTTTTTCAGAGCAAAGTGCAACCGGTAATGAGTTAGGGGTGTATACCAATGTTACGGCGTATGTTGGCGGGAATCATTCAATTACATTTGCACACGATCGTTTCGCAACTCAATATGCAAATCTCAGAAACGAAACAATGCGTGGACACGAAAGTCTGCTTACCTGGGAATATATAAAATATAATACGTATTCTTTCCGGTGCAAAACGTCGTATTCTCGGAAACAAAAACAGATTGAACACCTTTTTTATAAAACAGACGCTGCCATCGTAAAAAATGTAAAACAAGAATACCGATTGTCGATATTTTTTGACCCCTTTGAATTTCGTAGTACTATTTCGGGAGGACTGTCTATCCGAGACAGTATTCGTGAACGCGGTTATTATATTGGAAATGACATCATTTTTCGTATTCCTCAAAAAACAACTTGTTATTTTCGTTACGCACACTTTAATGCACCATATAATGCTCGAATATATGTCTATCAAAATGCTATTAGATATGCCTATGCGAGTCCACAGATATTATATAACGGAAATATGTTCTCCGGCATATGTAAATATTCGGTTACAGCTGATTTTCAGATTCAATTTCAGTTGTATTTATATTTTTACAAAACACCGCAAAGCGAATTGCCTGCACACTATGCATTATTTGGTAAGAATAGAAAAAAGCAGGTTGCATTATTAGTGTTGTATAGATGGTAATTTGCATATATTTTTTTCAAAAAGGAGCAACCGAAAAGAAACGATGAGCTCGGGCACACAATAAAATACAAATTGGCATAAAAAATTACGGCAAAAAAGTGTTGCTTACCTGCTTATCGCCTGATGGTGAAAAAGGCGAAAAAAGAAATATCCTGAAATACCCATATGGTTTTTTCAATAGGAACTTTATCTCTGCGTTCCAAATCAAGATTTTTTTTTAACAAAAAATACGCTGTTTTTTAATTAATCAAGAGATGTGTTAAATTGGGAAGATACGTATAAATCAACTTTTTTCTTAAAATATTTGTGTATCAATGTTTTATTATTATCTTTGTTAATGAAATAATATACTGTGCATATGTAAAACAGTATACGTATATTTTGAGTGAAAAAGATAGAGAGACATTTTAAAATATGAAGAATAACTATTCTTTTTTTTGGTATATATTATTGTCGGTTATTATATTTCCTTTAAATATTTACGGACAATTTATTCCTGATATGTCAAAAATAATTTTATGGCTTAATGCTGATACTGCCGTATATAATGCTTCCGGTTTGCCAGCAAATGTTGGTGAAGAAATTTATGAATGGAAAGATATAAGCGGAAATAACTGGGTTTTTGAAAATACAATTAATTCAAAACGACCGGAATTAAAGATTGATAATGGATATACATATCTTGATTTTACTTCAGGAGATATGCTTATTAATTCTGCTGTAAAAGATAGTATTAATAATATAACAGAATTTTCAATTTTTATTATTATTAAATCTGATAAGACAAATACAGATAATGGTTTTATGTTTTGGAAATACCCTCCAGATGGAAAGGATTATGGTTTGTGTTTACGATACGATAAAAATGGTTGGTGGACCGGAAGAAATAATTTAATCAAAGCAGGCTTGATGGGAAATGACGGTCATTATCAGGTAGAAACCACCAATAATACACAAACAACCGACAGACAGGTTATAACTATTACCTGGAAACATAATGATTATTTACGTTCATATATAAATGGTGTGGAAAATGATTCCTCAGAAAATGTTGTTTCGGGACCATTAACCGGTATTGAAAGTATTTTATTAGGAAAAGGTGCTAAAGATAATAATAACAATAAAGGTTGGGACGGAGGAATTGCAGAATTAATTTTTTATACACATCAATTTTCTTCTGATACAATTTTATCTATAACTCAGGAGATTACTTCACAAACATATTATTCTCGCACCGACGGTGATTGGGATGACCCTGCTACATGGTCAATAGATGGATATGGTGGTGGTGCTGCGTCATCTGTACCTTCTGATGATGATGTTGTTATTATTAGTCCGGATGACGAAGTTATTCTTCAATCTAACACATCTGTATTTAAATTGCAGATTGATTCATCCGGAACATTAATTGATAACGGATATAATATGTCAGTTTCCGGAGATATTACGGTAAATGGCACATATAATTCGGCCGGATTATTGAATTTAAACGGGTGCTCTCGTATGATTGACGGCGAAGGGGTAATTGTTGATTTAGGAGGTGAACTTAATATAAACAATTGTAATAAAATAATTGATTCGACATGTTCTATACATGTATATGTTGATGTGCATCTTGAATCAAATGTTTCACTTATTAATAATGGTTCGTTAACGGTTCATGCAGATATTATAGCAGAAGACAATACATCTGTATGGATAAACAATCAAAATGCGTATGTTGGTGTTACAGGTGCTTTTTTCTCGTCGCAAGGGGTTTTGAAAGCATTTGCAACTAACAATGTTGTAAACTATTGCGGGTCTGAAAATCAAGATATTACGACTCCATATATCGCTTATAATACCTTACAAATTGATTCATCTGGTAATAAAACACTTGTCGGAGATATTACTGTTTTGGGCGATTTAATTATAAATACAGCTTCTTCGGAAAACACTGCTCAGATAGACGGAGCATCTTATAACCTGGAATTGGGAGGTGATTGGTTAGATAATCATCCAACAGGTGGTTTTGTGTATAGCTCAAGTACTGTTATTTTTAATGGTGACGGAGATCAGAATTTGTATTCTTCACAAGATGTTGATTTTTATAATGTAACAGTAAATAAAAATAGTGGTTACATTGTTCCGTCAACTGCGACAGATATTTTTATTACTGATTCTCTGACTTTTTATAAAGGTATTATTCGTGCTGATTCTGCCGAATCTAAAGTAATATTTAAAGAAGGTTCCTTAACAAATGGGGGAAATAGTTTAAGTTTTATTGACGGATCTGTTCAAAAAATTGGAACATCCGCATTTGTTTTTCCAGTTGGTGATGTTAATGAGGGTGTTGTTCAATGGGGAGCAATCGGTATCTCTCAACCACAGTCAATGGTTACTATGGAGGCAACTTTTTATCTAGATACTCCACCTGATGTCTATAATATTGATACAACATTTTATTCCTTAGTGTATAATCATTATTGGACTTTGGACAGTATTACTGCCTCTGGAGAAATAGATTTGAAAGTATCTCTTCATAGCGAAGGTCCAATCTGGGATGCAGTTGACGATGTGTCTGACATTTTTGTTGTTGCACATTATACTAATGGAATATGGACTTCTGAAGGTAATACAGAATTTAATAATTCTGCAGGGTATATGATTTCCGATACAGTTACATCTTTCAGTCCTTTTGCTTTTGGTGTGACAGATGGTTCTATTCCAACTCTTTTGCCTATATCTTTAATTGATTTTAGTGGTGTTTTTGAGGATAACAGTGTGCATCTTTTCTGGCAAACGGCATCAGAGGTGAATAATGATTTTTTCACTGTCCAAAAATCTGTTGGTGGCGTTAATTTCAAAGATTTAGCCATAATTAAAGGAGCCGGAACAAGTAATTTTGTTCTTGGTTATAGTTATGATGATTATTCTTTAGAAAATTGTGAAATGCTCTATTATCGGTTAAAACAAACTGATTTTAATGGAACGTTTACATATTCAGAAATTATTTCAATACACTTAAATAAATCTTTCCAAATTCTAAGAGTCCTTTTAATTTCAAAAAAAATATT
>CAZLCY010000046.1:0-13794 GCA_964558075.1 uncultured Bacteroidales bacterium
TAGTATACCTTTATTTCCTGCTAATGCACCAGATGTTACACGAACTTTTTGTCCTACGAAAAATTCAGATGATGCTGATACATCTTGTTTGGTGCCTATCATTTTTTTTATATTTTGAATGTCTGTGTCTGAAACAACAGAAGGTTTACCGCAACAATTCACGTATGTCACAACATTTCGTGTTTGTATAATTTCCGGTAATTTGTATTCATACGTTTTTACAAATAGGTAACTCGGAAACAGAACTTTTTCAATTATTTTTTTTTGCCTGTTTTTCCATATTCGTATTTCTTCTATGGTGGGTAGAAATACATCATACTCTTGCATAATCAGTTCTTTGAAAACAACTTTTTCAGACTTCGATTTTGTATACAAGATATACCAATTCGGTATCATATTTACGAATGTGTTGCGCATTCTGATTTGAGAATTAAAAAAGTGAACTTGTGTGTATTTTACGGCTTCGCCATGTTACTTAGCAGTAACAATTTTGGTTTTTGTGAGTATTTATACGAATTTTAACAAGTAGTATTACTCAATGCAAACCTATTCAAAAAAAATTAAATTGCAAATAATTTTCCTGTTTATTTTATTTTTTTTGTCTTTGAATCTGTCCTCAAAATCTGTGTGTTCGTTCTATAAAATTTAAGGCACATGAAAAATAACTTACAGCATATTCATATATTCGAGTATTTATAGATATCTCAACAAAGCACAACAATAAGCGTTCGGGTTAATTATACCTTCGTACTTAAAAATGTTCTGAAGGATAATATACAAACACACCTTAATTTTTTTTGTGTTGTCTTACCACAAATTCTTCCAATCGCAAATGATGAAATGATTATAGAAATATGCAACAATTCTTTTTCAATTTTTGTTGCCAATGGCAAACATAAAAATGGCAGTGTGAAAAAAGTGTACATTATTGCGAAGTTTGTCCACAAGCTCATTATATATATACAATACCTTTGATTTCATATATCAATAATGTCGATATACAACATTTTTTGATACGATATTTTTTTACTAATCTAAAATATACATATTATGAAAAAAGGGTTATTACACATCTTATCTGTCTGTTTTCTTGTGCAGATGGTTTTTAACACAGAAGTTTTTGCTCAACGAAACATGGAAAAACTCGATCGGGGACTTGTTGCTGTCCAAACCAATAATGGTGTTTTTCTGAGTTGGAGAATGTTTGGAACAGATCCGAGGGATATTGCATTTAATATTTATCGTAATGGTACAAAAGTAAATAGTTCGCCAATAAGCGGAGCAACTAATATGGTTGATGTTTCGGGTGCATCGAGTTCAAGCTACACGGTTAAGCCTGTTGTTGGCGGTGTAGAGCAGGCTGTTGGTGGAACAGCTTCAGTATGGGGGTCGCAAGTACTCGAAATTCCTTTAAGTAACAGACCAAGCGGGAGTCACCGACCAAATGATATAAATGTTGGTGACCTTGATGGTGATGGTCAATATGAATTGGTGGTAAAATGGTATCCTGATAATGCAAAAGATAATTCTCAATCGGGACATACCGATAATACCTATCTTGCTGCCTATAAAATAGATGGTACTTTTTTGTGGATAATAGATCTTGGACGGAATATTCGTTCGGGTGCCCATTATACACAACATCTTGTGGGGGACTATGATTTGGATGGATTTGCTGAGGTTGCTTGTAAAACTGCTCCGGGAACGTGCGACGGAAATGGAAATTATATAAGTGATGGTCCTGCTTCATCTGCAAATCATTCGGAAGATTATAGAAATGGTGACGGGTATATTTTATCCGGCCCTGAGTATATAACAATATTTAATGGACAAACCGGTGAGGAAATGGCAACGGTTGATTATGTGCCATCTCGCAGCAGAGTGTCTGATTGGGGAGATAGTTATGGTAACCGGGTTGATAGATTTAATGCAACAAATGCCTATTTAGATGGTATAAAGCCGAGTATGGTTTTTCAACGCGGATATTATACCCGCATGGTTATAGCTGCTTTCGATTGGGATGGTCAAACTTTGTCAAATAAATGGGTATTTGATTCTAATAATTCCGGTAGCGGTGCTGCACATGGTAATGGTAATCATAGTATTATGGCTGCGGATGGTGACGGTGACGGCTTTGATGAAATTTATACCGGTTCGGCTGCAATAAATAATGATGGTTCTTTTATGTGGTCAACCGATCACGGGCATGGCGATGCAAATCATATTGGTGATTTGAATCCCGATAGACCCGGACTGGAAATTTGGCAAGTAAGTGAAAACAGAGGCAGTCAGCCGGATCATTATATGATAGATGCCCGTACCGGACAAGTGTTGTGGGGTTCAGGCAGTGGTAATGATAACGGAAGAGGTATGTGTGGTGATATTGATGCAAATGTTCGAGGACAAGAAGGATGGTCGAGTTCTGTTTCGGGAACTTTTAGTGCAACGGGGTCACGAATTTCGACTTCAAAACCATCTTCTGCGAATTTTAGGGTATATTGGGATGCCGATTTGCAGGATGAATTGCTTAATAGTAATAGAATAGATGAGTGGTCGGGTGGGACTACTTCTCGTGAATTTACTTTAACCGGATATTCTTGTAATGGTTCAAAATCTACTCCGAACATTTCTGCTGACCTTATTGGTGACTGGCGCGAAGAGGTTATTCTTCATAATAATGGATCAACATTATATTTGCATACAACTACTGTTCCTACGCAACATAAATTGTATACTCTGATGCACGACCCTGTGTATCGAAATGCAATTTCGTGGCAGCAGTCTGCGTATAATCAGCCGCCTCATCTCGGATTTTTTCTTGGTGATGGTGTCGAAAATGCACCGATTCCTGATATTGTGGTCGCTGGTGGTGTTGATTGTGACGGGGTTGAAGGTGGTAGTGCCTATATTGATGAATGTGGAGAGTGTGTGGGCGGAAATACCGGGAAAGATCCCTGTGTGGTTGATTGTAATGGTGACCGTGACGGTACTGCAACTGTCGATTCCTGTGGTGTGTGTTCGGGCGGGAATACCGGAGTGAGTCCGTGTACTGCAGCGATTCAGGGGGAAGATTTTTGTGAGGCTGTTGGTATTTTTGAAGATGTGAATGCCGGTTTTGTTGGTGATGGATATCTTAATTTCGATAATGAATTGGGGGCGAGTGCTAATTGGAAACTTTATTCTAATGCGTCGCAATCAATTACGCTTACTATTATATATGCAAATGGCGGTGGTGATGCTCGACCAATGAGCGTGTCGGTAAATGGCACCGAACAAACTGTTTTTTCCGGTAATCAAACTGCTTCGTGGACAAGCTGGGAGACAGCAGAAATAACACTTACGGTGTCTTCCGGAATAAATGAGGTAACATTCACGTCTACAACTGCAGAAGGCGGGCCGAATATTGATGCATTTTTCTTATATGATGATGGGGTAATGGCGGTAAATTGCGATGTGCGTTCTCTTGTTCTTCGAGCAGGATGGAATATTATCGGGTATCCTCTTGAACAAAGTGCAGATGTGGAGGATGCATTAGAAAGCATATTACCATATCTGGAAACGGTAAAAGATTTCGATGGTTTTTGGGATGCGTCGATTGACCCTCAATTACATTCTCTCAACCAATTGCACTGGTCACAAGGATATTTAATAAAAGTAAGCCAGGATTGTCAATTAGTTTGGTAAGATCTCTGTTTTTTCATTTTTTCTCTCAATTAAAGAAGACTGCATGTATGTGCGGTCTTTTTTTATGTGTGAATATAATCATCGTGAGTAAAAAATTTGTATCCACCAAATTTTATGTATTTTTACATAAAATTTACATTGGATTACGAAAATGAAAAAATTACGTCTGGTATTTAATGTTGAGGAAGAGGTTTTGATTGATGAATCATACATTATTGATAAAGATAAACTCAATTCAATTGCAATGATTTTGTCGAATCTTCGCAATAGTAATAAGGAAATTGTTTTGGTTACTGCCGGGGCAATATCATCCGGAATTGAAAAGTTAAAGCTTTCGTCGTATCCCGAGAATCTTGCTGAAAAACAGGCACTTGCTGCGATTGGTCAGGTTGAATTGATAAAACGATACCAAAATATTTTTGATGAGTATACACAAATGGTTGCTCAGGTGTTGCTTGCTCGTAATATGGTGACTGAAAAAAAACAAAGCTTTAATGCAAAAAATACGTTTCGTAAATTATTGCATCTTGGGGTAATTCCTATAATTAATGAAAATGATACAATTAGTACAGCCGATATAGTTGAGGAAAATAACTATGAATTAACACAAACGGTTGCTGATATTGTAAATGCTGATGCCTTAATTATTATTAAAAAAGATTTTTCGTTTAAGGTGGTGTGTAAACGAAATGCTCATTATTATTCTATTTTAACCAAAGAGGAGTTGTTTACGTTTTTGGAAACATATGATTTTAGAAAGAGTAAAAATGCTATGCCAAATTATCCAACAATTTTTCCGGGAAATAAAAAGCTTACGGAGTAGATATATTTAAAGTTCAAAAATGTTTCTAAACGTTTATACAATACCGAATACATATGTGCTTTTGATTATTAATTTTTAGTTATGTTAATTCCGTTTATTATTCCATTTATAATTGCTATGTTTTTAGCTATAAACATGGGAGGGAGTGGTACAGCTGCCGCATTTTCTGCGGCCTATGGTGCCGATGTGATTAAGAAAAGTCTTATTCCGGGTTTGTTTGGAATTATGGTGTTTCTCGGTGCAATTATTGGAGGTGAAGAAACTGCAAAAACAGTAGGGCGTGGTATCCTCGAACCCGATAAGATGACCTATGTTATTGTTTCAATAATTTTATTATCAGTGGCATTTTCTCTCTTTTTTGCCAATCTTTTAGGTGTGCCGCAATCAACCAGCCAAGCAGCTGTGCTTGCGGTATCGGCACCTGCTATATATTTAGGTGCGTTTAACAGCGATACGCTGTATTCAACTATTATTCCGGCATGGATTATTACGCCAATAGCAGCTTTTATGTTCGCATTTTTAATCGGCAAGTATATTTATAAACCAATTCGAAAAACAGGAATCACCATTTCAAAACAATTAAATGAAAGTTATATTTTAAAAGGAATTATTTTAATTATGGCATTGTATAATTCATTTGCTATCGGAGCAAATAATGTTGCTAATGCTACCGGGCCGATTACCACAATGGCTGCAAATGAATTAAATGTTGCCGATACTCATATGGTTCATATTATGATTCTTGCAACGCTTATTATTGCACCGAGTTTTGGTATAGGGAGTTCGTTGTTTGGGCACAAAATTGTAAATAATACCGGAAAAGAAATTGTATTGTTCGGAAAAATTGAAGCGGCTATAATAACTTTTCTTTCTGCATCAATTCTTCTCTCATCATCTTATTTGGGTATTCCGGTTGCTGATGTGCAAATTACGGTAGGTGCTATTTTAGGTATCGGCGTTGCCAAAATGGGCTTTGTCAATATCTTTAAAAAGTCTCAAGTAACTCGCGTATTTGCAGTATGGTTTATTGCTCCCGCTTTTGCCTTTGGTCTGTCATTTCTTCTTACATATTTAGCAGATACAGGAGGATTTTTATTATATCGGTAAAATGGTGGGGGGAGTCTGACAGAAAAAATTATTGTTTTATTATCATTTCAGAATATATAGATTTTTCGGTAAATATGTGTAATGTATATATGCCGACAGGTAGGTCTTGTATTGATAATGTTGAAGAATTGGAACAACTTCGAATAATAGTTCCATTATTGATGATAGTAATATGTTCAATCTTCTCTGAACTTTCTATATACACATAATCTTTTGCCGGATTCGGATATATGCGGATATTGTTTGATTTTGTTTCATGAATGTTTGTTGTGGGGGTGGGTTCGGTAACTGAATACGTTACTTTTGTTATATATGAACTGTCATTATATTCCCGAACAGCAAACAATGAATATTCTCCCGTAGAGTCGGGCTGTATTGTGAGCGTATTACCTTCATGCAGGTAGTTGTTCAGAAGCGAATCGCTGTACCAAATGGGAGAGCTCATGAATATAGAATCCCATACAACAAATGTGTATGTAGAATTGCGTGTGCATATAGTTGAGTCAGCCGGATGAGTTTCATTTTTGAGTTTCGTCTTCGGAGAAAAATCACTGACTGCCTCAAATAATATTGTGGTTGTGTCTATTGTTATATAACATTCCCCGGGATTGTAGCTCCCTGATTTTTGAGTAATTATATATAAATATGATAAAGAATTAAACTTTTTGTGTTCATCATTAAGTTTATTTGTGCGTTCAATATCATTAACAGTAGCTGGATAACTAATTATTTCGGTTGTTTTTGAATACATAGTATCTGGTTCTATACAGGGCTCTTTTGTGCTCATTTCTCTACTCATAAGGGTGTCAACAAAATATGCTGAGCCAAGCGTTGAAATAGAAACAGTATCAAAAACATCAAATATTTCAAATTTACAGGTGCGGGGAGAATTGCAATCACAAAGATATTCAGAAGTGTCTGTGAAACTAATGAGTATTTCCGGATACTGAGACGATTTGTCTACTGAAATAGTTGTTTGCGGAATAGCACACGAATTGGTAATGGTATATCCCGAAATTATAAGTGAAGAGTCTGTGTAAGTGTAGTTATAATTTCCCTCGAAACTGCCACATTCTTCGGCAATAGGATTTATATAGACGCTGTAATCTTGACTAAATAGACTGTAAAAGATGATACTATATACAATAGTTAAACTTATTTTTTTCATTGATTGTGGTATTTCAATATTCAACATAAAAATAATTATTATGTGTATATTATGCAAAAAAAAGAGCTTTATTTTAAAGCCCTTTTTTTTGAATGAAATATTTATGTGAAAATTATTCTTTGCTAATACCCAATTCGTGGTTTACCACATCCAAAATAGTTTCCGGAGGAAGCCGTTTGGCAACAATTTTTTTGTCTTTATCGAGCACATATGCAACAGGAGTGCTGTAGATATCATAAAGAGTTCTGAAATTTGTGTTTTGATATGGGTCGAATAAATTAATACCTTTATCTAAACCGCGTTCTATTATATATTCTTTCCATTTGTCCATATCGGTTTGGGTATAAATAAAAACTGTTGTAACATTTTTATCTTCTAAGTTGTTTTTTTCATATAACTTTAACCATTCAGGTAGAATTTTTTTGCAATGTCCACAATCTAAATCAAAAAAATATAATACAAGAACATCAGCTTTAATAGAATTAAGTTTAACCCATGTGTCTTTGTTTGAATATAATAATAAATCAGGGGCAGTAACACCGATTCTGTTTTTCGACATTTTTTTGTATCGGTCTTCTATTTGAGTCATATATGCAGTATCGTTTACGATACGTTCCGGTACTTTGTTTTTTAAATAGTATTGTTCCATCAAATACACAAAAATATTATCGAAACCCATATATTTTGGGTTTTGGTATTTCATAAATAAATGATGGAGAGTGTAGTAGTACATTTTTCCCTCATAACCTTGTTTTTCCTGTACAATTATCCGGTCGAGTAAACTGTTAATTTCCGGAATAATAGAGTCGGGGATTTGAATTAATTCTCGGTCGAAATATTGATTGATTTTCATTTCGTACACCGGTGTACGTAGTAGTCGTTCATCACCTAAATCTACCCGGTCGAAATAATGCTCTCGTAAATAATTATATTTGAATAATGAATCGGTAATATTACCTTCTTCATCACGAGGATAGTCCGGAACCTCTAACTCGCTCATTGCGTTGAGTATGGAGGCAAGAAGAGATTGTGGGTATTTTTTCGTAATGTTTTCTTCGTATGCAATTCGTTCCTCATTTATATTTTCGATTTCTTTTCGTAAAATTTGGATTGAATCATGACGAGTAATGAGTTGTTTTTTAGAAAAATCAGTAGTGTCAACATTATAATAATGGCGTAATTTTTCTATTAAAGGCTTTCGTTTTTTATTGAGTTCACCATTTTTTTCTTGATAAGCATGAAAAACATCATTTTCTTCGGATCCTTCAATTTTAATATTTGTAAACAAATCGGCGGTGTCGGTGGTTACTTTAAATACTTGATCTGAATCAATCATTATTTCGAAAAAATTCATTTCAGGTGTCAACACCAAATAGATACCGGGATTGAGTAAAGAATCTCCCTGGACTGTTCCGCGTCCCTTATTGTCTAAAAAGATGGTGTCTGCAATCATTTTTTTACTCCCGTAATGGTATCCGAGAATTAAAGTTGTGTCTTGAAGACCTTTAACCTGAATGTCTATTTTGTGTTTTTTTTGAGCAAAAAGCTGAAAGCTTATGAATAGGCTTAGAAGAAGAATTATATGTTTTTTCATAATTGTATATATTTAATTGAATAGTTAATTTTTCAATTGTATGCTACAAACGTAATGCCGTAGTGATTATTATCGTATACGATCTACAGAGCGAATAAGTGCTTCGTCTTTGCGTATGCTTCGTATTGCAAATATATCAAACAAAAATGCTAATACAATAAATAATGATGCTTCTTTTGGTGTAAATAGTAATTCGACTTCTGTCTCGGTCAAAATATACGAAAAGTATACCAACACTGCTATTACCGCAAATTTCAAAATTATTGAGTAGCGGGTGAGTCGAATTTGCATTAGTCGTTTTGAATATAAGAATATGCTCGTAAGAGAGAGTACGGCAATAATGATAATGGTAACTCCCATGGTTAATATTGGAACAGGACCGTCTAATAGACCGGAATTGTTGTCGTTTATTTCAAAAGCATGAATGCTAATGGTTCCATCTATTGCGGTAAATTCAACAAAAGGAAATAAGAGGGTTAGTCCGGTCAATAAAGCCGAGAGTAATAAAAAAAGTGATTGTTTTCGTTGTATCATAGCTGAAATTTTTGTTAATCATTGTTCATAAAGCCCTGTTTTTTGAGGGTTTCGAGAAGTTTTTTTGAAAATGTTTTGTTGTTTTTTGTAGTGTACCTGATTTGTGTAAATACATTAGCTAAATTTTCAAGATTATGGTCTTGTACATATTCTTGATATTGCGGAATAGCTTCTTTTTCTGCATATATATTTTCAATATCTTCGTTTGAGAAATCGGTATATGTTTCTGAATGAACTATTGCTTTGTGAGGCAATCGTTCTGTTTTTTCGGGTTGTTCATCGGGGTAGCCCAAAGCAATAGTGGTAACGGGCACTACGTGTTGAGGTAAGTGTAAAATGTCAATAATTTCGTCTGCACAATAATTTGTCGTACCAAAATAACAAATTCCTAAACCTTTTGATTCTGCCGCAATACAGGCGTTTTGAGCAGCAATTGTTGTGTCGATAGTTGCCGTGTAAAAACTTAAAAAATTATCGTAACCCGGTTTTGCATTTCGTAATTCACACCATTTTGTAAATCTGTTTAAATCAGCACAAAAGGTCATAATAACAGGAGCATTTTCTATTGATGCTTGTCCGAAATGACCTCGTTTACAGAGTTCTGTTTTGAGTGTTTGGTTGCGGGTAACAATAATAGAATAGATTTGCATATTTCCGGTGTTGGAACCTCTCGCCGCAGCTTCAATAATATGTTCAAGCACTGATTCTTCAATTGGTTTCGAAGAAAATTTTCGTATAGAAGTATGATTAAATAACGTGTCCATAATATTTCTTTTTGTCGTACAAAAATACATTTTATTTACTGAAGAGAATGAAAATTGTAAAAAAAATGAATAAAAGATGGTAATCAAAAAAAGAAAAAATTAAAATATTTTACAGAATAGCAAGTGTAACATTTGATTAATAAAAAAAATAATGTACTTTTGAATATCAATAAATATTAAAAAATTAAAAAGATGAAAAAAATAGTGATTGTTTTTGCTGTCGCTGCAAGTTTAGCAGCAATCGTTGGTGCGTGTAAAGTTGCGGATCCTTGTCCTGCATATCCGGGCGAAACAAGTATTGAGCAAGTTGAATCGAATATTTAATACAGATATTTTTTCTCACACAAAAATACGATGGCACTTCGGTGTTTCATTTTTATTCTTTGTATTTTCATTTCACGTACATGGTCAAGGTGATTTCCAAGATGATGTACGTGTTTTTTATGGAAATGAAATAACCGGATCAATCGGCGCATATACTAATGGGTTTAGTGTTGGAGGTAGATACGCCCACCGTAAATATGCACTCGAAAAATATATTTTTGAATTTCAAGCCGCAAGTATTCATCATCCGAAAGAAATTAAAATTCCTGCCGATGTCGGGAATCGTCTTGTCTACGGCAAAAGCAACAGTACATTTACGTGTATGTTTTCTTACGGAAAGCAATTAGAGAAATACAGCAAATTAGATAAAGGGTCTGTTGCAGTACGATATATTCCTTTTGGCGGTTTTGCTTTAGCTATTGAAAAACCATATTATTATGTGGTAGATGTTGAGAATAACCTGTACGAACGTTTTGATGCTTCTACAACTGCTAAGTTTGGAAAAGCTCCTTTTCTTGTCGGACTTGATGAGACAACCTTCGTTCCCGGTGTTTTTTTTGGTGCAAGTATAAATTTTGAGTTTAGTAATGAAAATATGTACATTCAAGCCTTAGAGTTTGGTACGAATATTCAAATTTATGCACGGTCCCTCGAAATAATGCATGAAAATAAAAATCAGCAAATTTTTCCTACGTTGTTTATTATCTATCGTTATGGCAAAGCACTTACCAAAAGGTGATAGTTGCGATGCTTTTTTTTTATTAAAAAAGTATATTCGAATTTTTTTTTAGTACTTTTACATAAAATCATATAATTTCAGAATTATGAAAATATTTTCGACACTTGTAGTAAGTTTGTTTTTGAGTATCTCATTGTGTGCCCAATCTTATCCGGAATGGGAAGCAATGGAGGATAATTATACCGTCAATATTGCTGATGATGCGGTTTTTAAAACAGGTATTTTTGAAGTAAATACAGATTTAGCATCAATAAATAGTAGTTCAAGTGATAGTATCAGTGCCTTTTTTTCTTCTTCTCAGAATAATGCAATAACTGTAACAAGTTCTAAAAAAGATACAATCTGTACCGATTATTTTAGTATCGATTTTCATGAGTTTTTATTTAATCAAGGGCATTACAATGGCTGGGAGCTGAGCGGAACTATTATTGATTTGTCTTCGGGAAATCAAAAAGTTATTATTGAAGCTGAAACTAATATACCGGTTGTGTTCGAGGTGCAGTTAATTGATGTTAACGGACATGTTACAAATAATGATACTCACATTTGTGATACTCTTTATCCTTCATCAGAAATAGACACAGTGGTGTTTGAAAATTTTCTGCTCGAAGATTGGTACTCTCAGGAATGGTGGGGAGTTAATAATGATAGAGGTGAACAATCATATTTTCCCGAAGAAGCTGTTATTCCCGTATATGATTCAAAAATAGTGTCGGTGCGGGTGTTTGTGCGACCTCTTTCTAAGCAAACAATTGCAGCTGAGGATATTTCTGTAACTCTTCATACGGTTCGCATTCTTGCCAACAATCCTATTGTTGAGTTGCCGCCTCAACCACATGTTGCTCCGTATTATGAGACGAGTGATACATTATTTATACATGATTTTTTCTTTGATGATAATACTTCTATTGACGATATCACATGGTCATTTGACACATCAGATCCTTCTGTAGTTGTTGAATACAAGGCGGATGAGAAAATTATTGTAATTTCAAATTTATCTCAGCCAACAACAATTGATATTACGGCAACAAATAACTTTGATTTTTCATGTACCGATCAATATTATGTGTTTTATGTAAATAGCATTTCTACAGTAGATCAGTCTGTTTTTGTATATAATGCCAATGAACAAAAACTTGTGTCAGATGTTATTGTATCAGGAATTTTGTCTTGTTATTCAGTTACCGGGTTACGAATCGGAGCGTTTAATATAGAAAATGGTTCTGTTGATATTTCACAAATACCGCAGGATGTATTTATATATACAATCGAATATCAAGGGGATTTATATTCGGGAAAAATATGTAAAAATCTATAGTTTTAGTGAGTCTGCGTATTAACCTGAGTTCGATATGATTTTTTAGGTTCTGAACTATAAAAATTACGTCGAACTCAGGGTATTAATATTTTAGATTGATAAAATTTCACTACATTGCTGAATGTAATTCGTACGCATTATTTTTTTAGGCTTTCATGCATCAAAGTCTACACTTTAGCATCAAATTTAGCTATTGCATTGTATATTATTTTTGCATGTTCACTGTGTGAGGAGAAATACTCTTCTGCTGTGTTAACCGAGTGGTAATCAGGTATTTTTAGAGCTATTACCGATTGAGCTCCCCACCGTGGAAGAAGAATCTGTAATGTTTTATTTACTGTTTCGCCGCCTGTTTTTCCGGGTGAGGTTGTTAGTAATAAAACCGGTTTGTTGCCAAATATATTTTTTTCTATGCGTGATATCCAGTCGATAATGTTTTTGAAAAATGCGGGTAAACTTCCGTTGTGTTCTGGGCATGCAAGTATGAACCCGTCGGCGTTACGAAATTGTTCCACCAAAGTGTGTATGTGAGCGGGTACGCCATTATTCTTTTCCAAATCGGCTGAATATATATGTGTGTCGTATTCCCGTAAATCTATATATTTACTGTACTCGTTGCTGAGCTTTGCTGCATATTTTACAACTTCAGTATTGATTGATGTTGAGCTATTGCTTGCCGAAAAAAAGAGTATGAGTTTCATGATTTTTTTGAAATATTGAATAAACTCATATTTTTTGTGTATGAAGTTATATAGTGCTTAGAGAGTATTATTTGAATTCTTTAAGGCTTGAAATTAGGAGATTGTTTTCGCGTGATGTTCCCACCGTAATGCGAAGTGTTTGTTCGCAAAATTGTATATTCGATCTGTCGCGGACAATTATCCCTTTTTCTATCAAATAATTGTACACCTTTCGAGCGTGTTTCATTTTTACTAAAATGAAGTTTGCATCGGTCGGGAATATTTTTTCAATATAGGGAATTTGTTCGATTTCACGAATAAGTTTTTTTCGTTCTTGGAGGATTTTTGCAACCATATCATCTTTATCTTTATGGTGCTTTTTTATGTGCGACCAGGCAAAATCTTGAATTATACCGTTAATGTTGTATGGTAACTTTATTGCATTTATAACCGAAATAATTTCCGGTGATGCTGCCATAATTCCCAATCGAATGTTAGCAAGTCCCCATGCTTTTGAAAATGTTTGCAATACAATGAGGTTGGGGAATTCATCTAAGCGGGTTGTCCACGACGGAGAATCTGCAAAATCAATATATGCTTCGTCAATTACTACAATACCCGAAAAATGACTAAGAATGTGTTCTATTTTGTTGTACGACAACAGATTTCCGCTCGGGTTGTTTGGCGAGCAGAGCCATATGCATTTTGTGTGTGTGTCTACTGCTGCAAGAATGTTTTCCGGTTCGATGTCAAAATCAGTATTAAGAGATACTTCTTTACACTGAATATCTTGTGTTTGAGCAGACACTTTGTACATGCCGTAGGTTGGGGGACAGGTTATAACATTGTCTGTGCCGGGAATACAGAAAGCACGATAAATTAAATCAATAGCTTCGTCGCTTCCGTTACCGAGAAACATCCGGTCAACCGAAATGTTTTTTATCTCGGAAATGAGATTTTTTAGTTCTGTTTGATACGGGTCGGGGTAACGATTGTGTTTTGTGTCCCCAATAGAACCAAATGAGTTTTCATTTGCATCATGAGTTACCAATGCTT
>CAZLCY010000047.1:0-13793 GCA_964558075.1 uncultured Bacteroidales bacterium
AGGTGGTGGAATTGGTAGACACGCAGGACTTAAAATCCTGTGGACATTGCGTCCGTGCGGGTTCGATTCCCGCCCTAGGTACTAAAAGACTTTTTAGAAATAAGAAGTCTTTTTTTGTGCTAATAAGTTGAACTAAAGGTTGACACATATAGATTTAAATCAGGATGGATATTACGTCTGTGCGGGTTTGATTCTCGCATAGGTGCTAAAAGACTTTTTACATTCTACCTGTTTACTCTTGACCAGTAATTTGGCTATATCATTCGATGATTTTCCTTCATCTGAACACAATATGATATTTGCCTGCTCAACAGATTGTTTCTCAAGCTTATGTGATTGACTCATAGTAAGAAGCTTTTAGTTTCTCACCATGGTTAATTTATTTAGTAACAATTACATTAGTTAGGTTATTGTGAAAAAATTACGTTTTAATGAAGTTAATTGCGAAAAATATTGTACTTTTAGAATGATTTTATAAACATGTTAATGGGGTCTGCATTTTCATTAAATCATAAATTAAATTTTTAGAACCCACCAAAAATATTAATATCTTTTCTTATTTTTTTTATGTGATATTAAAAAATATATGTATTTTTAAAACTACTTTTCGGTGTGTTTTATCATATTGAAATGAAAATGAGACGAAAAGAGTATAAATTGTTTTTTTATTAATTTCTAAATTATAACCTATGTATAATAACGAGAGTGAAAAATATTTGAAAACACATCAACCTTTAGATGCAATTGATATTATGACATATAAAGATGTTATTGGACTACCAAAAATTGAGAGATTACAACAGGTTGCTCACCACTTAGAGAATAAAAAATGGTTTCATGTTAACTCAACATTTGATGGTGGTGGTGTTGCTGAAATGCTAAAAAGTATTGTGCCTATTGTAAAAGGTTTAGGTGTTGATGCAAAATGGTATAGTATAGAAGGAAATGATCAGTTTTATTCTATTACAAAGCGTTTTCATAATATTATTCAGGGGGTTAATCAGGAGTTTACTTTAGAAGATTTATTTGAAACGTATATTAAAACAAATAAACAAAACTTTAAGGATGATGTTTTAGAGTCTGATTTTACTGTTGTGCACGATCCACAACCCTGTGCTTCGATTGTACATGGAGATTATAAGAGTAAAATGGTGTGGCGGTGTCATATTGATACTTCCGAAGCGAACGAAATGATTTGGAATTTTTTGCTGCCATATATTAATAATTATGATGCGTCAATTTTTTCGATGCAGGAATTTGTGAAAGATGGTATAAAAAAACCCGTGTATCAAATAGTTCCTGCAATTGATCCTTTGTGTAAAAAAAACAGACAGCGTACAAAACAAGAAGCTTTGGATATTTTGGCAGATTTGTTTAATGAGCATAATATAGACGCTGAACGACCGATTGTTCTTGCTGTTTCTCGTTATGATGTGCATAAAAATCAAAAAACCATTGTAGATGCTTTTAAGAAATTAAAAGAGGATTCAGAGGTAAAACAATTGAATCCTCAATTAATTATTGTCGGTAATTCAGCAACAGATGACCCCGAGGGAATGCATATGTATCAAGAAATACTCGATGAAATTGACGGTGATCCGGATATTTATCCTTTATTAAATATACCTGATAATGATGAAAATATCGGGTGTTTAATGAAACTTGCTTCAGTGTTTATTCATGTTTCTACGAAAGAAGGCTTCGGTCTTGTTGTTACAGAAGCGTTGTGGCAAGGTACTCCCGTAATTGGTAGTCGTGTCGGTGGTATTGTCCTTCAGGTTATTGACGGAAAAACCGGGTTTCTTGTAGAACCGTTTGATATTGATAGAATTATTGGTTTTGCCAAACATATGTTGTTGAATGATGAAGATTGTGAACGAATGGGAATTGCTGCTGTGGAGCATGTTCGTGAGAATTTTTTAATTACAACTTTGATTGAAAAATATATGCTTCTTATGCGTTTCGAATTGGGGATTGATTTCCCGTATTTTCGTATATAATTTTTTTGTTTTAGGCGTATACTTATCTAATTCTAATGCGTACATTTGTCGAAAAGTATTTGTATGATAGAAATTGGAAAAGTTCAAACACTACCTGTAACAAAAAATGTTGATTTTGGAGTGTATCTTGATGGTGCAGAGTATGGCGAAATATTATTGCCCAAACGATATATTGCTTCGGAACTTGCTGTAGGAGATGAAATTTCGGTATTTATTTATTTTGATTCAGATGATCGAATTATTGCTACAACTGAAGTTCCTCTATCTCAGGTAGATGAATGTGCTTTTTTGGAGGTTAAGGAGGTTAATTCTATCGGAGCTTTTTTAGATTGGGGCCTTTCGAAGGATTTGTTTGTCCCGTTTCGGGAACAAACTGTAAAAATGAAAGAAGGGCGTTCGTATTGTGTGAAAGTTTTACGAGATACTGTTTCTGAAAGAATTATTGCGTCAGCAAAAATTGATAAATATTTTTTGCCGGTTGTTCCTCCGTATAAACCGGGAGATAAAGTCGAGGTGTTTGTGTATAATCAAACAGACTTGGGATATAAAGTTGTGGTGGAGCATAATTTTTCGGGTTTATTGTTTGAAAATGAGGTTTTTGAATCTATTTCTCCCGGAGATGTAAAAGAAGCCTATGTAAAACAGGTGCGAGAAGACGGTAAAATTGACGTAAGTTTGTATAAACCCGGATTTTCTGAACCAAACGATTTGAGTGCTGATATTCTTGATAAACTCAATCAAAGTGCTGAAGGCTTTATTCCCTTTTCGGACTCATCTGCACCCGAATTGATTTATTCGGAATTTGGTGTCAGTAAAAAGAAATTTAAAATGGCAATTGGAATGTTATATAAACAAAGAAAAATTGTTATAACAAACGAAGGTATTAAACTCTTATAGCGTTATATGTGTAATGAAAATTGGAGATATAGTTTTTGATTCATATCCGGTTTTTGCTGCTCCCATGGAGGATGTGAGTGAACCTTCGTTTCGCTATATGTGTAAAAAGCACGGTGCCGATTTATTGTATTCCGAATTTGTGTCGAGTGACGCTATTGTACGTCAGGTAAAAAAAACAATGCGTAAGTTGGTGACCTATGAATACGAACGTCCTTTTGCAATGCAATTATATGGCAAGGAACCCGATGTTATGGCCGAAGCTGCACGTATTATCGAAGAATTACAGCCCGATATTATTGATATTAACTTTGGCTGTCCGGTACGGAAAGTTGCCGGAAAAGGAGCCGGTGCAGGTTTGTTGCAAGATATTCCAAAAATGATAAAAATAGCTGAATCTGTGGTGAATGCAGTTTCTGTTCCTGTTACTGTTAAAACTCGTTTGGGTTGGGATGATAGCAGTAAACCGATTGTAGATATTGCGAAACGATTGCAGGGTGTCGGTGTACAGGCATTAACTATTCATGGTCGTACCCGTGCTCAAATGTACACCGGAGAGGCCGACTGGACATTAATCGGAGAGGTTAAAAATACTCCCGGTATTATTATTCCTATTATTGGTAATGGAGATGTAGATAGTCCGCACAAAGCAAAGCACATGTTTGATGAATACGGTGTTGATGCCGTTATGGTCGGACGAGCAAGTATTGGTTGTCCTTGGATATTTAGAGAAATAAAACATTTTTTACAAACCGGTACAGAATTACCTCCTATGACCTTGGCTGAACAAGTTCTGGAGTTTAAAGAATATATGGATAAATCAGTAGAGGTTAAAGGACTGCCTCAAGGCGTAATCCATATGCGTCGTCAGTTTGCAAAAGGATTTAAAGGTCTTCAAAATTTTAGAGATACCCGTATACAATTACTTACCAGAACCGATTATGATGAAACTATTGCTTTGCTTGATGAGATTGTTGCAAAGTGGGGGGATTTGTCAATAGGCAATAGACAATAGGCATATATTGTGCATTCCGATATCTACTATTTCATATCAAGTGTTTTTTCGCAATATCGAATCAGGCATTTTTCAAAAAAAAATCACAAACCTTTTGTAATCCACATTCAGAACATTTTGGTTTTCGGGCAATGCAGGTATATCTACCATGTAAAATAAGCCAATGATGCATTTCATGAATGTATGCTTTTGGTGTGTTTTTGAGAAGTTGCTTTTCGGTTTCTAAAGGTGTTTTCGCATTTTTTACTAAACCAATTCTGTTTGCCACACGAAAAACATGAGTATCTACCGCAATTGTAGGAGCATTAAATAATGTGTTTGCAATAACATTTGCTGTTTTTCGTCCGACACCAGGGAGTGATTCTAAATCTGTAATTGATTCAGGAATCTGAGAATGAAAGCTTTCAACCAATGCCTGAGCCATTGTATGGAGATGTTTCGCTTTATTGTTTGGGTACGAGCATGATTTTATGTATTCATAAATTTCGGCAACTTCAGTTTGTGCCATTTTTTTTGGCGTGGGAAATGCTGAAAATAAATCAGGGGTTATTTGATTTACCCGCTTGTCTGTACATTGTGCAGAAAGAATAACCGCTACGAGAAGCTCAAAAGGAGAGGTGAAGTGTAATTCTGTTGTCGGATGCGGATTAACAGATAAAAAATAATCGATGCATGAAGAGTATTTTGTTGATAAAGTTGTCATATAATAAAATGGCTCGAAGTTTGATAGTTATGAAAAAATATTTATATTTATAAAAATTATATTCAAATGAAACACAAAATTACTTTATTTTTAGCGACAATCATTTCAGTTTTTCATATTTCTTCATGTGAAATGCTTGATATTGATTCCGGAGATGGTTTGTCTACAGCAGAGGTTGTTGAAGGTCTTAAAAAAGCTTTAGAAATCGGTACCGATACAGCAACCAATGTTTTGTCTGTTAGAGACGGTTATTATGGAAATTCTCGGCTAAAAATCCCATTACCAGAGGAAGCTGAAACTGTTCGCCAACAAATTAACACTCTTACAGCAGAAGTGCCGACCCTATCATCATATTTTGATTTTGATGATAAATTTGAAGATGTTGTAGCATCGATTAATAGAGCAGCAGAAGAATCGGCAAAAGAAGCGAAGCCGATTTTTTTAAGTGCTATTGATTCGCTTTCAATTGACGATGGGTGGAAGATTTTAAATGGTGAGAATCCTGCTCAGGAACTTAAATTTAATGGTTTTGATTCGATAGCAGCAACTCATTATTTTCAAAGCATTACACAAACCCCTCTTAAAGGGATATATTCACCTAAAATAGATGTTCAATTAAATAAAAATTTAGGACTCGGTTTTTCTGCAAACCAAGCATGGTCTACTTTGCGAAATAGTATAAACACAGCATTAAATACAATTGAGGGTAATTATTATACAAATTTGGCCTATCAAAATTCAGGGTATACTGTCAATAGAATTCAAGAAGAGAGTATTGGTGATTATGCAACAGAAAAAGCATTAGATGGTCTGTTTGTTAAGGTAGGAGAGGAAGAAAAGAAAATCCGAAACAATCCGTATAATTGGACGGTTGATATTATTCAAAAGGTATTTGGAAGTGTTATAGAAAAATAGTATATTTGAATTTATTATTAAAATTGTAAAGCTATGAAAAAATTTACACATATTTTATTTTATACATGGGCAGCTGTGTTGCTTTCAGTTCAGTTATATGCTCAACCCGATTGGCAACGAGTGAATTATACAACTTCGTCGGTGTTTACCGGTATTGTAACGGTAAATGGTGAGAATGCTCAAAATACAGACAAGGTTGGTGTTTTTGTAAATGGAGAATGTCGTATGTTGACAAAGGTATTTGAAGTTAACGATACTTCGTTTGTCTCTGCTGTTATTCATGTTGACTCTCTCGGTGAAGCTGCTGTAATTAAATTTTGGGATTCTCAAAATAACCTTGTGTATGAATTAGACACGGTGTTGAATGTACAATCGCACGGATCTATTAAACGCTTTCCTATTGAAATTAAATCAGAAGAAATTCCGAATGATATTGATGCCGTAGAAACGGTGAAAAAACAAGAAGTTTCGGTTTTTCCATCTACCTTTAATAATTCTTTTACCATTTCATCAAATGTTGAAATTCAAAAAGTGAGTGTGTATAACACTATCGGCAATTTAATAACTGTTGTTGATGATGTTAATCAATCACAAGTTTCTGTTCCCTCATCTTATTTTGCAAGTGGCTTTTATTTAGTTAGTGTGCAATTGATTGATGGAACAGTTGTGACGCGAAAAATTGTGAAACAATAAATGTATTTTTCATATAATTAATTTTGCTAAAAAATTATGAGTAAAACGGATAATACGCAAGGACTTCCCGGAGAAAATAGTTGCACTATTGAAAGGAAGTCTGATAATTACACCATGTTGTTGTATAATGATGATTACAATACGTTCAATCATGTAATTGATTGTTTGGTTTCAGTTTGTAATCATGACAGCATACAAGCCGAACAGTGTGCATATATTGTTCATTATACCGGAAAATGTGATATAAAACAAGGAAGTTTTTCAGAGCTTAAACCAATGAAAGAGAAACTGATAGAAAGTGGACTTTCTGTTGTGCTCGAAAAATAAAAGAAAAAGTTTTATATTCTTCTTTCAAAATTCATTTTAAATATTTATGTTTGCAGGAAAATAGGAAGGATGGGTGAGTGGCTTAAACCACCAGTTTGCTAAACTGACGTACGAGTAATCGTACCGGGGGTTCGAATCCCCCTCCTTCCGCAGAAGCTCACGGTAAAATGTGGGCTTTTATTGTCTAAGGAGATTATGTGTTTTTTTTCGATTGAATAGTTTTTAGACTTGAAGATTGTTTATATAGTAGTGCAAGAGATTGTTGCTAAAAATGGATATGTAAATAATATCGTAATTTTACCCCAAATTGTTATTAAAAAATGCAACTCTCATAATATGAGAGTGTAATGATTTTTTTTTTTAATTTTTGAGATAAAATGTTCAAGATGGGTTAAATCTTCGTATTATATATTTTGATTGTTTTACTCAAAAACAATTGTCGATTGCATTTTTGTAAGCTATGATATTTTTTTCGGTCTAAATGATTGAGGTAATTTTATTTCTAAAGAATATTATTATGTTGTTCTTGTATGGTATTAAATTATCTTAAGAATAGTTTTTTATAAAGTATTTTTATTAATACAAAAAAAATTATTTTTGTACGGTTAAAATTTATAAAGGATGAAATTACAGACGAGTAGTAAACTTGCTTTGCGTGTTGGAGAAAAGAGTATAAGTTATGGTGATTTAATTCAAAAAACACATGATTTTTCTGAATATTTACAATTTAAAAAGGGGAGAGTCCTTATTTTTAGTGAAAATCGTGAAGAGTGGGTCTATGCTTTTCTCGGTACTTGGAAAGCCGGTCTTATACCGGTACCTGTAGATTTTTTATCGGTAGCGGAAGATGTTCAATATATAATTAATGATTGTAGACCTTCAGTTATTTTTTGTTCGTCTTCTCGAAAATCAATAGTTGATGAAGCTCTTTCCGCGTGTGATTATACACCGGAAATTATTATTCTTGATAATCAAGCTCCTCAGTCAAAAAATGGTTCAGAAGAACTTGAGTTTGGTACAAATCCTGAATCTACCGCAGTAATAATATATACGAGTGGAACTACCGGCAGTGCAAAGGGGGTAATGCTTTCGTTTAAAAATCTGCAAGCTAATGTCGATTCAGTTTGCAACGACATTCAGATTTATACTCCTTCCGACAGAGTGTTAATGTTACTTCCGGTTCATCATATTCTGCCATTATTAGGAACAATTATAATTCCCCTGTCAGTCGGAAGTATGATAGCAATATCTCCCTCTATGGCTTCAGAGGATATTATTAGAACACTTAAGGATAATAAGATAACGATGGTAATAGGAGTTCCTCGTTTGTATTCTGCTATACATAAAGGGATTATGGATAAAATTGCACAAAGTTTTATTGCCAGATCTTTATTTGCACTTGCTCAAAAAGTTAATTCTTTGAGCTTTTCTCGAAAAGTTTTCGTCTCGGTACAAAAAAAATTCGGCGGAAGTATCAGATATATGGTTTCTGGTGGAGCAGCAATTGACCCTAGGGTATCAAAAGATTACCGTACATTGGGTTTTGAAATTCTTGACGGGTATGGACTTACTGAAGCGGCACCTATGATTTCGTTTACTCATCCCGGAAAAGTGAAAATTGGATCGCCTGGTTTTTTACTGTCTTGTGTGAAGGCAGAAATTCGTGATGGAGAAATTGTTGTAAGCGGATCGAATATTATGCAAGGATATTACGAAAAACCAAAAGAAACCGCCGAAGTTTTGAGAGATGGTTGGCTGTATACCGGTGATTTAGGATATATTGACGAAGAAGGTTATATTACTATAACGGGACGAAAAAAAGAAATAATAATACTCTCAAATGGTAAAAATATAAATCCTCATGAATTAGAAGAAAAATTGGCTGCTATAACACCCGTCATTCAAGAAGTAGCAGTGTTTCAGGATGGCGATAAAATTAGAGCCATGGTTGTGCCAAACATGCAGTATGTTCAGCAAATGCATATTACCGATATTGAGCATTACCTTACATGGGATGTGTTGCAACAATACAATCAATCTGTTGCTCCCTATAAGATGATTATGCAAATTTCGGTTTTAGAATCGGAATTGCCGCGAACACGCTTAGGGAAAATTAAACGGTTTTTGCTCCCCTCATTGGTTGATGAAAAACATAAAAATGTAGAACTGCAGGAGGAAATTTCTCTTCAGGAATATAAAATTCTTACACAGTATTTAGAAGAAGAAAAAAAAATGACCATTTTACCAACAGATAATCTAATAATGAATGTTGGTTTAGATTCACTTGAGCGGGTTGGTCTTCAGGTTTTTATAGAAACATCTTTTGGTATTTCGATAGAAATGGAACAGCTTACGAAGTTTGAAAATGTGTTGCAATTAAGTGAGTATATTCATGAACATAAAAAACATACAGTTTTTGAGAAAATAAATTGGTCAGATATTTTGAAGCAAAAAATTACGGTAAAATTGCCCGCAACATGGATTACAAGCAATATTATGGTTAAATTTTCTCAATTATTTTTCAAATTATTTTTCAGATTCAAGAGTAAAGGTAAGATTAATATTCCGAAAGAACCGTGTATAATTGTCGCAAATCACCAAAGTTTTCTTGATGGCTTATTTGTAGCATCAAATCTTAAATTTACCCAAATGAGTAAAACGTTTTTCTATGCGAAAGAGAAACATATTCGTAATCCTATTGTGAAGTTTTTTGCTCATAGAAACAATATAATAATTATGGATTTGAATCATAATTTAAAAGAGTCTATTCAAAAAATGGCAGAGGTGCTGCGACGAAAAAAGAATCTTATAATTTTTCCCGAAGGAACTCGCACAACCGACGGACAATTAGGTGATTTTAAAAAAACTTTTGCTATTTTAAGTCGGGAATTGAATGTTCCTGTTGTTCCGGTTTCAATTAATGGGGCTTTTGAAGCTATGCCGAAAGGTTCAATTTTTCCTCGTCCGTTTCGAAAAATTCAAGTTGAAGTGCTTTCGCCGGTTTATCCAGAAAATCATACCTATGATTCTCTATTGGAAAAAGTTAGAATGCTAATAGATTCCAGATTAAAATCTATGCGAACAAAATAATTTAAACAAAAACGAAAATAAGCATAACAACTCCATTGTATATAAACGAAAAATTTCAATATGCTGTATAATTTACAATTTTTAGTACAGTGTTGATGTCATGATAAAGTTTCATTTTCAAAGAATTATAAAAAAAAGCAGACGAAATTATTAAATGATATTGTTGAGGGGCATTTATTTTGGATTGGATTTGGTGTAGGAGTGGAAAATTTATTAAAGTCTACATTGTTAAAATATGAAGTTCTTACTATAAATCGAAAAAAAAACTTTGATGATAAAATACCTGTCGAGAAAACAAATTTTAAAAATTATAATGAAGTTTACCAATTATTGTTTGTAATTTTTGAATAGAATATATTTGTTATATGGAATCAATTCTCTATAGCATATTTGCGTTTATTGTAAAACTGTCTTTAGTTTTATGCATGATTGGACTGCTTGTTTTTTTTATTGGCTCTTGCATTTCAATTTTTAGAGGCGATTCATTACCTGATGTAATCCGTAAAATGCTCAAAAAGGAATAAAAAACTCTATAGTGAACCGTCTGTTTTACGTATAAAATAAAGAGTTTCATAGATTAACAAACAACAAAAAAGGCAACAACCGAAGTTGTCACCTTTTTTGGGAGGTCGAGGACGCATCCCCAACCATTGCAAATATATAAAAAGTAATTGCATAAAGTCAAACACAAAAAAATCTTTTATTACAACACATAAAAATAACTTTGTCAAAAACGGTCAATTACTACCTGTATTTTTGTATTTTTAATCTTTTAATACAACAATTATGATAACCGGAAAAGATTTAATAGAACGTGGATACAAGCCAAGTGTATGGTTTAAAGAAGCTCTTGAATATATTAATACACATAATCTCGAAGGAAAAGAATTAGACGTGTATCTACAACATGTAAGTCCAACTATTATTGAGCCTTTTGAAACACATAAGCCGTTTTTTCTTAATATAGAAGCAGAAAATGATATGGAAAGGCGGAATATTGAATTGGTAACTCAATCAATGGAATTATTGCTCAAAACACCAACAATGGTTACGGGTGCAGTAATGCCCGATGCTTGTCCCTCAGGTGAAATTGGACACATTCCGGTTGGTGGTATTGCTGTTGCGAAAAATGCAATTCATCCATCGCTACATAGTGCCGACATTTGTTGTTCTATGATGATGACCAGTATTGGTTTTATTTCGCCTAAAAAAGTATTAGATATTGCTCAATCGGTAACACATTTTGGAGGTTTAGATACACACACAGAATTTCAATTGCCAAAAAGTTTAAGTGTTCAAATAAAAGCAAATACGTTTCTCAATAATCCTAAAAGTATTGCACGCTCTACACAAGATTTTGGAACACAGGGCGATGGGAATCATTTTTTGTTTGTAGGTATTTCAAAACAAACAGGAGAAACAGTTATTGTTACACATCATGGTAGTCGTGGATTTGGAAGTCAATTGTATAAACAAGGAATGAAAACTGCCGAGTTCTTCAGAAAAGAAATTTCGCCAAAAACACTTCCAATACATGCCTGGATTCCTTTTGATTCAGATAAAGGAAAGGAATATTGGGATGCATTACAAATAGTACGTGAATGGACTAAACAAAATCATGCGGTAATTCATGATACAATAATTCATAAATTAGTAGCCGAAAAAAATGAACGACTATGGAATGAACATAATTTTGTGTTTAAAGATAATGATTTGTTTTATCATGCAAAAGGTGCTACACCACTCAATTCTAAATTTGTTCCTGATGCTGAAAATGATATTCGTGTTGTGCCTATGAATATGCGTGAACCAATTTTACTTGTTCGTGGAGCAATAAGCAAAGAAAATCTCGGGTTTGCTCCGCATGGTGCAGGACGAAACATGAGTAGAAATCAGCATATTAAACAGAATGCCGGAAAAACAAAGGAGCAAATATTTGCCGAAGAAACTAAAAACATTGATGCTCGGTTTTATTCAGGTCATATAGATATATCGGAATTACCCAGTGCATACAAACCTGCAGAGTCAGTAAAAAAGCAAATGCAACAATTTGGTTTAGGGGAAGTTGTTGATGAAATTTCACCCTATGGTTGTATAATGGCAGGTGATTGGCAAATTGATGCTCCGTGGCGAAATAAGAAAAAAAATAAAATTACCTGAGAAAAAACACAATGACATTTTTAAGCAAAGTTACAAACTTAACTTAATGTCCAGTCAAATAAAGCATATCTAAATTAAAAGTTATATCTACAAGTGAAATGATTTCATTTAATTCTTTCATATTTTTATTTTTTATCTATTTAAAACCGAAAACACACAAGCAATTTCAATAGATTCATTCTTCTCGGATATTTCTAGAGAACCGTTTAGCAGCTCAATGTAATATTTTGCAAGAGGAAGTCCAATGCCGTTATAGTGTTTGGTTAGTTCGTCGAGTAGAACGGTATTATCTTTAAAATTGCACAGTTCTCGTATTTCATTGCAGTTGTGTTTACTTGAGAAACGCACAAAAAATTTCATTGTGTTTGATTTTTCTGTGCAACCGTATTGAACATATGTTTGCTTGTCTTGTTTGAAAATAAAGTCAATGATATAGAGGACTATTTTTTGAAGACGAAACCGATCTGTTGTAATTGTTTGTGTGCTATTGGAATTTGTGAGTTCCAGTTGTGTGTGAAGTAGTTCTTTATCTGTAAGTATTTGAGCATGTAATTCGATAAAGAAGTCGGTTATATCAAATTCGGTTATTTCTAATTTTATCGTTTCTCCGGCATCAAGTTTCGAGAGCTCTATCAAATCAGTCATGCTTGTTATAAATCGTTTTGCACTTTGAAATACATAGTCACAATAATCCTTCCCTTTTGTTTCGTACTCAACATCTTCGAGTTGAGAAAGTAATTGGAGAAAGCCCATCATTCCGTTTAATGGGGTACGAATTTCATGTGAAAGATTATTCAAAAATGCATCTTTTACTTTATATGAAACTCGTGATTTTTCATGCAAATCGGCAACCTTTTTTTTGAGAATATCGAACATGTGTAATCGGTTAATAATGCCATAAAATTCACCCTTAGAAAATACAGGTAATACACACGAACGTTCTGATTGCATATGGTGCAAAATTTCCGTAATATCATCTTCTAATGAAATCTGTTTTTTAGGACTGATGCAGTCAATAACAAGATTGTGAGGATGAATGATAAGGTCTTCTACCGTGAGAATACCATGAAACGTATTTTCTTCATCAATGGCAACTATATACTTTTCTTTGTGCAAAGTATCGTATATTGCATTTACTCCCTCAAACGGATGTGTTTTTGGGAAATCTTGTGTTATACATTCATGAAAATCCATTATAGTTCTTGTTCAAATAAATCATAGAAAAATTTTACTTTTAAATCTACTTTTACAATTTCGGAGTCTGAAATATATGGGAAAACTCGTTCTTTAAGGATTTTTAGAACCTTTTCTGAATCAATTTTTTTAAGAATACGCTTGTTGATAACAATAGCTTCAATATTTTCCTCTTTATCAATTTCAAATATTTCAAATTCATTAGGAATAAGCATATTCATTGAGTGAAATACTCCTATTTTCCCTTGAGGGGATCGTTTTCCTAATATTAAAATGTCTTCAAAAGGAGGGAGGCGAATTTCTTCAAAGCCGAGTTGAATGGTGTACTTGATTGAATTTTTTTCTTTCATTTTTTTCTTTTTGGAGGTTAAAATGATGATTAAAAGATAAAGATATATAAAAATACTTATTTACGTATGTATTTCTATACATCAATATACATTGCACGTTTTGGAAATGTTACAAAAAACAGGAGTTTTTTTATATTTTGAGATGAAAGACAAATATGTTTCGCACTTTTTTCTTTGCGAGAATAGGCAAATGTTTAGTATAAGTACTTTCTCCGGCATTATGACGAAATAATCTATTTTGCAAATTATTAGTTTGACCACAATAAAATTTTTGAGTAGAATTACTCCATAATATGTACACGAAATATTTCATGATGTTAAAATAAAAAAGCTTGTTACATAAATAACAAGCTTTTTTTAAGTCGGGGTGGCAGGATTCGAACCTGCGACCCCCTGGTCCCAAACCAGGTACACTAACCGGACTGTGCTACACCCCGAGACTTTTTGTAACC
>CAZLCY010000048.1:0-13788 GCA_964558075.1 uncultured Bacteroidales bacterium
GCTTATTGCAGAAGATGAAGATGTAAATTATGAATTTTTGAAAATTGTGTTGGAAAAATATTATACACTTATACGTGCACATAACGGACGTGAGGTTGTCGAATTAATGGAGCAGAATGCACCAAATGTTGATTGCATCTTAATGGATATTAAAATGCCCGGTATGAATGGAGTAGAGGCTTCAAAATTAATTAAGAAAAATCATCCGGATGTGTATATTGTTGCTCAAACTGCTGTAAGTGAAATAGAGGATGATTTTAATATAAAATATACTTGTTTTGATGATTATATTCTGAAACCAATTAATCCCAAAAGTTTACTTTCACTTTTATCTACTATTATTGAATAGGTTAATAGTCTCTGCTCGAAAATTCAGGATACTACTTACTTTCGACTTAGTAATTGATTATTTACAAACATAAACGCCCAATTAAAGTCTTCAAAGGATTTGTCTTTTTGCAACACGGTATATGAATATTTGTACCAATTGTGTTTAAGATAATTGATTTGCGGTTATCTCGACTGTGATTATGTTCACTCTTCCCCCTTTATGCATCTTTGAAATAGGAAAAAAATAGGTGCTTTTTCTATTCAAAAAAAATGAAATATATGTGTGGGTTCATATTTCCTTTCCCCATTTTTTTTGAGTAAAAAGGTGTAATATTAATTTACAAACCATAAGATTTAATATAAAGTTAATATGATATTAATCTTTTTCATATATTTGTAGCAATCAAAAAAACGATTAAAATTTTTTATATGCGAATTACATTTTTTTTTCCTGTTTTGGTCTCTTGTTGTTTGCTTTTTGCATCCTGCGAAAAACAAGAGGGTGAGGGTGGTTTAAATACCATTGAAGGATATGTGTATATCCAAGACCTGAGTCCGACTCTTCAAAAAATTGGAGATCCGTATCCGGCAGTTGATGAGAATATCTTTATTAAATATGGAACGTCGGCTGTGATTGATGATGATGAACCAACGAGTGATAATGGTTTTTTTTCATTTCAATTTTTAATGCCGGGTAACTATACTATTTTTGTTGAATCGGAAGATACGGTTTTATTTAAAAATAAACAAGATATTGTTATTTCTCGGGATATTAATTTTTCCGAAAAGAAACAAACAGCATCTTTAGATACAATTATTATTTATAATCATCTTGATTATGACGATGGAACTGCAAATATAACGGGTTCGGTTACACGAACAATTTATTATGACGATTTTCCTACCGTTTCAAAAGCAACAATACCGGCAAAAGATAAGCAAGTGTTTATAAAAGATGTACATGAATTAGGACTTGTAGATCGATATCGCACGGCTGATGATGGAACGTATAAAATGCCGAATATTATACCGGGCGAATACTATGTGTATACACTTTCTGAAATAGCTCCTCCTGCAGATTTAACTGCTTTGGAGGATTCGGCTGTTGGAGTTTATATTACGGTGCATGATACGACGACACATATTTCTATTCCCAATTTTGAGACACACGAATATTAAAAATAAATTAAAATACAGCAAAGATGAATGAATCAGTTATGGATATAGTTTCGGAAATAAATCCCATTACCTTGGAAGAAATGGATTCGGTGAAATTATTGAACAGAACTGATACAAAATTTGTGTTTGCTGCTGAAAAATTACCCGCAATTCTAAATGAGGTTAAAAATGATTATGCGGTATTGTATGTAAATGATAATCCTTTTCAGGAGTACAATACAATTTATTATGATACAAAAGATAAACGAATGTATCATATTCATCAAAGTGGAAAAGTAAATCGCTATAAAGTGCGTCACCGAACGTATGTTTCGAGTGGCATTTCTTTTTTGGAAATTAAGTTCAAAAATAATAAAAAGATTACATTTAAAAAACGGATTCCCTATGATATTTCTCAAGGACTTGAGAATGCTCAGGAGTTTCTTACGACTCACTCTCCGTTTTCGTGGGAAGAACTTGAGTCAACCTCCATTGTTAATTACACGCGCATTACGTTGGTCGATTTGAAAGCCGGAGAGCGTATTACAATAGATATGGATTTGTCGGTTATAAATGCCGAAACAGATCAGGTTGCAGATTTTTCCCATGTATGTGTTATTGAGCTGAAACGCGAGAAAGGAAAGTCAAACACCTCTATGGCTAAGGCTTTGCGGAAAAACAGGGTGTTTCAAAAGAGCATGAGTAAATATGCAATTGGTACAGCGGCAAGTCACGAAGGGGTGCGATTAAACAGATTTAAAAAGAAATTGCGATATATTGAACGATTGAAATAAATACTAAAATAAATATTAACTAACATGGAAATTTTTGGGATTGATATTATTGATGTGGAAGACTTTATGGAATTATTGATTAGGTTTTCCTTTAATTTTTTAATAGTTGTTCTTATTGTACGCTATTTGTACTATAAATCTTCTCGTCGAAAAGATTTTTTGTTCACATATATCCTGATTTCTGTGGTGGTATTTCTTATCAGTTATATGCTGAGTAGTGTGAAGATTAAACTTGGTTTTGCTCTTGGTTTGTTTGCGGTGTTTGGAATATTGCGGTATCGAACTATACAACTTCCCATAAAAGAGATGACATATTTGTTTATTGTGATTGGTGTTTCTATGATTAATGCACTTGCCAATAAAAAGGTGTCGTATGCAGAATTGCTGTTTACTAATTTTGTTATTATCGGGATAATTTATTTGCTGGAGCGGGTTTGGCTGCTGCGTCATGAATCATCAAAACGCATTCGCTATGATAATATTGAATTGATTCAGCCTGAACGCTATCCGGAACTGAAGGCAGATCTGGAAGAACGGACAGGGCTAAAAATTAATCGGGTTGAGGTTGAGGATTATAATTTTTTAACGGATTCTGCCCGGGTGTATATTTACTATTATGAAAAGGATAACCCAATAGACCATGATGCTCGTGATTATTATAGCTCTGATGACGATGATTAATGATGAGAAAGAATAGTTTTATATATAGTTTTTTTGTCTTGTTGCTCTGCATACCTGCGGTAGCATTTTCACAAATTCATACTTCTGAATTAGATGTAGAATTGGGGGTTGACTTCGAGATTGTGAAAAATGTAGAGTTTGATTGTGCGATTGGTTCTCGTCATAATACAGATGGTTTTATGCTTAATTCTTATTTTTTTGAAGTGGGACTGGGCTTTGAGTTGATTAATGATTTGGATGTCTCTTTGGCTCATAAATTTAGAAATAATTATACTCATCAAGGGTATTTTCTCGATCAAAAATCATCAGTAAAACTTCAGTATAAATATGAATTGAAACGTTTGGGTTTTCAGTTCAGAAACAAATTTGAAATGGAAAAGGATATGTATATTGATAATGTCTCTGATTTGTTTTTTTCGTATGAAGACAGAAATCGTATAAAAATTTATTATGAACGAAAAAAATGGGAATGGGAACCCTCTTTTTCTATAGAAACATTTCATCCGATAAATTATAATACAAACTATTTTGCGGTCTCACAAATTCGCTATTCGTGTGGGGTTAAGATTGATTTAGATATTTTAAAGAAGTTTGATTTTGAAATTGAATATACGCTTAAACAATATTTAGATAAATCTATTCCGGAACTTTGTTCGCGATTTACCGTATCCTTTAGTAAAGGTTTTTAGGATGAGGTTTTTACTATTTGTAGTAAGTATAATTAATTTTTTTTCATTTCTTCAAAGTAATGCTCAAGATATTCGCATTTCCGAAATATGCCCGTCTAATGCAGAGTCTTATGTTGATTCTTATGAGGAAACGCCGGATTGGTTTGAGTTACACAATCCGACTAATTTTCCTATAAATCTTTCTGAGTATGCAATTTCTACCTCCAATACGCTTGATATGTATACGTTGCCCTCAATTGAACTTGAGCCGCAGCAGTATATTTTATTTTCGCAACAAGTTGTAAAAGATGCGGTAAAACAGTGGGGAACTATTATTGATAAGGGTGATGAATGGAGCTATATTTTGCCAACTCAACATATTCCGGATTGGAACACATTGACTTTTGATGATTCAAATTGGGATGTCGGACCTTCGGGTTTCGGGTATGGTGATGGTGATGATGAAACTATTATTCCGCAAACAATGTCTGTGTTTATCCGAAAAACATTTATGGTATCGGATCTTGAAAATATTTCAGAAGCGATTTTGCATATGGATTATGACGATGGTTTTGTTGCCTACATTAATGGTGTGGAGGTGGCTCGTGCTCAAATGTCGGGATATCCTCCGGATTTTGATGAATCTGCATACGGTCATGAGGCAAATTGGTATCAGGGTAATGAGATAGAGGCATTTGAAATAGAAGATGTTTCTGATATTCTGGTTGAGGGCGAAAATGTAATAGCTGTTCAAGTTCATAATTATAATCTGGAATCTTCGGATTTATCGGCAATCCCCATTCTTTCTTTTGGATATACCGATGTCAATCAAAATCGTTTTGTTTCTTCCGTTATTACCATTCCTGCGGTAACGGGAAATGCAATTTTTCCTTTTTCGCTTCGTGCCGGAGGAGAAACATTTTATTTGTGGAAAAATAATGTTGTTACAGATAGTATTGTGTATGATGATATACCCACAGATATTACTATGGGAAGATTGATTAATTCTTCAGATTTTTTTTATTTTGATGAACCAACACCGGGATATGCAAATGGTGAAAATGTCTATGCCCCTAAAACTCTGTCAAAACCTGTTTTTTCTGTTCCTTCGGGTGTGTATCAAAGCAAAATGTATGTGAAATTATATATTTCGGAACCGAGTGGAACAATTGTGTATACTACCGATGGTTCTGAGCCGACAATACAATCAAATGTGTTTAATATAAATGATAGTATTAAAATTAGTCGTTCTTCTCAGATTCGGGCACGGGTATTTCGAAACGGTTATCTTCCGAGTGCAATTTCAACGGGCACCTATATTTACCATTATCGTGAATTGAATATGCCTTTAATTTCTATTGTGGTGAAAGAAGAGGATTTTTTCGATTGGGAAACAGGCATGTATGTTGACGGTGATGATGCTGAACAAGAAATGCCTCATTATGGTGCAAATTTTTGGGAAGATTGGGAAAAACCGGCACATATTTCTATTATTGAACCCGGAAATACGCAAGCTTCTCTTTCGTGTGATGTAGGGGTGAAAATTGCCGGTAATTACAGCCGTATTCATCCGCAAAAGTCATTGAAATTTTACGCCCGTTCTCGCTATGGGTATAATGAAATGGCATATCAGTTTTTTAAAGACAAAGAAATATATTCTTTTCAATCATTTATTTTACGAAATTCCGGTAATGATTTTAATAATACGCAAATGCGTGATGGAATGATTTCTGCTTTGGTGCGAAATATGAGTGTCGGTCGTTCGGCATATCAACCGGCAATTGTCTATATTAACGGTGAATATTATGGTATTCAGAATTTTCGGGAAAAACCCAATAAGCACTATTTTGTTGATAATTATGGGGTTGATGAAGACAGTATTTCGCTTTTGCGGGTTAACGAATATGACACCCGTCTTGGTACTGCCGATAATTATATTGAAATGAATGATTTTTTGGAAGCATCTGATTTGTCGGAATCCGAAAACTATGCAACAATACAAGAATATCTTGATGTAAAGGATTTTATTGAATATGTGTTGGTCGAAATGTATGTGGTAAATGAAGATTGGCCGGGTAATAATCGAATTTTTTGGCGGGAGAATAAACCGGAAGGTCGATGGCGACATATGCTCTATGATCTTGATTTTGGTTTCGGTATTTGGGATGATGATAAAGTGACACACAATATGCTTGAATTTGCTCTTGAAAGTAATGGCCCGAATTGGCCAAATCCACCGTGGTCAACGCTGATTTTTAGAAAATTAACTGAAAATGAGAATTTCAATCATATGCTTATGAATTATTGTGCTGACAGGCTCAATACTACTTTTTCTCCCGATTCGGTTACACATCATATTGATTCTATTTTTTCTATTATTGAATCAGAATATGCTGCTCATGCTCAACGATGGAATGGAAGTTATGAGTATATGGCAGATAATGTTCAAAAAATGAAGGATTTTGGAGATATGCGTGCTGATATTATGAGACAGCATTTTGAGAATCATTTTAATACAAACGGAAGCTATTCCCTTTCTCTTTCTCTATCCGATAATAATGCGGGAAAAATTCGTCTGACTTCTATAGATATTACGCACTTTCCATGGCAGGGAGATTATTTCAACAATGTTCCTATGCATATAACGGCGGTTCCGGCTCCGGGATATGAGTTTGTACGTTGGGAAGGTGCTGTTTCTTCAACCGAAACGACTATAAGCATTACGACAAATCAGGCGACCTCTTTACATGCGGTGTTTGAATATCTCCCCGATTCTGAACCGGAAGTGTTTATTACAGAAGTAATGTATCATCCGGCAGATGAAATGACCTCGGGACAATGGATTGAGTTTTATAATGCCACATCTGAAAGTGTGGATATTTCAAATTGGAAATTATGTGGTAATATGCCGTATAAATCGTTCACAATTCCTGAATCGACTACAATTCCTGCCGAATCGTACATTGTGTTGTGCACCAATGAAAGTGCCTTTGCACTGAATTATTCGGCATCAAATGTTGTTGGCAATATTCCTTTTGATTTTTCGAATAAAACTGATGTTATAAGTTTATATAATAAGGGTGGGTATCTTATAGATAAGTTTGCCTATGCAGATGCAAATCCCTGGCCGAAAAAAGCGGACGGATACGGATATTCACTATCTTTTGATGAATCGACCGGCGATAATTCCAATTCTGCTAATTGGCATGGAGCTGATTACCTTGGGACACCCGGTGCGGAAAACAGTTCAATAATTCCTGACCCTAATCGTAAAAATATTGTGATTAACGAAATTAATTATAAATCGTCCGATGCATATGACAGTGGCGATTGGGTAGAATTATTCAATTCGGGTACACAGCCGGTTGATATGTCGGGGTGGGTGATTTCTGATAATAATGATAATAATATTGCAATTATTCCCGAAGGCAGTATTATTAATGCCGGAGAATATATAGTCTGTGCTAATAGTCCTCTTGATTTTGCTGCTCAATTTCCCGATGTTTCCTATATATATACGCCATTAAGTTGGGGAAGTTTATTTGATATGGTTCGCATATATGATGAATATGAACATATTGTAGATTCCGTATCGTATTCGAGCTTATATCCCTGGCCGCAATTGGCAAATGGTCATGGTTATACTCTTTCGCTTCGTAACCCGGATTTAGATAATAGTCATGTCAGCAGTTGGGAACTTTCTATACTATCCGGCACACCGGGACGTGAAAATTCCGGAACTGATACTCGTGTAGAAAAGCATGCAGAAGATAATTATGTGTATCCCAATCCTGCTGATGAGCTTATGTGGTGTGCATATGAAGATATAGAACAGGTCAAAATATACGCTCATACCGGAAGAATGGTATATACCGGAACGACTGCGAAAATTGATGTTTCGCAATTGACAACCGGGGTATATGTTTTGTATATTCAGACAAAAACGGAGGTGTATTCTCATATAGTAACAGTGAAGTAGCATGGTTCAAAGTGACATATATATGCGAACAGCCGGCAACGGCCCGTCTTTAGTTGCAATTCATGGTTTTTTGGCTCATTCTTCTACCTGGGGAACTTTTTCCGACTATTTAGAACAGCATTTTACTGTTCATTATATCGATTTACCGGGACATGGGCAATCGCCTCCAATTTCTACCTGGACTACTTTGAATGAGTTAGCAGAAATAGTACGAGATTTTCTCTATTCCCGAAATATTACGACCGCATATATTCTTGGTCATTCTCTCGGTGGATACATTGCCGTAGAACTTGTGTGTGTAGGATATGCTGCCTCCGGGTTAGCATTACTTAATAGTTTCCCCTATGTAGATTCAGAGCCTAAACGACAGCAACGAAAACGAGAAATAGAACTTATTAAGCAAGGACGTGCAACAACTGTATATGCCTTGCTTATTCAGTCTGCAATGGAGCATATTTCCAAAGATGTGCGAAATATCTTTCTTGCGGCTGCAAATTGTGTAGCTCCGCAGACTGCCGCTCACTATTTACGAGCAATTGTGCATCGTCCTAAGCATATCGATTTTTTGCTGCATTACACTCGTCCATATGTCGCAATTCATGGCGACGATGACTCATTCAAAAAATCAGGAATCATTCCCGATAATGTACCAATACACGTCTTGGAACACACCGGACATTATAGTTTTATAGAACAGCCACAGAGATGTGCTGAATTGGTATCCAGTATCAAATTGTAGTTTTCCACTGTTCCGCTTGTATGACGTAGAGGGTGCACCGGCAGTTCTTTCCGCAAAATATATTATCTCTCGCAAAGCCGCAAAGCCGCAAAGATTAATTGCACATTATTCATTCGAGACACGTTATCTTGAATTTCGAGACAGCGAAATGTAAGAGGCGGAACGGATTGAATACCAACAAAGTACATGAGCTGTATTTATCAGACAATCCGTTATTGAGCAAAATAGAATGATAAAACTAAAGTAATTTTATATTTTTTGTTGAGGTATACATTTAAAAAAGCCTGCGATTTTTTCTCCGTATCCGGGAAAATTGTATTTTCTTTAAAACAATCATTTTTTAAAAATTACGGAGATTTATGTTGCCTGTAATTTGAGTTCTCACGCTACTGTAAGAATTCTTTTTTGTGATTTTTTCCTAAAGTTTCTGTTTGGGTAGGGAAATTATGCGAAAGGATTCACACACAAGTGGCGAAGTAATTCTATTTTTTCTCTTCCTCACCTTTTTAAATAAATCTCTATCATCACATTACGGCATATTTAAAAATCCACACGGTTTTATGCTTACATCAATGGTTTGTAAAAGAATTGTAATTTTATCAGCATATTAAAAAATATATTATATTTTTACAAAAAATAAACTAGGGGTGCCTGATTTTTAGGCTGAGATTATACCCTTTATACCTGATTAGGATAGTGCCTGCGTAGGGAAGTAAAGATAAAATCAACAGTTTATTGTTATATTCCCCCTGTTTATTTGAAGTATTAACTTAATAAACAGTAAAATGGAACAAATTGTATCTGCAGGAATTGTTGATTCTTATTTTAAAAAACTCAAAGAAAATTTATCAGTTGATGTCGCAATTGTCGGAGGTGGACCTTCAGGATTAGTCGCATCATATTATCTGGCAAAAAAAGGTTTAAAGGTCGCATTATATGAACGTAAACTTGCTCCCGGTGGGGGAATGTGGGGTGGTGCGATGATGTTTAATGAAATAATCGTTCAAAAAGAAGCCTTATTTATTCTTGATGAATTCAATATTGCTTACAAGCACTATGAAAAAGATTATTATACACTTGATTCAGTAAATGCAACCTCCTCTCTTATTTTTCATGCTACCAAAGCCGGAGTTAAGATATTTAATTGCACTTCTATTGAAGATGTTGTCTTTCAGGATAATAAAGTGTGTGGTGTTGTGTTAAACTGGGCGCCTGTACATCGCGAACATATGCATGTTGATCCCTTAGTTATAATGGCAAAAGCTGTTATTGACGGAACAGGTCATGACTGTGATATTGCTCGCACGCTCGAACGAAAAAACAATATAAAATTAAATACTGAAACAGGTAAGGTGATGGGAGAGCGCTCATTATCTATAGATGAAGCAGAACGCACAACAGTTGAGAATACCAAAGAAATATTCCCTGGGCTTTATGTGTCCGGAATGGCATCAAATGGAGTAAGCGGAGGATTTAGAATGGGTCCTATTTTTGGTGGCATGCTCCTTTCCGGGAAGAAAGTTGCAGATTTAATTGTTCAAGATTTAAGCACATAATATGGAAAATATCGGCATATATATAATACTGACCAATCCACAACTATCATATACTAGTATTGCAGAAAAATGTGTGTTTCTTGGTGTTAAAATGTTACAATTACGCGAAAAAAATTTTTCCGATAGAGAACTAATTAAAATCGGAAAAGAAATACGAAACATTACTAAAGGAACAGCAACAAATTTTGTGGTAAACGACCGACCCGATATTGCTGCTATTTGTGATGCCGATTATCTCCATCTTGGACAAGATGATATGTCGGTTGAAGAAGCACGAGAAATTGTAGGTAATATGAAAATTGGCTTGTCAACTCATTCTATTGAGCAAGCTCAGGAGGCTTTGCAAAAAAAACCTGATTACATTGGATTTGGTCCCATATATCCTACCAATGCTAAAGCAAAACCCGACAAACCTGTTGGTACTGAACAATTAAAACAAGTATTAGGATTTGCTAATGTGCCAGTTGTTGCCATTGGCGGTATTTTTCCTGAGAATATTAGTACTGTAATTGATGCAGGAGCAAAAAACATTGCAATGGTGCGGCACTTTATGCAAACCGATATGTTCGAAAAAAGGATTCAAGATTTAAACGAATTATTAAACAAGAAAAAATGAGTACACAAATACAAAAAGCTAAAGATGGCATTCTTTCTCCTGAAATGCGTGAAGTAGCAAAAAATGAAAAGGTTGATGTAAATTGGCTGAGAAATGAAATTGCATTAGGACGGATAGTAATTCCTAAAAATAAAAATCACAATTTTCCTGTCCGTGGAATTGGCAAAGGTTTAAGTACCAAAATAAATGCTAATATTGGGACGTCGAGAGAGCATTGCTTTCCTTATGAAGAATCTAATAAGATGGCAGTTGCAATAAAATATGGTGCTGATGCTCTTATGGATTTATCTACAGGAGGTAACCTTCACAAAATCTTACAACAAATAATTTCCGAATCACCTGTAATGATAGGCACAGTGCCAATTTATGGCGTAGCGACACGATTATTATCAGAAGGTAAAAAAATAGCACAACTCGATCCTGAAGAATTATTCAATGAAATTGAGATTCAGGCTCAAATGGGTGTTGATTTTATGACACTTCATTGTGGCGTTACAAAATCGTCACTTTCGTTTTTAGATAATGATGAAAGAGTTTGTGGTATTGTAAGTCGTGGAGGGGCTATGTTGAAACGATGGATTGTTGATAATAACAGAGAAAACCCATTGTATGAACAATATGATAGAGTGCTTGAAATATGCAAAAAATATGATGTTACTATTAGTTTGGGTGATGGCTTACGTCCGGGATGTGGTGCTGATGCTACAGATAGGGGGCAAATAGCCGAATTATTAATTCTTGGAGAATTGGTTGATCGTGCAAGGAAAAAAGGTGTACAGGTAATGGTTGAAGGACCGGGACACATGCCTTTAGATCAAGTAGAAGCAAACATGAAATTGATGAAAAATATTTGTCATGAAGCACCATTTTATGTTCTTGGCCCTCTTGTTACAGATTTTGCACCAGGGTACGATCATATTGTTGGTGCAATTGGTGCAACAGTTGCAGCTATTTATGGTGCCGACTTCCTTTGCTATATAACACCCGCAGAGCATTTATGCCTGCCAAATAGTAATGATGTAAAAGAAGGTGTTATTGCCAGTAGAATAGCTGCACATAGTGCTGATATAGTTAAAAATGTCAATGGTAGTCGTCAACGTGATTATATTGTTTCAAAAGCACGCAGAGATTTAGATTGGGAAACAATATTTGAAAATGCACTCGATCCTGAATTGGCAAGAAAAAGAAAAAAGGAATCAGAAAGTGGTAATGATGATTTTTGTTCAATGTGTGGTAATTTATGTGCGGTAAAAAACGATAAAAACATGTGATGGATTATTTTTTGACAATAGCAGCATCAGATAACAGCGGCGGTGCGGGCATTCAACAAGATATTAAAGTAGCCCATGATTTGGATTATTGGGCTCTTTCTGCTATTACCGGTATTACTGTACAAAACTTTAAAAATGTTTATGATGTTCAAGCTGTCCCCTCCTGTCTTTTAAAATCACAATTAGAGCAATGTTTCCAGTCGTTTGATGTAAAAACGGTTAAGATTGGGGCTATTTGCAGCAGGGAAAACCTAAAAGTTATTGCAGATTGCCTTAAACAATTTTCCCCAAAGCATGTTGTCCTCGACCCGGTTTTGTTTTCAACCGATGGTATATCATTTTTGGATACATCGTTATTGAATATTTTTAAAGAAATATTGTTCCCGTTAACAGAATTAATTACACCAAACAAACCGGAATTTGAGCTACTCACAAATCATAAAATAAATTCAATTGAAGAGGGTATAGAGTTAGCCACAGTAAAATGTAATTATTGGAACACCTCTATTTTATTAAAAGGAGGGCATTTTAATGAAACACTTATTAGAGAGGCATTAATTACTAAAACAGACGTTTACCGTTTTGAAAGGAAGCGAAAAATATTTTCATATAGTCATGGTACTGGCTGCACACTTTCTTCTGCACTTGCATGTTATATTGGGAGAAATAAATCATTATATGAATCATATGTATTATCCTCGAAATATCTTATTGATTTATACGATGAATTGAAAATTAAATGACTCATAGCTTTTCTTAATCTTATTCCGGGAAGCATACGCAACAACCAAAGCTTTGTCAAAGAATTCTAAGGTTAGACTGAATAACAGTTTTTTTTGAACGGTTTTTAGAATTACACACAATGTAACAATGAGATGTATGTTTTTTTTGAAGAATTATGTTGTAATAGAATTTTCTCCCCCAAATACAAAAGGATACTCTAAAAAATACTGTATTTTTGAAATATAATTCAATGAATATGTATTCTGATTTATTTTCTTCTGCTCGTGAATTGTTGCTCCGGCTTATTCAAACTCCTTCTGTGAGTAAGGAGGAGGATAATACTGCTCGCATTATTCAGGAGTTTTTTGATTCGTATTCTATTCCTACTGAGCGAATAGGAAATAATGTTATTGCTCGTTCGCAATTCTGGTCGGACGATAAACCGATTATTTTGTTGAATTCTCATCACGATACGGTGAAGCCCTCTGCCGGTTGGAATCATGACCCATTTATACCGAAAATTGAGGGGGAGAAAATTACGGGGCTTGGCTCTAATGATGCCGGTGCTCCACTGGTGAGTTTAATGCTCACGTTTGTGCATTATTATACCATTAAAACTCCTTTTAACCTTTTGTTTGTTGCTTCGGCTGAGGAAGAGATTTCAGGAAAAAATGGGATGGAATTGGTAATGAAACAGATAGAATCGCCTGCGGTGGCTATTGTGGGTGAACCGACGGGTATGAATATGGCGGTAGCAGAAAAGGGCTTGCTCGTTCTGGATTGTACTGCTCATGGCGTTGCGGGACATGCAGCACATAATCAGGGTGAGAATGCTATTTATAAAGCTGTACCGGATATTGAATGGTGTAAGTCTTTTGATTTTCCGAAAAAATCTGAGCTTCTCGGTCCGGTAAAAATGACGGTGACGGGAATTCAGGCGGGCACGCAACATAATGTTATACCCGATACCTGCACATTTATGGTGGATGTGCGGACGAATGAATTGTATTCTAATCAGGAGGTATTTGAAATTGTACAATCGCACCTTCAGTCGGAGGTTGTTGCTCGGTCGTTTCGTCTCAATTCCTCACATATTCTGCTCAATCATTCGTTGGTGTTGCGGGGCAAAGAACTTGGTTTTGAATTGCTTGGTTCGCCAACTTTGTCAGATCAGGCGTTTATTACAAAATGCCCATCAGTTAAAATCGGTCCGGGCGATACACATCGTTCGCATACGGCAGACGAATATATACTTGAATCGGAAATTCAAGCG
>CAZLCY010000049.1:0-9906 GCA_964558075.1 uncultured Bacteroidales bacterium
AAAGAGCATATTCTACCCCTAATTTATTTCCCGCAGCATAGCCTTTATTTGTAAGCGACTGTATACATAATTCATTGGGGAAAGTGTCGTGTAATACTTGTACCGATTCATTTATGGAACCATTATCTACAATGCATATTTTATAATTATTGTACGTAAGTGCTTGCAGGCTTTTCACGCAAGCTATTGTATCCTCATACTTCATCCAGTTGAGCACAATAATCAATATTTTTGGTTGCTCTGTATTAGTCATTTCTCTTACCTAATATGTTCCGAAAAAGATGTTTCACGAGTAATTTCCGATTATTTTTCGCATCGTGCAATTTCCTGTTAAGCTCTATGTATTGTTGCATAAGTAAATCGTGATGTTTAGTATGTATATATTGAAGAATCTGTGCATGTTTTTGAATAGTTTGTGTTACCATAGATTGTTTTTTGACTCTGTAATAATAACTGAGCACTTCAAGTTTACAAAAAACAGATTTATGCTTATGTACATTAAGCCAAAACTCCCAATCTTCATAGCCCAATTTCATGCTTTCATCATATCCGCCAACAATTTTCCATTTTTCTTTACGAACAAGGGCAAGGGCATGTATACCATTTACATACAACTGCGAATACGGATTCCATTGCGTAATTTTCAATTCTTGTTTTTCACCAAACAATTGCACATTTCCATATATAACATCAGCACCTTTTTGAACTGTATTATATGCCATATCAATAAATTTCGGATTAAGAATGTCATCTGAATCCAATGGAATAAAACAATCTGCTTGTGCGTTTTGTATTCCTTGATTTCGTGCTGCCGATAAACCTTTATTGGCTTGATGAATGATTTTCAGTTCCTTATTCTGTTCTAACAGACGCAACAATTCAAGCGTGTGCACATCGGTAGAACCATCATTTACAATAATAATTTCTATCTTTAATGAACCTGCATACGAAAGCACACTATCAATACATTCTTGGAGATATGCTCCGTCATTGTAACAAGGAATTATGATTGATATGTGAGGATTTTTCATTAAAGTACTTTTTGAGATTTTTGTAATTCTTTTCTATAATCATCTATTATTTTTTGAATATCATGTTGATAATGATTCCCCATTCCTTTATTAATATTTTCTTTATTATAACGTTGTTTTAAAGCAGTATATCTTTTTATTAAATACTTAGCACTTAGTTTTTTATAATGTAATAATTTTAAATCTGAATCATTGCAATATTTAACTATACCTTTGGGATTTGCAGAATGAAATCCCGGTTCATAATCTATTTCCGTAATCTTATATGGATTAAATAAAATTTGTTTATTATACCATGAAGACTCATATCCATAATGAACTTGTTCTAATATTGACATTTCCTTTTGAGGATAGTGTTCTGAACACATTTCAAAGCCTTTCGGTTTATAAATTGAATATCTACTTTTATTTTTTATTAAAAGATTAATTATTCCTTCAGGGTGATATAAAAACTCATCCATATCACATACAATAACCCAATCTGCCTTACCTCTTGATTGTTTCCAACAATCATTTTTAATTCTCTGGTTTTCAATAACGTTGAATTCACTATTCGTATCAAATGGTATAATTGTAACGTTTTTTCTGTTTTGTAATAATTTTATAGTATTGTCGGTACTACCATTATCATAAATATAATAATAATCAACAAAAGTATCGTAGTATTTAAATACAAATGGGATAATATCTTCCTCATTCCAGCAAACAGCGTAATAGTGAATTATAGGTTTTGTGTTTCTATGAATTACCCTAAAAATAAGATATACAAAGAATAAATACAGTATAAGTAATTTTCTTTTAATGATCTGATATATTAACATTTATAAAGTTGTTAGAAAATTATTATTAGCACTTCCGATTAATATATGTTCTTTAACAAATCCATATTTTGTCATTATAAATTCAATTTTATTATCATTCAATTTAGAAATTATTTCTTGAACCGTTTCTTTTTCCCCATTCCTATCATAATCATCAATGATAATCGTAAAATCATCACATAATACTTTTGGTATTAACTCAATTATTTGAGAACGTGAATAATTATAAGAACCGAAAGGTGCATCAACAATAATTAAATTATATTTATTAGTTATTTCTTGTTGAATATTTTTATAAGATAATGTTTCACAATTTTTATATATTACTTTTTCTATATTACATATTTTTATTTTCATCTCATATTGTCCCTCAATACTTGCTAAAAAAAAATTAACCCAATTTTCATCATGTTCAACTGTAAGTGCATTAACCCCTTTGAAAAAATCAGCATATTGATGAATCATTTTCGATGACTGACCTAATCCAAATTCTAATATTTGCAAATATTTTTTATCATTCAAAACTCTATAAAGAGTATATAAAAAGGAATAATCCACAGCCCATCCTCCGGGAGAAAAACTTTTATATTGTAACCATTTTGAATCAACAATTGTATTATTAAATTTTTGTGCCATTAAAATTTCAGATTGTATTTTATTATTACGCACTAATTCTAGATAATTTTTATCAAGAATATTATTATTTTCTTTTACTACATCTTTTATATGCCAAAAATCATATAAAATCCTTTTTAACTTTCGTATCATAATTGAAATATTGTTTTGTATTTTTGTTTTAAATTCTCTACTGTATACTTATCCCGAGCAAATTTCTTATTCACACATCCTACTTCATGACGCAATGTTTTATTTTCCACAAACATATTCAGTTTTTCCGTACAATCCTCCACATTCTTGGGGTAAAACAAAAATTTGTGAGACTCGTGTGGCAAAGCTTCCCGATTTGGCGGAATATCAGTTGCAACTATCGGCAAACCACACCGCATATATTCGAGCAATGAATTTGAAAAGCCCTCACTCAAAGTTGAAAGCACACCGATGTCAGATGCAGCATACAAACCAAATACATCGGGTGTGGCATCTATAAACTTTATGGCATCCTGTAATTTCAAATCAAAAGCAAGAGCTTTCATACGTAATTTTTCAGGACTAACTCCGGGAGCATTTCCTGCAATTACGAGATATATTTTTGTGGTAGCATTATTATTAAGCAATTTGCGAAATGCATACAATAAAGTTTCGTAATCTTTTTCCGGAAAAAAGTTTGCGGTCATGGTAAATACGATAGCATCGTGTTCTATCTGCAATTTCGCTCGCCATTGTTCCCGGTTTTCTTGTACGGGACATACAAATACTGCGTTGTGTATAACGTGCATCCGAGAAGCCTTATCTTGCAATGAATACTGTTCAATAAAAGCTTTTTTTACCCATTCCGAATTACAAATAAATTTGTATGTATATGAAAGAGCTTTTCTTTCAATTTTTCCTATAGTATTACTATATGAACTTCCCGATTGTCCCCAATAAAATTGCTTAATATGTGTAAATTTCCACACTAAACCAAAATTTATATTTGCAATAAAATCTTTAGAAATTACAGCATGTATTTTCTTTCTTCGGAGAAAAAATATAAACCGTATTGCTTTTAGAATTTTCTTATGCCATGAATCTTCTAATAAAAAGGGTTGAGAATAATATAGGTAGTCTATTCCTTCTTGTTCATACATTGAAACAGCATCGGTTCGTTTACTAAACGAAAACATTACAGGCTCATAGCCCATAGATTTAAGCACCTTGGCTATGAGAAAACCATGATTTTCAGCTCCACCGTACGTGAACGATGGAATTGCTATGAGGATTTTTTTAGATTCTTTCATGTATTAATTCATTAAAAATCTCTTTATACCGTTTTACACTTTTTTCTAATGAAAATTTTTGAAATGCATATTTTGCAAGTTCTTGTTTTTCATGTAATACTTCAGGATTTTCAGCAAAGAATACAAGCTTCTCAAATATAAAATTATCATCTGCTTTTTTTTCTGTGGTAAAAGGAATAATAAATCCTGCCTGTTTATCTTTATACTGTATCATTTTTGTAGTATCTGCCACATCAGTAACCAATACAGGCTTACCATATGCTAATGATTCAATAACGGAATTAGGTAAACTTTCCGGATAATATGATGGTAACATAGTACAATCAGATGAATAAATAAAATGTTCCGGTTCTGCAACATAACCGGTAAAAATAATATGAGAATTTTGGGAATACATTTGTTGTAATGATTGCATATATTCGGTATTTGGAGCTAATGCAAAAAAGTATGAATTTGGATATGTTTTAAGAAATTTTGAAAAAGCCGTTAATGCTTCATTCCAACCTTTTTCGGGAATACCCCTGGCAAACATAGTACATACAAACGCACCGTCTTGAATAGAATAGTCGTTGCGTATAGAATGTGCAATTTTCGGTTCATAACCCATGTGTAACTTCTCACGTTTAGGGATATTTGCACAATCTATTTGATTAAAAATATTGTAATTATATTCTGCTGTATAAAAAATATAATCAACCTTTTCAAAAATTGATTGAGACCAAATAAAAAATTTTTGTTCACTACCTAAAGAGTGCCAATTTTCTTTATTATAACTACTGTGCATGGTGAGTACAATGGGAAGATTATAGTGTTTTTTTAAATAATGAGAAGAAAAATAATCAGAACTACCAGAAGAAGTCATACCCACTTTTACATTATTTTCTTGTAATATTTTCCCTAATTGTATTCGTTTATGTCTGTCACGTAATTTTACATATACACCTTTTTTCCCAAATTTTGAAAAAAGAGCATTTATTTTCCAAAACAACCAATTTCGAAAACCAGTAGGATCTTTCAATGGATATTCAATTAAAGAAAATTCTACCCTACTACGCATCATTTCAATAAATGAATCATCATTATTTTGTGACATATACGTCAAAACAGATATGCGAAAATCGGCTTGCATTTTTTCAGCTAAACGCACTAAATATGTTTCAGCACCTCCGGTAGCTAATTCATTTATAATAAATAAAAGTCCAGGTTTTTGTTTCATTTTTTCAATTTTGTATATAATCCGGGTATCATATAAGTATAAAACTCATGCCGAATCTCTTTACAAGTATGTATATCAGATGCATATATATGATACATAAATAATTTACACCGTGTTATAAAACTATACAATCGTCTCCCATATTTATCACGCAATTTTAAATGATACGAAGTTGTTTTCTTCATTTTTGTTCGAATGATATCATTAAATGAATGTTCGGAATAATCATTAAATTTTCGTAAAATATATAATTGTGAAAGAGCACCTCTGTATTGATGAATTTTAGATTTTGAAATACCTCCAAGGTGTTGTCTATAAACCGCCATTGAATCAGATATATATAGAATTTCTCCCGACAAAGAAACAACCATTTCTAATGCAATATCAAAACTGCGTGCTTTTATTATCCATAACGGTAATTTTGAAACAGATTTTGCAGTAAGCATAACAGAGCAAGTGGGAATAAAATGGGACATAATTACATCTGACGTATATGCAACATCTTTAGGATTGTCATATGGATATGATCTATTTAGTTCTTCGTTATTTATAACTTCAACCGGATGATATGTTAATGCACAATCTTTATGCTGTTCCATAAAATCTACTTGCTTCTGCAATTTATAGGGGTCAGTCCAATAATCATCAGCTTCACAAAGAGCAATAAACTTACCATTACATGCAGCAAGCGTATGAATCCAGTTTTTCTGCATGCCAATATTTTCACGTGGGCTTACATCACGAAACAGCTTAGGATATTTTGTCTTGTATTCATTAATTATTTTCTTAGTATTATCGGTACTGCAATCATCACTGATAACTATTTCAAAATTAAAATCCGTTTGTTGCATTACAAAGCCATCTAATGCTTGAGCAATAAATTTTTCATGATTATATGAAACACAAAAAATTGAAACCAGAGGATTATTCATGTGTTTTCTTTTTTTATCTGTAAATGCAAAAAAATCTTATCTCCATTTTCATCAATAAAATAAGCATTATCATATCCATCATAACTTAATGCTCGTAAGGTATTATAAAAATCCTTAAATGTTCCTTCTGTACCTAAATCTAACTGACAGCTATTATGAAAATCTTTTTTAGAATTATAATTTCCTTTTCCATTCATAGCAACCCCCTCATAGGTGTTTTTTATAATAGACACAATATGTTTCTCCACCAAATTCATTTCGGCATTTTGAATTTTTTCATACAAGGATTTTGAAGTGTCATCTATTTCTATGGGCACCTCCTGCGAAGCGATAATTAACCCATGATCTAGGTGTTCGTCTATCTCATGAATTGTAGCCCCCGCAGGTAAGCCATTCATCACACAAAAAATATGAGGATACCACCCTCGATTATAAGGATTCAAACCGGGATGAATATTTATGCACCTAACCTTTTCTATTAATTCTTTGGGGAATATTTGCTGACAATGTAACGAAATAATAAGATTCACAGATTGTAATGTTCGATACTCACTTTTAATTGTTATCTCAGGAATTGCATGTTGAAACAAATGACTATTACCCGGAGAACAATAATAAGTAAATTGCACATCTTGTAATGATTTTTTTCCCAACACAGATTTGAATTTTTGTAAAATTGAATTATTATCTGTTATTACAACTATTTGTTTCATTAGTATCTTTATTTATTTAACACAGAAATTATTCGTGTAACTTCTTCCAATTTCAAATCAGGATAAATAGGCAAACACAATACTTCATCTGCAAGTTTTGTAGCTACCGGCACGTTTTCCTTTTTTGCCGAAGGCAGATGTGCATACATAGGAAAATCTGTTATTACTGGATAAAAATATCTACGTGCATATATACCGTTTTGTTTTAATTCTTCATATACTTGGTTGCGGGACTTACCATATTTTTGCTCAGAAATTAAAATCGGGAAATAACTATAATTGTTAATTATTAATCCGTCAGTAGACGGACACTGTGGTGAATTATTAATTATAAGACGAAGACCTGGGAGGTTGGCAAGTTCCTTGGTATAGAGTTCTGCAATTTTTTTTCGTTGTAAAATAGCCTCATCAATATATTTAAGTTGGAGTAAGCCAAAAGCGGCTTGCACTTCATTCATTTTAGCATTTATCCCCGAGGCAATAACCGTAGTTTCATCGCGAAAACCAAAATTTTTTAGGTCGTCTATATGTTGCTTCATTTCTTTCGTATGAGACACTATCGCACCACCTTCAAATGTGTTAAATACCTTTGTAGCATGAAAACTCAGAATGGAAAGGTTACCATAATTACACACCGAAACTCCATTTTCTTGTACCCCAAAACAATGAGCTGCATCATATATGAGTTTAAGATTATGCTTTTTTACTATTGCATCAATTTCGGTATGGTTACATGGATTACCATATACATGCACCGGAAGAATAGCTGTAGTCTTGTCTGTAATAGCAGCCTCAATTCTGTCCGGGTTAAGATTTCCAGTTTCTGCTTCAACATCCACAAACACCGGCGTAATATTATTCCACAACAAAGAATGAGCTGTTGCAACAAAACTATAGGGAGTTGTTATCACTTCTCCTTGTATATCCAATGCCTGCAAAGCCGTTAATAAGGCAAGTGTGCCATTTGCAAACACCGAAATATACGGCACACCCAAATATGCACATAAAGCCTCCTCAAACTCTTGATGAAACGGTCCGTTGTTTGTTAACCACTTATTTTCCCATATTTCTTGCAAATACGGAATATATTCATCTAATGGTGGAAGATATGGTTGAGTGACAGTTATCATAATGCTTAATATTATTCATTATTCAAAACCACTTCCCAATCAAACATCGGTCGCAATGCCCCCGGCTCTTCACCCATAAACTCACCGAGTTTTGCAGGTTTATTAACAAGAGTAAATTCTAAAATATCGGGTTCTATATAAATCGAACGTCGTTTATCTGATACGACATATAAATCCATAGAAAAAGTGCCATTGTTAAAAAAATTGCCGGGAATTTTACACGTATATGTAATTTCTCCTTGTTGTGGCACCGTTTCTAGACCACCGGAACCAACAACAAAAATCTTATCTCCATTTCCATCTTTAAAATGAAGCGTTGTGTCAATTCTATGGTTTCCGGTTTTATTTTGTAATCGAATATAAAGTTCAAGAGGATGCATAATATCTACCGCATCTTCTAATTCTTTGCCCACACCTCGTATATATGCTTCTTTAAGCTCAAATTCAGGGTGTTTTATTTCATCCGCATCCCATTTTCTGTGATTTGCAGCTTTCTTAAAACCCGACAGATATTTTTGCACAGATGTATTGGTGTCCCCTTCGAATATAACTTTCCCATGCTCTAACACAACCGCACGAGAACAAATACTGCGTACCGATGTCATATTATGACTTACAAACAGCACTGTTCGTCCCTGACCTTTGGAAACATCTTTCATTTTACCGATTGCTTTCCGTTGAAATTCAGCATCGCCCACCGCAAGCACCTCATCAACAATAAGAATTTCCGGTTCGAGATGGGCAGCAACGGCAAAACCGAGCCGCACATTCATACCACTACTGTAGCGTTTTACTGGCGTATCTATATATCGTTCACAACCCGAAAAGTCAATAATTTCATCGAGTTTACCGGTTATTTCCTGTTTTGTCATACCAAGTATGGCACCATTGAGATAAATATTTTCACGACCGGTCAGTTCCGGATGAAATCCGGTACCAACTTCGAGAAGGCTGGCAATACGTCCGCGAGCGGTGATTTTTCCGGTTGTTGGCCCGGTAACCCTACTTAACAATTTGAGTAAGGTTGATTTTCCTGCACCATTTGCACCGATAATACCAAGCACCTCTCCCTCTTGTACCTGTAAATTAATATCACGTAAAGCCCATACATATTCCGAATCACCGGCTTCGCCGCGTTTATTTTCTTCCCCGACTTTCATAAAGGGATCTTCTTTTCCGCGTATACGATACCACCAACGCTTTGCATCGTCACTCAGCGTACCGGTTCCTACATACCCAAGACGGTATTGTTTTGATACATTTTCAATTTCTAATATCGGTTTACTCATCTCTTAGTTGATATTTATATATACAAAGATATGTTTTTCGGGCTTAAAAGCATAAAGAATAGGGGAATTTTATATGTGGTGTGAAATGTGTTTTTTTATATTGCCCTTTCAGGGCGTTGGTCATTGCTAACGTATATTTTACCCCAAGGCGGTGCCATTGGGCTATATTATACTGCCACTCCGTGGCGTTATAGTGTGCTGATATTTATGGTATTACTATTTTGAAATTTACATTCAACAAAATGGCTGAAAGTTGTATCTCGCTTTAGCGGACCAAACATAATTCAGCCCAACGGCAACGCCTTGGGAGGTATAATACAGAACATACATAATAACGCCCTGAAAGGGCAACATAATTTAATCACTCCAAATATATTCTTCATTAAAATCAATGTCATATTCACGAAGGAACAAAACATATTCCTCTTTAAAGCTCATTTTTTTATGATGTTCTTCTTGTTTTTCTATATATGTTTTTGTTTTATCACACAAAGAAGGACTGATTGAAAAACCACTGTATCCACCTTGCCATGCAAAATTTCTATAATACGAATCTTTCGTTTTTATCCATCTGCTACTATTACGTTTCACATCTTCAATAAGCTTAGATAGTGCAATATTTTTCGACATAACGCATAAAATGTGTACATGATTTTCTACACCATTTATTAATATAGGAATTGAATGATTTTTTTTGATGATGCTTGCCATATATGCATACAGATTTTTTGAATCATCTTTACGAATTTTACATGACGAGTTTTTCACATGAAAAATCATATGTACATACAATTTTGATAATGATTGTGCCATACTGTTTTTTTATATTGCCCTTTCAGGGCGTTGGTCATTGCTAACGTATATTTTACCCCAAGG
>CAZLCY010000049.1:10006-13738 GCA_964558075.1 uncultured Bacteroidales bacterium
ATTTGTATTACGACATGAATTACAAATATATATATTTTTTTGAAATAGAAAAAAAATACTATAAATCATGAACAAATTTATTGTTTATACTGTCCTTTCAGGGCGTTGGTCATTGCTAACGTATACAAAAACGCCCTGAAAGGGCAACATAATTAAACAACAAAAAATCGCACGTTACATTAAGCACTGTGTCCAATCTTTAACGGGGAAAACCACAGAGTCTTTAAGCATTAACAACGCGTCTCGCTTTAGCGGATTGATAATTAACAATTAATAATTAACAATTAAAAAAAAATTCCGTACCTTGCATCATAAAAACAGAAATACACAAATGAAACACATTGTATTCATCATATGTTGCACATTAAGTGCGACAATACTCTCGGCACAAAGCCCCCCCGACCAACTGTCTGACCTTGCAGCCTGGTGGAGTGCCGACTCAATAGAAGCAAACAACGGCGATGCCATAGAAACCTGGACAACAAACAATAATGAATTTATGTTTGTGACCCAACCTGAAGCTAATTCCCGACCAAGCCTTCAAACAAATGTAATCAATGGTCATCCAGTTCTGCACTTTGATGGAGTAGATGATTATTTTGATGGCGGGGATATTTTAAATATTAAATCAACAGGACAGACAATTTTCATTATTGCTAAAGCAGAAAAGGAAAATGGTGCATATATTGCAAAAAGTTTATATGGAAGTCAAATTAATAGATATGCTTTAGAATATGACAATCAATGGTCTGAAGGATTCATTTTTTTATTACAAGATAATGCAAATCGTAGCATTGAAACAAATACTTTTAATTTTGGTTCATATGAAATTATCTCCTCGCTTGTTAATTTTTCAGAATCTCAAAATGCGTTATATCACAATGGTGTTTTAATTGGCACTAATATTATTAATGATAATTATGATATGACATCAGTTTATAATTTTCTAATAGGTGCTTACAATAACTCCTCAGGCTCAGTTCCACCACAATCTGAATATTATTTAGAAGGCGACATTGCAGAAATAATCATATACGATAGACCTCTCACACAACTGGAACGCCAAGATATCGAAAACTACCTACGATTAAAATACTTTCCTTCTGAATATCGACCTCCGGTTGATTTAGGAGTAGATATCAATGAAATGTACAGTCTTGAAGAAATCACCCTTACCGTTCCTCCGCAATCATATTACGAAGAATATGTGTGGAATACCGGAGAAACTACTGCATCAATAACGGTTGCTGAATCCGGGAGCTATTCGGTATTGGTAACCGACGATTGGGGGTATGTGTATTATGATACAATTGAGGTGCAAAAACCGGATATCTATTCAAAGCCCGACACCACAATCTGTGCAGGTGATTCTTTTGTGTGGGATTGCGGACTCGCAGGAGCATATACCTATACGTGGTCAACGGGCGAAAGTTCACAGGCAATTACTATTGACCAGGCCGGTACGTATTGGGTGCGAGTGGAAGATTCCTTTGGAAATACCCAAACATCCGATACAATAAGCGTTTCGGCAAGCACCTTTGCAGATGATGCAACACTGGGTGCAGATACTTCTTTGTGTGAGGGTAACAAATTGGAACTTATAGAAGGGAAAGCTGATGCAGTCGATTATCTCTGGAGTACCGGAAGCACCGAAGCTCAATTGGATATTACTGCCGGCGGCGAATATTCGGTTATTGCAAAAGATATATATGGTTGTACATTATACGATACTATTCAGGTTGATTTTAAAGGGATTGCTCCGACGGTCACTATAGATGTCAGCGATCAATGTATACATGAATCAACGAGATATGAAAATACAACTATGCCAAGCGATGGTTCATCTGTTGCTGCCACCGATTGGATTTTTGGGGTCGACACACTGCATGGTTTTGTTGCCAACAGACCGAATAGTGCAGAGGGTAATCTCACACTACGGGTTGTTACGCACACAGATGCAGGCTGCCTGGGAGTGCTGGATACAACTATTACAATTGGCTCGCTGCCGCAATCGAGCTTTTCTCCTCCGCGGGCATGTACGCAAAACACTACTCAATTTGTAAATACGGGTTCGGTGGAATATGATTTTATTGAAAATAGTATATGGGAAATTAATGGTGATTTTTTATCGGGAAATAATATTGAATATGAATTTGATACTGCGGGTATGTATCCTGTTTCGTTACAATCAATTTCGAATTACGGCTGTACACATGATACTATTATTGATATTGAGGTTCGTCCCTCGGCACAAGTGCAATTTACGTATGGTAAAACCTGCCAAGGTGAACGTATGCACTTTTTCGACAAAACAGAATATGAACCTCACAACTCTGCGGTTGACGGGCATTGGTATGTGAATTCTGTTCAATACCCTCAATATAAAACATTTGGCATAACGTTTAATAATCCGAACACCTATGTTATTGGTCTGGAAGTTACAACAATTAATGGCTGTACAGGGTATACTGCTGATACTATCACAGTTTTTCCTGCTCCGCAATTTGATAGTTTACGTATTTATGGCTGTAATAATCAGGAAATTATGCTTCAAGAATTTACGGAAACTTTTGGGCAGGATATTATTTCATACACTTGGAATATCGATTCGCTCGGCATTCGTACCGAACCGGAACCAATAGTGGTATTTAAAGAAATCGGTAATTATAATTTCACCCTCGAAATAGAAACCGATAAAGGCTGTATTGGCGAAGCTCCGGGTACTATTTTTGTTGAAGAACCTCCACAAGCTGATTTTGAATTTTTTCCTGAATTTGGTGCAGCTCCGCTTGAGGTAGATTTAACGAATACATCAATTGATGCGGTAGATTATGAATGGTTGTTTGAAGGTTATTACGAATCGACGGAAGATAATCCTACTCACGAATTTACCATGCGTGATACGTCCTATGCACGCCTCATTGCCCGTTCGCAATACGGCTGTGTTGATACTGTAACATATCACATTCCGGTTGATTTGGCTGATCAACACATAGAATTACTCGATATTCGGCACCACGAAAATGAACAAGGATTTTTGGAATATACTATTTCAGTCGCAAATACCGGAAACACCTCCGTTTACATGATAGAATTCATTATCGAAAATCCCGATTATCCACCTATTTCCGAAACATGGGAAGGAGAATTAATGCCGGGTAATTTATTGGAATATACCTGTTCGGCACGCCTTCAAAAAACAAATAATGAAGTGCCTGCATATTTTTGTGTAACCGGAAATCTAATTAGTCAAGATGCGTATCGTGTTTTCGATAGCGACACCCTGTGTAAAGACTTTACCCGTCAGTTTTCATTATACTCCATAGCACCGAGTCCGGCTACCGAAGATGTTGTTTCTGTTGCGTTTGGTGTAAACGCACCCGGCGATTGCACTATTGAATTTTTCGATGCAACCGGGCAAATTTGTATTAAAAAAACCTATCACGACCTTGCTCCCGGTGTCTACAAAAAAGAAATAAATATATACAAGTTACACACCGGTATCTACACTGTTACATTATCGCAGGATAATAAACAGGAGGTGCGTGCCATTTCGGTTATTAAATAAAATAGGCACAAGGCATAAAAGAGAATTTTATCTCACAAAGACGCAAAGAAGGCAATAAGAAAGGATTCTTGCGGCAACGATGAATCGAAGCACGTCATCCTGAGAGGTCACCCCAATTTTTTTTCCGTCAAGGGTCGGACGCAGTGAGGCAAAATGCGGAGATG
>CAZLCY010000050.1:0-11946 GCA_964558075.1 uncultured Bacteroidales bacterium
ATTCATAGTAATGAAAAATTTAAAAACGGATTATCCTATTTGGCTCAATTTAACCAAAAGATTTTCTTTTAAAATGGTAATAACCTTACCGTCTAACTTTATAATGCCGTCATGATTAAGTTCTGATAGAAGGCGGATAGCACTTTCTGTTGATATGCCTGCTAATTCCCCAATTTCTTTTCGTGTAATGGACAATTCTATAATCGGATTTTTTGCAACTTTGTTGCTCAGATACAATAATGCATCAGCAAATCTTCCATGCAATTGCTTGTTGCCCAAACTTGTAATTTTATTGAAAAAGTGTTTTGAATTTCGGCAGAGTTTTCCAATTATTTGATTTGCAAATTCATTGTTTTGAGAAAGAATGTCTATAAATGTTTGTTTTTCAATCAAACAGATTGATGAATCAATAATTGTTGCTGCAGAAAAATTATATGTTGTTTCGTTGTATACCGAAGATAATCCAATCCAGTTAACCGGTTTTAATATATCAATGATAAGATTTTTATCATTTGAACCCTCTAGATATGTTTTTGCTAAACCATCGGTAATAACAATAATGTGGTTTGCAAATGCACCTTGTTTACAAATTGTTTCTCCTTTTTTGTATAAAAGGTGGGTACTGTTTTTCAAAATATTTTGTTTTTCTTCTTGCGTAAGAAGTGAAAACAATTTGTGTTCTTCTAAAACTTGTTCAAGTGAAACTTTTGGCATCTATTATTATTTTTTTGATACACAAAGATAAAATTTTTTGCATATTAAATATGAAAAATTGTTTTTTTTTATTTATTGCGTGCGAGAAAAGTTCCGATATATGAAGTCTCTGCATCAAAAAATTAAAGACAAGGCTTTCGAAGAGATATTAATTTGGATTTTTCGGGCAGGGATTATATAACAGAATCTTCGGTTTCATTTTTTTCTTTCGTGTTTATTACTTCCATTTCTATTCCATCATCTTCTTCAATATTCATATCTCCATCACCGTATTCTTTTTCGAAACGTTCTATTTCTTCTAATTCTTTTGCATCTCGTTTGTAAAACATAATCCCAAACATCATAACAAAAGAAGAAAGCAATATGATTTGTATAATTAAAGAGCCGTTAACAAAGCTAATGGATTGATTCTCACTTATCGTAAGGAATAAAAGAATAGTTATAAGACCTTTTGGATATATATATATAAGAGGTTTAATCGGAATACGGAGTATTAACAGCATAAACCCGCGTATGAAATAAATCCCGCCAACAATTGCAACAGCCCAAACAAATGTATCGGGGTTTAATAGCTCGTCGGTTTCAAGAAGATACCCAAATAATAGAAAAAATAACGAGCGTATTACAAATGTTGCTTCTGAGGTGAGTTCTGTAAATTTTGAAACTTCTTTCTCCAAAATATCGGGTCTCAAATGTTGTGCCCATTTAAAATGAAAAAGTTTTGTGACATTTCCGATGAATAAACCAAACATAAGAATAAAAACTAATGCGGGGAGGTGGTAATATTTTGATACAGAGTATATAAGTATTATGAGGATGATTATTGGAACAAATTTAATATGATTTTTTATTTTACTTAAAAGTAAAGAGAGTGATATTGTGGCAATGAATGTAACAATAATTATGATAAGTATTTGAAATCCGAAATGGGCAAATGAGTAAAAGTCAAAGATTGTATTGAATGCAATAAAATTAAAAAAAATAACTCCGAAAATGTCTGAAAGACTACTTTCATATATTACAAATTCTTTTTTTGCACGACTCAGATTTTGAGCACTGGGTATAGCTATGGCACTACTAATAATACAGAGAGGTATAGCATTAAGAAGACCTTGTTTTAATGAAAATACTTCACCGTTTTGCATACCGTACCATTGAAAAAAATATGATAATGCAAATGATGCAAATATGAGAGGAACCAGTGCGGTTACAAATGATTTTGAAATAAAAGGTATTTTTGATTCATGCATGTCTAATTCAAACGCACCTTCTAAGACAATTAAAATAAGACCTATAGTTCCCAAAACGGGTAAAAATGATTGAAGTCCGGGGAGTTGAATATCGAAAAATATTGCAAATTGACGCATTATCCAACCAAGTAACAATAGTAAAATAACCGCAGGAATATTAGTTTTTGCTGCGGTTAAGTGAAATATATACGAAATAAGCAGAAGAATACATAATGTGATAATTGCCGGTATTGTCATTTTTTTTAGACGTTTTTGAAATGTATCTGCAAGATAAATAATATTTTTATATCTAATCTCAGATTTGAAATTATAATAAATATTAATTCTTTAAAATTTCTGCTTATTTTATTTTCTTAATACAAGTATGCAAACTGTCTTTCCAATATGGTATTGAAAGTGAATATGTGTTTTTTATTTTTGATTTATCTAATACGCTGTAAAAAGGTCGTTGTGCCGGGGTAGGATAATCTTCTGTTTTTATTGGATTTACCGCACATGTTATATTACAATATGCATGAATTTCTTTTGCAAAATCAAACCAACTGCACACGCCTTCGTTTGAAAAATGATATATTCCCGGAGTAAATGTGTGTTCTTCTTTTTCAACAGATGAGATTATGTGTATAATAGTATTTGCTAAATCGTATGCGTATGTGGGAGTGCCAATTTGGTCGAATATAACTGACAATTCATCTCGTTCTTTTCCCAGACGAATCATGGTTTTTACAAAATTGTTTCCAAATGAAGAATAGAGCCATGAAGTGCGAATAATCATTGTTTTTTCGTGATGTGCAAAGGCGAGATTTTCACCTTCTAATTTTGTTTTACCATACGCAGATTGTGGATTTACCACATCATCTTCCTGATACGGTTTAAAGTTTTTTCCGTCAAAAACATAATCCGTAGAAATATGAATAAATGGTATGTTCGTTCGGTAAGCTTCTTTTGCTAATATGCCGACAGCTTCTGCATTTAATGTCTTTGCACCAGCATAGTCGGTTTCTGCTTTGTCTACTGCTGTATACGCCGCACAATTTATGACATAATCAATTGAATGTGAAGAAAAGAATTGTTCTACCGCAAGAGTATTTGTAATATCTAATTCTTTATAATCAGTGAAAATGAAACTGAAATAAGAATTGTTTCCGGCAATTTCTTGTAATTCACTTCCTAACTGCCCGTTTGCTCCTGTTACTAAAATTGTCTTCATATGCGTCGGTTTATTGTGAGTGAATAAATGCTCAATTAAAAAGGGCTGTTTATCTCATTTAGAGTTGGTTGCTGTGTGTCTTTTGATGAAATAATAGCGTTTTTTATTGGTATTTGCCAATCTATATTAATTGCCGGATCGTTATAAATTAGTCCTCCTTCTGTTTCCGGATGATAATAGTCGGTACATTTATATTGCACAATTGCTGTTTTGCTCAGCACCGAAAAACCATGTGCAAATCCGGCAGGAATAAGAAATTGTTTGTGATTATCTGCTGTTAATTCCACAGCAACATATTGTCCGAAAGTGGGAGATTTTTTACGAATATCTACGGCAACATCTAAGATTGCTCCCTGAACCACACGTAATAATTTTGTTTGAGCATGCGGTGGCTTTTGGAAATGAAGACCTCGAATTACACCGTATGATGATTTAGATTCATTATCTTGAACAAAAGTGTATGAAATGTGTTCCAGTTCCAGTTTTTGTTTGTTATAACTTTCAAAAAAATATCCTCGTTCATCCTTAAATATTCGAGGTGTGATTATAAAAACATCGGAAATATTAGTTGGTGTGATGAGCATAATTTATTCAATAAATTTTTTAGATGTTATTGTCATTAAATATTCACCATATCCGTTTTTCTTCAATGGCTCGGCCAGTTTAAGCAATTGTTCTTTTGAAATATATCCTTTAATATATGCTATTTCTTCAATGCACGAAACCATTAATCCTTGACGATTTTCTATAGCTGCTATAAAGTTTGATGCTTCGAGCAGACTTTCGTGAGTGCCGGTGTCGAGCCATGCAATTCCTCGTCCAAGCAATTCCACGTTCAGTTTATTATCTTCTAAATACAATTTGTTTAAATCGGTAATTTCCAATTCGCCGCGTTTCGAAGGTTTCAGACTTTTTGCTTTCTCTACCACCGTGTTGTCGTAAAAATAGAGTCCGGTAACTGCATAATTTGATTTTGGCTGTTCCGGTTTTTCTTCCAGACTGATTGCTTTTTTGTTATCATCAAATTCAACAACGCCATATCGTTCCGGATCGTTTACATAATATCCGAATACGGTTGCACCTTTTTCGAGTGAGCGAGCCTTTTTGAGAACTTTACCTAAATCGTGACCAAAGAATATATTGTCACCCAAAATTAGACAGGCACTGTCTCCTGCTAAAAATTTTTCTCCAATAATGAATGCTTGAGCAAGACCATCTGGTGAGGGTTGAATTTCGTAAGAAAGAGATATCCCCCATTGGCTGCCGTTTCCAAGAAGACGAACAAACATCTCTTTATCTTCGGGGGTAGTTATAATTAGTATCTCTTTAATATCTGCAAGCATCAATACCGAAAGCGGATAATAAATCATTGGTTTGTTGTAAATTGGCACCAATTGTTTCGAAATGCTTTTTGTAATGGGATAGAGGCGTGTTCCCGAACCACCTGCTAATATTATTCCTTTCATACGATAACCTGTTTAAAATATTCAATAGTTTTTTGGAGTCCATTATCGAGATTGCAATTCGGATTCCAGCCATTTAATTTTTCTTGTGCTTTTGAAATATCCGGTTTTCTTTGCATTGGATCATCTTGTGGGAGGGGAAGATATTCAATCTTTGATTGAGAACCGGTAAGGGTAATAATTTTCTTAGCTAATTCTAAAATAGTAAATTCTCCCGGATTCCCTATATTTATTGGCCCAATACAATCTGAGCCTGAATTCATCATACGAATAAGTCCTTCTACTAAATCGTCTACATATTGAAAACTCCGTGTTTGTGAACCATCGCCATATATGGTTATTGGTTTGTTTTGGAGTGCTTGTACAATAAAGTTCGAAACAACCCGGCCGTCGTTCGGGTGCATTCGCGGTCCGTATGTATTAAATATGCGAACAATTTTTATTGCAACATTATTTTGATTATGGTAATCCATACATAAGGTTTCGGCACAGCGTTTCCCTTCATCATAACACGATCGAATTCCTATTGGATTTACGTGTCCCCAGTATTCTTCATGCTGAGGATGTATTTGCGGGTCACCGTATACTTCACTTGTAGAAGCCTGAAGCATGGTTGCTTTTACCCGTTTTGCAAGACCTAACATATTAATAGCTCCCATTACCGAAGTTTTTATCGTTTTTATGGGATTGTATTGATAATGAACCGGAGATGCGGGGCATGCCAGATTATATATTTGGTCAACTTCAGCATAAAAAGCCGTTGTAACATCATGACGAATTAATTCGAAATACGGATGTTCAAACAAATGAATTATATTTTGTTTATTGCCCGTAAAATAATTATCAAGACATAAGACTTCGTTACCTTCATTAAGTAATCGTTCGCAAAGATGTGACCCAATAAAACCGGCACCGCCGGTTATAAGAATTCGTTTCATATTTATGAATTATTGTTTCGTCCGATGCATTCGTAATGGAAACCATGTTCAAGCACATCTTCGTGTTCAAAAATATTTCGACCGTCAAAAATAGCTTTATGTTTCATGATTTTTGTCAACACATCGAAATGTGGCATACGGAATTCGCGCCATTCGGTAACAATAAGGAGAGCATCAGCATTGTTTGCAGCTTCATACTGGTCATTTGCATATTCAATGCTGTCTCCCAGTATTCGTTTTGCCTCATCGGTTGCTACCGGATCGTATGCAGAAACATGTGCACCAGCTTCTGTAATTTTCTTTATGAGTGTTAAAGCCGGTGCTTCACGCATATCATCGGTGTTTGGTTTGAATGATAATCCCCACAACGCAATTTTTTTGCCCGAAATGTCGCCTTTAAAGTAGTGTAATAATTTATTAAATAATACTGCTTTTTGAGCATCATTAATAGTTTCAACAGCTTCAAGAAGAGTAAGCGGGTGATTGTAGTCTTTGCCGGTTTTGATAAGAGCTTTCACATCTTTCGGAAAACAAGAGCCGCCATACCCAATGCCGGCATATAAGAACTTATTTCCAATGCGAGAGTCTGCACCAATACCTTTTCGCACCATATTGATGTCGCCACCCACAATGTCGCATAAATTTGCAATATCATTCATAAAGCTGATACGCGTTGCCAACATCGCATTCGCAGCATATTTGGTTAATTCCGCAGAGGCTATATTCATGAAAATGATTGGATGACCATTCAATAAAAATGGTTTATATATTTTCTCTAGAACACCTTTTGCTCGTGATGAATCAACCCCAATTACAATTCGTTCGGGACGAAGAAAATCGGATATCGCAGCACCTTCTTTTAAGAATTCAGGATTAGAAGCAACATCAAATTCAATTGATACACCTCGTTTGTCTAACTCTTCTTGACAAGCTTCACGAACTTTTTCTGCTGTTCCTATAGGTACAGTGCTTTTTGTGATGATGACAATATAATCGGTAATATTTCTTCCGATTTCTCGTGCTACTTCTAATACATACTTTAAGTCTGCACTGCCATCTTCATCGGGAGGTGTACCTACTGCAATAAATATAGCCGAACATTCCTGAAGGCTTTCTGCTAAACTTGTAGTAAAAAGAAGCCGTTCTTTTTGTACATTGTTTTCAACTAAATCATCTAAGCCCGGTTCATAAATAGGAATGATTCCTTGTTTGAGTTTTAATATTTTTTCTTCGTTTATGTCAACACAAGTTGTGTGTATACCTGTTTCTGCAAAACAAGCACCCGAAACTAAACCAACGTAGCCGGTTCCAACAATAGATATTTTCATTATGAGAATAAATTGAATATAAAATATTAAGGTCTTCCTTGTTGTTGTTGTTGTTGTTGCATCATTTGTTGCATCATTTGAGGATCCATTTTTGGAGCTTCACCTTTCGTAACATCTAATAACTCGATATCAAAAATTAAGGTTTCGAACGGACGAATTTTACCCATATTTTCAGCACCATAACCAAGGTCATAAGGTACATAAATTTTCATTTTACCGCCAGTTTTCATTAATTGAAGAGCTTCATTCCAACCTTCAATAACTTGACCAACAACAAATGATACGGGTTCGCCACCAATTGAACTATCAAAAACAGTATCGTCAATAGTTGTTCCGTGATAATGTACCGTAACAGTGTCATGCATGTCTGGGCTTTCGCCGGTTCCTTCTTCAATAATTTTGTATTGTAAACCGGATTCAGTTGTTTTTATACCTTCTTTTTGAGCGTTTGCTGTTAGAAATTTTTCTCCCGGTTCCAAAGCCGGGTATTTTCTGCGTGCTTCAGCTTCCATAAATCGATTAATTGTCGGACCAATTTCCGATTGTGGTAATTTTGCTTCTTCCGGTATTTCAAAATCCTGATAACCGCCAAAAAAAGCAGACATGTTTAAAGAGTCAATTTGCCCCTGAGCAAAATCAGATGCTATAGCCATACCTATTGCATAACTTGCACTGTCGCGCAGTGTTTGTAATTCTGAGTCAGGATTTATAGATTGCTCAGTCTTGTTTGAACATGAAAAAAATAAACCTGTTGTAAGCGAAAGAATAATAATTGTTTTAATAGATTTCATACATGTATAATTTTTATATTTAAATAATGATAATTCGTTTTTATTCATTTGTTGTTTCAACACGAGACGGTGTTGCATTTTGAGTGTTTTGTTGTTTTGTTGTTGTATCCTCTGATTGACCTGAAGTTTCTTGTTGTGGTCTTTGTCTTTGTTCTTGTGCAGGTGTATCTATGCTTATAGCCTCTGAAGGTTCGGTAGGTGTAGGGGATGGAGTAGAAATTGCAGTTTCTTCTTGAATGTTGCTGCGTATAAATTTGTGTAATGTTACTTCGAATACAAGTGTTGAGTAGGGTTTAATCCCCTTTTCTTGCGAATATGAAGACCCATATGCAAATTCATGTGAAGCAAAAATTTTCATTCTGCCCCCGGTTACAAACAGTGGAATCACTTTTTGCCATGCAAGTATAGCAGAATCTAACGTTACCGGTATCGGGTTGTTTGAGATTTCTTCGCTGTTGAATAATAAAGTATTGTCTATAGAATAAATTTTGTAGCTAACCAAAACCGTATCATTGATTCCGGGTTTTTGCTGCCCCCATCCTCGGTACAGCGTTTCATATTGTAAGCCTTTTTCAATTTCTTTTACACCGCGTTTCTCTTTGTTTTGTTCTAAAAAAATATTTCCTTTTTTAATATTTACAACTTTGTGAGAATCCAAAAAAGCATGTTCAATTCGTTTTTGACGGAGTTGTAAAAATTGTTCGGTAATTGAAATTATCTCTTCATCACTTAATAGGTTTATTTCTGTGGTATCAAAATAATCTTGAAATCCGCGAATAAATTCAGTGAATGAAATAGAATCAAGACCGTTTTGTTGTAAATTGTCAGGTAATTTTTCGGCATAGGTCATGCCCAAACTATAAGAAAGGGAGTCGGTGAAGTTTGCCATATTGTGTGTCGATTCTTTTTCGGGTGAACAAGAATGTAGCATTATAAACATGCTTATTAGTATTGAAAAATATGAGAGTCTGTTCATTGTTCTTTTGTTTTTTGACACTTATCTGCAAACATACGGTTTTTTTTATTTTATTATAAGGATTCTCGGATATTTTTTTATACATTTTACATTCTTAATTTTTGTATATGAATTGTCATTTTGTCGGTGTTTTTTGAGGGTAATCAGAAAAAAAGTCGCTTTTTGTTATCTGGCAAATAGTTTGACAAAAAGGCTATAAATAATGAATTTAAAAAAAATGTAAATATGGATGTAAGTAAATATACAATTAAAGCTCAAGAAGTCATAAGTCACGCAGTGCAAATTGCTTCAGCTCGTTCGCAACAGGCAATAGAAACAGCTCATGTTTTGCAGGCATTATTCGAAAAAGCACAAAATGTGTCTGATTTTATTTTTCAAAAATTGGGAGTTAAAACGCATGTTATTTCTCAGGTTTTGGACAGAATGTTGGAATCGTTTCCGAAAGTAGAAGGGGGTGAACCGTATTTGTCATCATCTGCTAATAAGGCAATGATGTATGCGATGAATCAATTGCCCAAATTTAATGACAAATATGTGTCTGTTGAACATATGTTGCTTGGTATTTTTAGTACCGGCGATGCCGTTTCTCAGTTGTTGAAAGATAATGGGGTAACAGAAAAAGCTCTGGTTTCGGCAATTAATGAATTACGTAAGGGGGCAACTGTTGATAGTCAAACAGCTGAGGATACATATAATGCTTTGAATCGCTTTGCGATAAATCTTAATGAGCGAGCTTCTTCGGGTAAACTCGACCCGGTAATCGGACGAGATGAGGAAATTCGTCGTTTACTCCAGATTTTGGCTCGTCGTACCAAAAACAATCCGATTTTGATTGGTGATCCCGGTGTCGGAAAGACGGCAATTGCTGAGGGATTAGCTCATCGAATTATAAAAGGAGATGTGCCTGAAAATCTTAAAACAAAGCAGATTTTTTCGCTCGATATGGGAGCTCTTATTGCCGGTGCAAAATATAAGGGTGAGTTTGAGGAGCGCTTGAAGTCTGTGGTAAAAGAGGTGGTTGATGCTAATGGTGAAATTATTTTGTTTATAGATGAAATTCATACTCTTATTGGTGCGGGAAAGAGTGAAGGTGCAATGGATGCGGCAAATATTTTAAAACCTGCTCTTGCTCGGGGTGAATTGAGAGCGATTGGTGCAACTACACTGGATGAATATCAAAAATATTTTGAAAAGGATAAAGCTCTTGAACGTCGTTTCCAAACGGTTGTGGTTGACCAACCAAGTGTAACCGATGCAATTTCTATTCTTCGCGGTATTAAAGAACGATATGAGAGTCACCATAAAGTTAAAATTCTTGATGAAGCAATTATTGCAGCTGCCGAATTGTCAAACAGATATATTACCGGTAGGTTTTTGCCCGATAAGGCGATTGATTTAATGGATGAGGCGGCCTCAAAATTGCGAATAGAAATGAATTCTGTTCCGGAGGAGATAGATGAATTGAAACGGAAAATCAGTCAGTTCGAAATTGAACGTGAGGCGGTTAAGCGTGATGGTTTAGTCGAAAAGGTTGCGGAACTCGATAAGGTTTTATCTGACTTGCGAGACGAATATTCTTCGCTCCATGCTGCATGGGATTCGGAAAAGAATATGGTGTCTACCATTCAAGGCTTGAAACAAGATATGGAAACGCTTAAGTTTGAAGCTGAACAGGCTGAGCGAGAAGGTGATTTTGGTAAAGTTGCTGAAATTCGATACGGCAAAATGAAAGAGTGTGAGGCTCAGATGAATAACTTGGAAGAAGAGTTGAAAGAAAAACAATCTCATGGTGCCTTGATTGACGAAGAGGTGGGAGCTGATGATATTGCTGATGTTGTTTCACGCTGGACGGGTATTCCGGTAAGTAAAATGTTACAGGGCGAACGAGAAAAATTATTGAGTTTAGAAGATGAATTACACAAGCGTGTGGTGGGGCAAGACGAAGCAATTCTTGCTGTTGCTGATGCGGTTCGTCGTAGTCGTGCAGGTTTACAGGACGAAAAACGCCCGATAGGTTCGTTTATTTTTCTTGGCACTACCGGTGTTGGTAAAACAGAATTAGCGAAAGCTCTTGCCGAGTTTTTGTTTGATGACGAACAGTTAATGACGCGTATTGATATGTCTGAGTATCAGGAACGACATTCTGTATCGCGTTTGGTTGGAGCACCTCCGGGATATGTGGGGTACGATGAAGGCGGACAGTTAACCGAAGCTGTTCGTCGTAAACCTTATTCGGTGGTATTGCTTGATGAAATTGAAAAAGCACACCCTGATGTATTTAATGTTTTGTTACAAGTACTAGATGATGGTATTTTAACCGATAATAAAGGACGTACTGCGAGTTTTAGAAATGCTGTTATTATTATGACTTCAAATATTGGCTCGCATATTATTCAGGAAAAATTTGACCTTTTGACCGATGAAAATAAAGATGAAGTGTTGCAACAAGCAAAAACAGAGGTGTTTGACTTGCTTAAGAAAAGTGTGCGACCTGAATTTTTGAATCGTATTGATGAAACAATTATGTTTACGCCGTTGTCGAAAAAAGATATTACTGATATTGTCCGAATTCAATTTTCGCTTTTAGCAAATCGTCTTAAACAAATGGGGGTTTCTGTCGATATTACCGATGATGCGGTTGAGGAATTGGTTCGTTTGGGATATAATCCGCAATTTGGAGCACGACCGGTAAAACGAATTATTCAAAAAGAGTTGCTGAATGAATTGTCTAAACAAATTTTATCGGATACTATTAATAAAGATTCCGGTATTTTGATTGATTTTATTGCCGATCAATTTGTGTTTCGAAATTTAGATGTGTAGGAGGGCATTTCAATAAAAAAAGGTGATTATGTTGTGTTGAATAGTGTCACCCCTCACGGGGTTTTATGAATGACGACCACCTTTTTTTATAATCATGTCATTCCTCCGAGATTCTTGTAATTGCAAGAAAAGTGGAGTTTTTTTTTTCTCGCAAAGCCGCAAAGTCGCAAAGCAGTTGGGAAAAAGAAAAAGCATATGTGTGAAAATAATTTTATAATTGTATGGTTGTACAACCTATAACCTTAGCGGGGATGAGATGATGAATTCAATTGAAAAACCTTATTGTGTAGAGTAGAATAGTGTTACCCCTTCACGGGGTTTTATGAATACCGACACCTTTTTTTTATAATTATGTCATCCCTCCGGGATTCGTGTAATTGTACTATTAGTTCGCAATATTTTTCTCGCAAAGCCGCAAAGTCGCAAAGCAGTTGGGAAAAAGAAAAAGCATAT
>CAZLCY010000050.1:12046-13729 GCA_964558075.1 uncultured Bacteroidales bacterium
GTGTGAAAATATTTTCATAATTGCATGTTTGAATAACGTATACCCCACAGGAGGGGGGTGACTGCTGACCACCCTTTTTTTAATAATTATTTCGTCTCCCGGGATTGGTGATGCTTTGTGTTACAGTAAAATAAGTTGAAAAAATGAACAAACCTTGTGCATTACTCTTAACCTTCCTTAAATAATGTTTCTGAAGGTCAGAGGGGGTGTCTTTGATGTTAAAAGAAAAAGTAAATACTTGTGTATTTATTTAATTATTGTATTTTTAGAAAAAAAATAATAAAAGCATTATCCATACAATATAAGCGTATGAATTTATATGACCAAACAGCCTTTACAATATCAAAGCAAGTAACAAAAAAATACAGTACTTCATTTTATCAGGCAACACAAATGTTGTCACGAAAATCTCGTATGGCAATTCATGCAGTGTATGGTTTTGTTCGTTTTGCCGATGAAATTGTTGATACATTTCATGATGCAAATCAATCAAAATTATTAGATGCTTTTGAACGAGATTTATATGAGGCTTTGGCTGATGGTATAAGTCTAAATCCAATATTACATTCCTTTGCATTGGTTGTGAAAGAATATAATATATCGATGCATGTAATAGATTCTTTTTTGTCGAGCATGAAACAGGATTTATATAAGCAAACGTATGATAATGAAAAAGATTTGGATGACTATATTTATGGTTCGGCTGATGTGGTTGGTTTGATGTGTTTGCAGATTTTTGTGAATGGTAGAGATGACTTGTCTGAAACGCTTAAAAAACCTGCTCAAAAATTAGGTTCTGCTTTTCAAAAAGTTAATTTTTTGCGTGATTTACAGAACGACATGAAGGTTTTGGGTAGAATGTATTTTCATAATTTTTCGTTAGAGACATTTAATGATGAAAAGAAAAAGGATATAATCATTGATATTCAATCTGACTTTAGAGAAGCTCGTAAGGGGATTCATTATTTACCGGGACGTTCAAAATTGGCTGTGTATATAGCTTATATATATTATATACAGTTAGTAAAAAAAATACAAAAAACACCTGCACATGTTTTGTTACAAAAACGAGTCCGGGTTTCTGATGTGCGAAAAGTTTTTTTATTTTTTCGTACCTGGGTTATATATGTTTTACGATTAATTTAATAAATAATATTGAAAGAATGAGCTTGTTTTCGTTTCGGTTATATGAAATAAAAAAATCTATAATTATTTTTTATATTATTGGTGCAATTGGCATGTCTGTACCTTTTTTATTACCATATTTTATCCTTTTAATACCATACGTTCTTTTGTTTCATTTTGCCTTGGTTGTCTGGTATCATTCAAAAATTTCTTTTTCTCATACTCTTATTACTCTTGCTGTTTTTTTTAGCATTTTTCTTTCCGGAATGGCTATTGAAATAGTGGGGGTGCAAACGGGTAAAATATTTGGATCGTATTCTTATGGTGATGGGCTTGGTGTGCATTTTATGTCCGTTCCGGTTTTAATCGGTATTAATTGGATGTTTATGGTATATGCTTCTGCTTCTTTTGCAAATATGCTGCGAGTACCACAATGGATACGTGTATTTATTGGTGCAGGAATTATGGTTTTGTATGATTTTGTTCTTGAGCAGGTTGCTCCAATTATGGATATGTGGGAGTTTTCAGGCGATAAGGTTCCTATGCAAAATTATATTA
>CAZLCY010000051.1:0-13723 GCA_964558075.1 uncultured Bacteroidales bacterium
ATCCTTTTTCAAATTCGGATGGTGCCGTAAATCCGCCACCCGAAAGATAGAGCGTGTCGCCTGTTTCAGCAAGTGTATAAGCATCATCAAATGCTGTATTGCCAGTAAAAACTGCCGTAGTGTCTGTGCTGTGCAAAACAATCACAGATTGAGCCATTATAAAATTCACTAAAAAGAAACAGATAATAAGGAAGCTAATTTTTTTCATTTCAATCGATTTTTAAGGTTTATGCTATAAAGATATAATTTTTTTTTTATTTTTTTTGAGTACTAACAACAAATTTTACCGGCAAATTGCCGGATTCGTTGGTATTATGCTCAATCATTTTTGATATAATGTGAGGGTTTTTAGGTACAAGTCCCTCTTTACAGGGGAAAAGCCCGCCATAAATTCCGATTTGCCCAGCATCTGTTCCCGGATAATTTGTAATTGCATCTGGTTGCAAATAATAATCATCAGTATAATCAAAAATAGAGGATGGAACATTTAAATAAAAACCAGCCAAGTCGACTCCTTTGTAATTATCAATTTCTGTTGGTCCTGTTCCCAGATTTGGTGTTGCATGAACAAACAAATTATTATAATAAATATTACTCGATCCATTGTCAACATTATTCGTCGATGTATGAAAAACATTATTACGAAAATTATTTGACGAACAAGAATTAAATACATAATAAATTCCATCATACAAAAATACATTATTTGAAAAATCATTTAAGAGCGAATAATAAATACGACCTTGAAATATACAATTTGAAATAGTAGCATAAATCACTCCTTGTATATCCAGATTTCCTATGAAAACACATTCGGTTAAATGATAGTTATTTGAATTTACGCTCGGAGTACCACTTGCACCAAAATCTATACTTGCAAATTCACATCGTGAAAACATCAAATCATCAACTACATATGATTGATGTTTTGATACCGCTCCTTCAAACACAATCCCCTCAAAATGACTGCTGTCTGCTCCGGTCATTAAATTTACATTGGTCAAGATGCGAGTTGTTTGTGTTGCAGCACTGCTGTCAGGATGAATTCCGGCTCCAAAAACATACAATTGCTTTGCAATATGCGTTATGGAAAAAGCTCCACCGGATAAATAAAGTGTATCGCCGTCATTTGCCAAATTATACGCTTCTGACAAAGATGCACTTCCTGTAAACGCAGCGGTTGTGTCTGTTGAATGTAAAACAACAACATACTGACTGAAAGCAGAAACACTTATAACAAGAATTGCTGCGGATAATAAAAGTTTTTTCATAGATTACTAATTTTTAATTTCATTTACCCAACAAATATATTTTATTTTTTTTATTTTTTTTTCATAAAAAAATTGCAGAAACCAGTAACGATTTTTTAAAATCATATAAGGATTCATTATTTTTTTTATATTTCTTTGATAGCTAAATGTGAGGGTATTGCACACTCGAATAGCCTTTTTTTTATACAATAATAGCAATAATAAGCGGTGAGATTTTTCTCGTAAAGAGCCATGCCGGAGGATTTTTGAGGTGCCGGAGTCACTTTCCTTTACGAAACAACTGTATACCCCAATTCGGTAATAGTATCCTGCACCTTTTTGAGAGGAATATCTGTACCGAAAATATGAACCTCTTTGGATGAGAGAATAACTTCGACTGATTGTATTCCTTTAATTGCACCAACATGTTTTTCAATGGTTGCTTTACAATGATTGCAAGTCATACCATCTACATGGAGCGTAATGTTAGAGTCTGTTTTTTTATTTCGAGAAAACCACATAATAGCATATTTTTTGAATAAAGCATTAATTAATAAAAGAGTTAATAAAACCGTTGAGCCCCACTGTAACCAAGCAGGAAGCATTTCATCATGTATGTGACCTGATTCATGAATAATGTCGAACCATTCGCGGGGGAGTGTATAATCTATTAACAAACCAAATCCGAGGGCAGAAAAGATTATAGACAATAAATAGCTAAGTGTTGCTTTGCGACCAAGAGATTTATTGAGCACCGTAAGAGTTGCAATATTTGTTGCCGGGCCAGCCATTAAAAAAACCAGAGCAGCTCCGGGTGAAATACCTTTCATGAGTAATACAGCGGCAAGAGGAACCGAGCCGGTAGCACAAATATAGAGAGGAATAGATGCTACTAAAATTATGAGCATACCAAAAATAGGATTGTCTATATGAGCCGAAAAAAAATTGTCGGGAATAATAACAGAAAGAAGAGCTGCTAAGAGTAATCCGATAACCAGCCATTTGGCAATATCTTCCATAAATTCCACAAAACCATAGTAGAGTATGTTGTTTATTTTTGATTTTCCGTTTGTGGCAGGACTTTCTTCTGTTGCACAACCATCTGAGCAGGCTTTGTCTTCGAGTGCGTCCTGATTGTGTGTCTGTGGTGATTTTGAGGTAATAAAACCACCAAATATTCCCGAAACAAGAGCAACAATTGGTCTGATAATGGCAAATGGAAGCCCGAGCATGGAATAGGTTATCATTATTGAATCTACCCCGGTTTGTGGTGTTGATATTAAAAACGAGACTGTTGCCCCGTTTGAAGCACCTTCTTTCTTGAAAGATATCCCGGTTGGTATTACACCACATGAACACAGTGGGAGGGGGATTCCGAGAAATGCAGCATAGATAACAGATTTTAAATTATTTTTTCCGACATATTTTTGTATCAGTTCTTTTCGAATTACCACATGAAGTACACCGGCAATAAGGAATCCCAATAATAAATACGGAGACATTTCATTGGTTAAATACAGTAATTCTGAAAAATAGTCTGTTATCCATTTCATAATCGTTTAAACAGAGTTTTTTTTCGAAACTTACATATTCTATCTCAAAATTGATAGTACATTTGTAGAAATTTTAATGATATGATTGATAATTCTCATTCTGTACCTTGTGATTGTTTTTTGTATTCTCGTATTTCTGTACCTACAGTATCTGTGGGGAGTGTTTTGCTTGGTGGTTCTAATCCTGTTGCAATTCAGTCTATGACAAATACTAATACGAATAATATTGATGAAAGCATTGCTCAGTGTATTCGTATTTTCGATGCCGGGGCAGATATGGTTCGTTTGACAGCACAAGGTATTCGTGAAGCTGAGGCGTTGAAAATAATTAAGGAACAATTAATTCAAAAAGGATATACACAGCCGATAATCGCTGATATTCATTTTAATCCGAAAGCAGCACTTGTTTCTGCTCAGTATATAGAAAAGGTTCGGATTAATCCCGGGAATTACATAAATTCTTCGAAAACTGCGTGGACTGATGAAGAGTACAATCGGGAGTTGGAAACTATTCGGTATAATCTTCGTCCTCTTATTGCTGAGTGTACGAAACAAAATGTTGCTATTCGGGTCGGGGTAAATCACGGTTCTTTGTCGAAACGTATTATTGCTCGTTATGGAAACACGCCTGAGGGCATGGTTGAAAGCATGATGGAGTTTTTGAAAATTTTCAAAGAAGAAGGTTTTGATCCAATTGTGTGTTCCGTAAAATCGAGTAATACTCGTACAATGGTTCATGCATATCGTTTGCTCGCTCAACGGATGAAACAAGAGGATTGTATGTATCCTCTTCATATAGGTGTAACAGAAGCCGGTGCTGATGAAGACGGACGTATAAAATCGGCGGTTGGAATCGGTACGTTATTATTGGATGGCATTGGCGATACAATTCGTGTGTCTCTGACCGAAGCTCCGGAAAAGGAAATTCCGGTGTGCCGTGAAATTGTTGCATTTCGTGATGAAGTGTTTTTAGAATATACTCCCCAACAGCGAATGTGTAATGCTGCTTCAGATTTTGTTTCGTATTCAAAAAAACAGTCTCAACCAATTGCTTCTATTGGTGGAGAATTTCCTCCAATTGTGTGTAGTTATGATTCTGAAACCTCTGCTGATTGGATTTTTTCTGATACCGAATTGCAATCGGTACAAAGCGAGCAATCATTGCCTATTTATTTCCTCACTCAGTATTCCCTCGTACAAACAGATTCGGAATGTATTGTTGTGATTCAAGAACATGAATTAGATGACTTTGATGCAGATGTTTTGCGGAAAGGAGCGATTGTTGTGTTTAAAACAGCAGATAAAGCTGTTGTTCATCAGGTACATGTATTGTATGAAAAGTTGCGTACAACTTCATATAAACCACCTGTAATATTGGAATTGCAGATGAATTATAATTCACGAGAAACTATTCAAATTCGTTCATCAATTATAGCCGGAGGATTGTTTTTAGATGGTTTTTTAGATGGGGTGTGTATACAAGGCGAACAGTTATCATCACAAGAAGCGGTTGATGCATCCTTTTCAATTTTACAAGCTTCGCGGGCACGGTTTTCTAAAACAGAATTTATATCCTGTCCTTCATGTGGTCGAACGTTATTCAATATTGAAGATTCATTGTCGAAAGTAAAAGCACGAACGACTCATCTAAAGGGGTTGAAAATTGCGGTAATGGGCTGTATCGTAAACGGACCGGGTGAAATGGCAGATGCTGACTATGGATATATTGGTGCAGGATCGGGAAAGGTGAATCTGTATCGTAAACAAGAGCTTATGCACAAGGGTATTCCTGAAGATGAGGCTATCGATCAATTAGTTGAGCTCATTCGTAAACATGGTGATTGGGTGGAGTTGTAGTTATTATTATTTGTGAATTATAATGAAAAAAGTATATGTTTTGTGATATAATGGAATGAAATTTGATAACGTGGAAAAAAATTAATAATTAAAAAAGAAAAATGTATGAAATTTATTTGTAATGTAATTGTGAGTGTGTTGTTTTTGAGTTCCGTTGCGTTTGCACAACTCAATACCGAAGGTGCGTTTGGGGGAACGGGTGATGATTCCATAGCATATGTTTCTCCGACTATAGCAGGAGACGGGTATGTGGTGTATGGGATTTCTAACAGTTTTAGTAGTTCGTCTGAAATATTTTTAATGCGTACCGATCAATCGGGAAATTATTCCTGGGCTAAAAATATTTCGAATACTAATTGGGATTTTCAACCGATAGCTGCCTGTGAAGCTAATAATTCTACGGAAACTGACGAGAATTATGTAGTTGTTCTTCATAGAAACAATGAGGATTATATTCATATTTTAAATTATAATAGAAATAGCGACTCTTTTACAGACAGGAATTATTTAAATATTCAAATTAATGAAATGGGATCGTACGGTTTAGTGCGTACCGATAATGGATATTTATTAATTGTATATCAGGTAGGAGGTACCCGGACTAATATTGTGTCTTTTGATAATAATTTTCAATTTCGTGCAAATTTATCGGAACAACACTCTTCGTCTGTAACGACCGATGTGATTGTAAATGATGCAGGAGATATATTTTTAGCCGGTACAGCTGAGGATAACCGATATATGTTTATCAAACAGGTTGATGAAAATTTAAATTCAACCGGAATAGGAGAAAAATTTTATGGAGTGCCTTTAGATCAAGGTGGTGAAGCACGTGTAACTAATGTTCAGTTGACGCAAGGTGAGAATGGCGATTTTGTGATTGGTGCAAGTGCGGTGTCAAATCCTACAAATGGTAAAGTTATTATTAAAACTGATTCGAACGGAGAAAATCCTGTTGCATATGAATATGGTATCGAAAATACGGCTGATTTTTATATAACCGATGTTGCTACTGTTTCAGATGGGTATGTGTTTACGGGATATACCGATAAAACGTATTCTGCATCTGCCGGAGAAGAGGATATTTTGTTTGTAAGACTATCTAATGATATGACTCTTGAAAAAGCAGCAATATTTGGTGATGAAGAGGTTGACAGAGGAAAGTTTATCTACTCAAATCCGGATAATTCTGTTACGGTATTTGCTTTAACTAACAGTTTTTCTGTTGGTGGTGATTATGACTTTTATGTTATAAAAACCGGAACTAGTGGGAATTCTTTGTGTAATGAACGAACAGTTGGTTTTGCATTGGAGGAAGAAACGTGTGATGAAATATCATCACAAACTATATATTCCGGAAATCCTTCGGTAAATTCTCAATCGGATCCGGGTTTGACGTATGATACAAAAGATATAACATTAACGTCAATGTGTGCCTGTGAACAGGAATTAACGTTTGAAACCTCCGGTTCTGCCTGTGTGGGGGAAACGGTTATGTTTAGTGATTTGGGTGGAAATTTGAATTTTACCTGGGATTTTGGTTCCGGTGTTGTCGATTCATCGTATAGTGACGGTACAATTTATATCACCTATGATTCTCCCGGAATACGAATAGTTACTGTTGATGTGGAAAATAGTAGTTGTTTTAAATCGGGACAAAAACCGGTTACTATTTATCCGGTACCTGATATTTCTATATCAGCACCTTTTGCTGTGTGTACAGATGCTGAGTATTCTTTTTCTGCTGATGTAACTCCGGTTGATGGCGGGCCATGGCAATATGACTGGGATTTTGGTAATAATGTAAACCCCGGTTCATCTTCTTCTCAACAGGTGGAACATGTTGTGTTTGAGGGGAATTCCCGGAATGTGCCGGTTTCTCTTACCGTTTATGATGCTCATTGTTCTAATACTGAGGTGGTAAATGTAGCGGTTGAAAAATCACCGGATGCTGACTTTTCTGTTACATCTCCTAATTGTGAAGGGGCTGAGTTAACATTTAATAATCATGGTACAACGGCGGATTCCTATGAATGGAATTTTGGTTCAGCACAGCCGGGAAATACTGCTACCGGACAAAATCCGACGTTTACGTATGATAATCCGGGAACGTATACTGTAGAATTAACTGTTTCAAAAGGTCTTTGTACTGATACTTCACGAAAAACGGTTGTTATTCATCCAATACCTGATATTACAATTTCGGGTAATAATACCGTTTGTACCGGAGTAAAAGAATCATACAATGCATCTGTAGAACCGGCTAATGCGAGCAATTGGAACTATGCCTGGGATTTTGGTGATGATGTTGTTCCTCAGATGCATGCCACATCTTCAATTGATAGTGTGGTGTTTACCGGAGTATCACGTACTGCTCAGGTTTCATTAACTGTTTCTGATGCCTTGTGTTCAAACACGGCTGAATATTCTGTTGCTGTTACTCAATCTCCTGAAGTTGGTTTTTCGGTGACCGAACCGTACTGTGATGGTGCAGAAGTGCAGTTTAATAACAGAGGAACAGAATCAGCTGATGGATATGTCTGGGATTTTGGAACAAATCAGTCGGTTAACAGTTCGGTTGACGAAGAGCCTGTTTTTGTGTTTGAAAACGCAGGTGAATATCTTGTAACGCAAACAATTTCGGTGGGTTCGTGCACAAATACTTTTGAAGATTTTGTGACGATTCACCCAACACCACAGATTTCTTTTAACTCAAATGCTGATGTGCAAAATTGTGTTGGTGATTTGGTTAGTTTTTCTTCAACGGTATCACCAATGTTAAGTGGAAAAAATTGGTCGTATAATTGGGATTTCGGACATGATGCTCAGCCAAAAACATCACAGTTGCAAATGCCATCACAGGTTGCATATTCATCAGGTGGAAACAAAGAGGTTACATTTGAAGTATCAAGTGAGTATTGTAGTAATAGTGTGACGCAGATAATAGCTATTGATGAGTTGCCTATTCCGAATGTTATTCAGGACGATACCGTTTGTGCAAACAGATGTTTGTCTATAGGTGGTGAAGTTGTACCGGGAGCCTCGTATTCTTGGTATCCGTCAACAACCTTAGATAACGCAAATGTTGCTAATCCTACTGCATGTCCGGTTGCCGATTATACTACTTATAAAGTTACGGTTACTGATGAGAACGGATGTGTCGGAATTGATACAGTATCGGTAACTATGCTCAAACCTGCTGTGGCTAATGCCGGAATTGATGTGGAAATTTGTTATGGCGATTCTGTGCAAATAGGTGCCGGATATATTGAGGGACAACAGTATTCTTGGTTGCCCGATACTACTATTTCGGATAGAAAAATAGCGAACCCATTTGTGTCTCCTACAGAATCTACTGTATACAGTTTAGCAACAAATTATAAAGGCTGTGATTTTGTGTATGATGAGGTTACGGTAACTGTTCATCAGTTACCTGAAGTGCAGGCATATATTAATAATCATAAGAAAGAAATAACTATAGCAAAAGGTGAGTCTGTACAATTGTATGGTTCGGGAGCACTTCAGTTTGAGTGGAGTCCATGGAATGGTCTCAATAATGAAGGTATTTATAATCCTGTTGCATCTCCTGAGGAGTCGATTGTTTATGTATTACACGGTGTGGATATGCATGGTTGTGAAAATACAGATACTGTTTCGATAGAAGTTATAACGCCCGATTTTTGGGTGCCGAATTCTTTTACTCCAAACAATGACGGACGTAATGATGAATTTTATGTATATGTTCAGGAAACGGTTGATTTTTCACTTACTATATTTTCACGAAGTGGTCAAAAAGTATTTCATTCGCAAGATAAAGATTTTGGATGGGACGGAACGCTTTTGTCTACCGGTGAAGAATTGCCGCAGGGAGCGTATGTGTATTATGTAAAAGGAACATATACCGATGGTAATACGTTTGAAGATAAAGGTATAGTGAATGTAGTACGTTAATAAAAATAAATATAAACACAATTAAAATAGGTACGATATGAAATTAATATATAATATATACAGCATAATTCTGATACTTATATTTTCAGGATTTTCTTTTGCACAAGATGTACGTTTTTCACAACCATACAGTTCGCCTCTTTCATTGAATCCTGCTATTATTGGATTGAGTGAGGATTTGGTTATAAATGTCGGATATTCCAGTCAGTGGGCAGGTATTGATGAAGGGTATAAAACAGCACGGTTATCGGCGCACTCTCCTGTTTTGTGGAATGAAAGCGGGAAATTAGATGTAGGACTAAACTATTATTATGATAAAGCCGGTGCTTTTACTACACATAATGTGGGACTAGCTGCCGCTTATACTCTTTTACTCGACGATTTTAATTCTTTATCTGTTTCTCTCGGAACAGGATATAGAAACTCAATAATAGATTATTCATCCATGACTTTTGGCGATCAGTATATTGCAGGAAGATTTGGTGTTTTTAATGAAACAGATGAGGTTTTGGATAGTGATGCGGCATCTATTATTGATGCTTCGTACGGTGTTTTTTGGCACACAAAACCGGTTGTGGACAGTATACAGTTTTTTGCCGGTATTTCCGGATTTCATTTTTATAATCCACAGTTTCATTTTATGAATCAGTCTGAGGCAGTACTTGAGAGTCGTACTAATTTTATAATGGGATTGAAATCACAAACAATACACGGAATTTCGGTTTCCCCACAATTTATGACGTCATGGCAAGGCGGGAGTCATTCCAATTATGTGGGAATGTATATAGATTATGCTGTTTCTGTTTCCGGTTCCGAAGCTCAGTTGCAAGATGCAGATGCAAAGAGTTTAGATGATGGTATGATGCATATTAGTCTTGCTCCGTGGTATAGTATTGAGGGCGAAACAGTCTCTTTTGTTTTGGGACTCTCATATGATACTTTTGCATTAGGATATAGTTATGGATTTGGTCAGGGTGTATTAAAAGAAGGACCGTTTAATATGGGACGAAATGAAATTTCTCTGTCGTATTTTTTTAACAGAACCGGTAAACAAACAACATCACCTTTAGGTATGTTTTAAGAAAAATTCAGGTTTATATGATTTTCTAAAGCGATTTCTATTTGTAGAAATCGCTTTTTTTAAGGTTAATATTGATTTAGGCAGGGTAATTTTTAGATATGCCTTCCTCTTCTTACCTTGTTATTGTCGAAATGTAATTGTGTGTAGTAATCTTTGTGCTTTGGAGGTGCAAGGTCGGTGTTGAAAGGGGGTACAGAAAAATTATTGAACAGAACACAACAGAATGGTTTTGGTATTAATTTGAATTGCAATATCAGTATTTTTTTTCATTGTTTCGGGAAGTTGTATGAGTGGTATAAAAAACAAATCGCCAATTTTAACCGTGTAATAATAGCTGATTTCTGAAAGTAGGTGTGCTATTTTTTTCTGAAGTTTTTCTGTTATTCTGAATGAATAGTTAATTGAGTTGTATTGTATTGCAATTACTGTTTCTTCGTGCGAAGTGTTGTTGTGTTTAATTAAATCATTGCTAATCGCAAATGATCTATCGAATCCTCGAGCTATGTCTGTGGGACTTTGTTTTGCCAAGCATTGGTTGAGAGTGTTGAAAGCCAAAAAGTTAATAGCTGCACCTATTTGAGTTATATATCGTGGAATAAATTCCGGTTCGATGCATTTTCCAATTTTCCCAATTTTAAAATAGATGCCACAATATGCCATAATATTTGTGTCGAAATTGGGAATATAGAAATGTTCATTGTTTCGAATAATTGAAGAGTCGGGATAACACGCAAAAGATGCTTCCTTTTCATACTCTTGGAGTAGGGTTTCAACAGCTAAAATTTTCATGCTAGCTATTAAAGTTTCGAAGTTTAATTTTAGTTATTATTTGTTTTGTATGCGAATGAAAGTCGCCGTTCATCATCCAATTATAATAACTCGGATCTTTTTGAAAAACCTCTTCAACCGGTTTTCCTTTATATTTTCCGAAATTGAAAACTTCTTGTTTTTGTTCATTATAAATAACTCTACCGGCAAAATCAACATTTTTGTTGTGAGCTGTAAACTCGCTTAAAAAGGAAATGTTGTTTTCAATATCAGGATAATAATCTAATTGTGCTTTCAGAATTTCATATGTTGCATATGTGTCTGCATCTGCACTATGAGCATTTTCGAGATTTTTGTCGCAGTAGAATTTATGTGCCGCAGAAAGTGTTCGCGGCTCTTTTTTAAGAAACATCACATGTACATCCACAAAGTGAGATTTTGACCAATCGAACTCTATGCCGGCATGATAAAATTCTTCAGCAAGAAGAGGAATGTCAAATTTGTTTGAATTATATCCTGCATAATCGCAATCTTTCATAAATGCGGCGATTTTTTTACCGACTTCTTTAAAGGTTGGTGCATTTTTCACATCTTCATCATAAATTTTATGTATTTCAGAAGATTTTGGTGGAATTGGTCTTTCTGGATTAATTCGGTATGTAATTTTTTCTTCGTGTTCGTCCGGAAAAACTTTCAGAAGAGAAATTTCAACAATTTTATCGGTAACGATGTTAATTCCTGTTGTTTCGAGATCAAAAAAAACAATTGGTTTTGTAATGTTTAGTTTCATAATTGATAGTTAAAAAAAAAGGGAAAAATTTCCCTTTATATTATTTTATTTATTGCGAAGAAAAGAATTATGGTAATTATTATATCATCATTGGCATTAATAACATAAGAATATCTTCATTTTCGTCATCTTTATCAATTGGAATAATAAGTCCGGCACGAGAAGAGTCGGAGAGTTCAACGCTCACATCAACCGATTCGATATTTTGAAGAATTTCAAGTAAAAATTTTGATTTAAAACCAATAGACATTGCTTCGCCTTCGTATTTGCAATTAAGTTGTTCTTGAGCAGAGGTCGAAAAATCAATATCTTGTGCAGAAATGTTTAGCATAGCACCACCCATTTCAAGTTTTGCTAAGTTACTTGCAGGATTTGCGAAAATTGAAACCACTTTCAATTTGCTGTATAAATCCATACGGTCTACAAGCAATTTGTTTGTGTTTTGTGAAGGGATTACCGCATTGTATGCAGGATATTTTCCTTCGATTAATCGGCAAACTATATTGTAATCTGTTAATTTGAAAAATGCATTTTTAGAATCAAATTCTATGGTAATATCGTTACCGTCCTTAATCAGGGTGTTTTTAAGAATAGTTGCTGTTTTTTTCGGTAATATAAAATTGGCATCTTTATTTGCTTTTACATCATTACGCGTATAACGGGCTAGTTTATGAGAGTCGGTTGCTACCATACGGAAATAGTCTTCGGTAAGTTCTACCAATATTCCATTCATCACCGGTCGCATTTCGTCGTCACCTGTTGCAAATATAGTGCTGCTAATAGCTTTTTGAACGAGTTCAGAACCTATTGTAACAGTGATTTTTTCGTCTTGTATCTCCGGAATCTTTGGAAATTCATCACCATTTTGACCGACAATTGCATATTTCCCACTAGCTGATTGAATGTCAATATGAAAATTTTCTGTATTGATTTTAAAGGTTAGTGGTTGATCGGTAAATTCTTTTAATAAGTCAGTTAATCGCTTTGCTTCAATCGCAATAATTCCTGAACCTTTTGCATTTTCAATTTCAATTTCGGTATTAAGAGTTGTTTCGAGATCAGAAGCTGTTATTTGTAATGTGTTTCCGTTTAATTGAAATAAAAAATTATCAAGAATAGGGAGAGTGTTTTTAGAGTTAATAACACTCTTCACTATATTTAATTGACTTAATAAGTCAGAGGTTGAAACTATAAATTCCATGATATGTATAATGTTAGTTTTTCGATATTTTTACAATATTAAAAAAAACATTTTTATTTATGTACACAAAAATGTTTTTTTTGTTAGAATATATTACGCATCAATTTTTGCATATTTTGCATTTGCTTCAATAAATTCTCTTCGAGGAGCAACTTCATCACCCATAAGCATAGAGAAAATAGAATCAGCTTCGGCACTACTTTCGATAGAAACCTGACGTAAAATTCTGTGTTCGGGATTCATGGTTGTATCCCAAAGTTGATCAGCATTCATTTCACCAAGACCTTTATATCGTTGGATAGTTACTGCCCCTTCTTTTCCGTCACCGAATTCTTTCACCGTTGCAATACGTTCTTCCTCTGACCAACAATAGCGAGCTTGTTTTCCTTTTTTTGCTTTTATTAAGTAAAATGGAGGCGTCGCAATGTATAGATGACCGCGTTTTATAAGGTCTCTCATGTATCTATAAAATAAAGTCATAACTAATGTCTCAATATGACTCCCATCAATATCGGCATCACACATGATGATGATTTTATGGTAGCGTAATTTTTCGAGATTTATGGCTTTACTGTCTTCTTCGGTACCTATGGAAACACCAAGAGCTTTAAAAATGTTGTTTATTTCCTCACTTTCGAATATTTTGTGAGTCATTGCTTTTTCAACATTTAAGATTTTACCTTTTAATGGAAGAATAGCTTGTGTATGTCTGTTTCGACCTTGTTTAGCGGTACCACCAGCAGAGTCTCCCTCGACAAGAAACAGTTCGCAAGTTTCAGGAGTTCGGTCTGAGCAATCCGCTAGTTTTCCCGGTAAACCACCGCCCGACATTGCATTTTTTCGTTGAATTCGTTCTTTTGCATTTCGTGCTGCAATACGAGCAGATGCTGCTAAAATAACTTTTTGAACAATTATTTTAGCTTCTTTCGGATGCTCTTCAAGATATATTTTGAGCATTTCACTAATTGCCTGATCAACCGCTAAACTTACTTCTGAGTTTCCAAGTTTTGTTTTTGTTTGCCCTTCAAATAATGGTTCTGCAACTTTTACGGAAACAACAGCGGTTAATCCTTCGCGGAAGTCATCACCATTTATTTCTATTTTTTGTTTTGCAACTGCACCCGATTCTTCAGCGTATCGTTTGAGTGTACGAGTTAATCCGCGTCTGAATCCGGCTAAATGTGTACCACCTTCTATGGTGTTGATATTGTTTACAGACGAGTGTACATTTTCACTGTATGAAGTGGTGTATTTTAATGCAATTGCAACCGG
>CAZLCY010000052.1:0-13713 GCA_964558075.1 uncultured Bacteroidales bacterium
TATTTTTGAGAAGAAGATTGCTGTTTATAAGTGAAAAAAGTATGCTTTGTGTAAACTTATTATTTCTAATAAATTGAATGCAGTACCTCAAACAATGAATCTCGTTTAATAGGCTTTCTAATATATCCCTGAAATCCGGCATCCTTTATACGCTTTTCATCCTCAACAAGAGCATATGCTGTTTGGGCAACAATAGAGATATTCGGATATTTTTTTTGTATTCTGCGAGCAGCCTCATATCCGTTCATTACCGGCATTTTAATATCCATTAACACAAGTTTCACATCAGGATGCTTATCTACGAGTTCTACAGCTTCTTGCCCATGGTGAGCACGAATAATTGTAAAATGAGTATTCGCAAACAAACGTGACAAATAAAAATAATTTACATCGTCATCTTCTGCAATTATAATTGTTTCATTTTCTCCAAAATTTCGAACATTTTCGTGTTTAATTTCTTTCTTGGAAATAGCTGAAATAGTAGTAGGTTTCTCAATACAGGGCAAAAGTACTGTAAAACGAGAGCCTTTATTAATTTTTGAACTAACAGATATTTCGCCCCCCATCATTTCGACATATGCTTTAGAAATTGCAAGTCCGAGACCGGAACCTTTACTTTTTATATTCGCATCAGACTCAACCTGTCTGAATCTATCAAAAATTGCAGTATGATATTTTTTATCTATACCAATACCGGTATCTGAAATAACAAATTCAATTTCTTTATTATTATTTTTTATGCTTGCGGCGAAAGTTATTTTTCCCGATTGCGTAAATTTAATTGCATTTGAAATTAAATTTATAAGTATTTGCCGAAGCTTAACTTGATCGATAAATAATGTAGAATCGTCTGTAAGATTTGCATATACTATTTCGAATTCAATATACTTATTGTTTGGAATTGTCACCTTCATTGTTCTGTATATTTCTAAAATAAAAGGCTTAACATATATCGATTCATAATACGGTTGTACCTGACCTGTTTCAATTTTAGAAACATCAACTATATCATTAATAATTGACATAAGATGCTCACCACTTTTTTGAATAATAGAAATATAATGCTCTTTATCTTCATAGGTTTCCGCATCATGCAGCAAATCAGAAAAACCGAGAATAGCATTCATTGGGGTACGAATTTCGTGAGAAAGATTAGCCAAAAAAGATGATTTCAACATATCGCTTTCAACCGCCATTTCTTTGGCTTCATACAACTCCTGATTTGCTTGCAACAATTCTTCGTTTAATTGTAAATATTCTTCATTTTGAGCTTCGAGTTCTTCAGATTTCTCTTGTAACAATGCATCGTTTTTCTTTTTATCGGTAATATCTCTCATTATTACCACAATTTGATTATGTTGCGAACGATACATTATAATATCAACAAACACATCAATATTTTCAAAATATTCTTCATAAAGAATTGACTGTCCGGTTTTCATAACGTGCTCAATTCTTTCAAACATTTCGGTCTGAAATTTTTCAGGAACAATCGTTGTTACATTTTCATTTATAATATCAGTTCTTTCTAGCCCAAATATATTTGCATATGCATCATTTATATCAATATATTTATAATCAATTTTTGTATTTTTCGCACTTTTAATTACTTCAATAATTGCTACTCCCTGATCCATTTGAGAAAACAACATTCTGAATTTTTTCTCTTGCTCTTTAAGTTTCTGCTGAGCTTTAACACTCTCAGTATTATCTATTGCTAAACCAATAATCTGAAATCCATTTTCTGACTTTACCGGAGTGTACATTATATCGAAATGAATATTATTAAACACTATATTTTCGTGTACATTTTCTCCTTTCAGTGCTCGTTTAATGCTTGATAATATTTGCGGATAATCTTTATAAACATCAAACACCGATAAACCGACAACTTCACCGGGTTGTAACTCTAATTTTTGTAAACCAAGACCTTCTGACAAAGTGAATATACCGTTTTCATCTATTACAAACGAAACCACCGGAGTATTTAATACCACATTTTTATATCGTTGTTCGCTCAATAATATTTGTTTTTCATAATTTATTTTTTCGGTAATATCTGTTGCAACATGAATAATATTTTCTAATTTTCCCTCATTATCAAATAATGGTGTACATGAAACCAAATAAATACCACCCAACATTTCTACATGCATTTCATGTGTTTCGTTTTGAAGAGTCTGAAACATTTTTTTACATGGGCAGTTCAAAGGACTACCTGAGGATGATTTATGAAAAACAGAATGACATTTTTTACCAATAATTTCCTCAATCAACAATTTACTTTTATCGAATACTGCTTTATTTGCATGTACAATTGTTTGTTCAGGATCGAGAATAATAATTGGTGTAGAAATAGTATCAAATATAATTTCCCACTCTTTGAGCGACTCAATGTAATTATTTTGACAAGAAATATTATATGAAATGTCTAAATAAATACAATGTGCAATATGTTCATTTTTCTGTTTATCATACTGAATAACACCACTTTTTAACACATGAAACAATGAACCATTCTTATGTATACATTCTTCTATAACATTACTGATAACCTTATTTTGTTGTAATAATGAAAAACAAGATTGAAAATTTTGACGAGAAAAATCTGATAAAAAATGTTGAATGGGTTTATTAATAACTTCATCTTTTTCATATCCGGACATACGAAGCCAAGCAGAATTAACTTCAATAATAGAACATTGAGTATTAAATGAAATATATGGAATAACTTCTGAATGTCGTAACATTGAAAGTTGTTCTTCAGATTCAAAATCAGTATTTAATAATTTGAATACTATTTGCTTTAATTCGGTATTTTCAAATTGCAAATTATTTATTAGAGTCAAAGATGCATTATTACAATTAGAATTTGATTTATTATTGGTTTTCATAATAAGCTGTTTTTATGAAATTTTTCTTTGCATCATTCAACTGTTTCTTAAAATTTCATATGTTTGTTTTATTATTTTTCAATTATTATATTGATAGTATTCATGTAAATATATCATATTCTTTTAAAAATTATTTTTACTATCATGAATGTTTATTATATATAAAATTAAGTAGTGCGTATTAAAATAAATACAATTATACAGATAATTATATATTTTAACAATATATTACCATAAAAAATAATTATACTTATATGTACAGAGAACTATTTTTTTTATTTTCTAAATATGTGTAAATTAACAAAATGTTAAAATTATAAATTATTTATATTCAGCATACTATTTTTTTAAAAACTCTAAAGAATTAAAAATAAGATTGTTAAAAATGTTAATAACTTTGATTTTACCGTGTATATTTTTATTTTAAAAAAGTCCTTAATAATTTTGATGAGAAAAAAAGAACAGATATATGCAAATTTTTATCATTTCAAAATGAAGTTTTCATTTTCTATTCTTTTTTATAAACAGGGAAATGAACGAGTTTTTTTAATAAAGTTTTAAAATATTCTTGTTAATTTGGTTTTTGAAAAATAGTTTATAAAGTAAAAATGGTTTCATTTTAAATTAATTACAATTTAATATTCTGTTAACAAGATGTTATTAAAGTGAAGATTATTAAATACCAAATAATGTTACAAAAAAAAATCAACCTATTAACAGGATATTATCATCATCATATTTTTTATTAATTAAATATATATATTATGATATATAAAGAAGAAGTGAAAAATAAAGGATTTATTTCGAGAAAAATTCCAGAGAATATAAATGTAAAAGAAGAAATACAAAAACTGAAAAAAGAAAAAAATGCACTCATTTTAGCACACTTTTATCAAGAAGACGATATACAAGAAATTGCCGATTTTGTTGGAGATAGTTTAAAATTAGCTCAAATTGCTCAAAACAACTCAGCAGATATTATTGTGTTAGCCGGAGTACATTTTATGGCTGAAACAGCTAAAATATTATCGCCTGAGAAAAAAGTATTGCTTCCCGATTTGAATGCCGGGTGTAGTTTGGCAGATTCGTGCTCTTACGATGATTTTAAAACGTTTTTGGAGCAATACCCCGACCATACAGTAATTTCGTATGTGAATACAACAGCGGCTATTAAAACGCTAACAGATATTGTATGTACTTCTTCGAATGCACAACAAATTGTAGAAAGTTTACCGAAAGATGAAAAAATTGTATTTGCACCCGATAGAAATTTAGGAGCATATATTGCAAAACAAACTAATAGAGAGATGATTATATGGGATGGTGCCTGTACGGTTCATGAAGAGTTTTCTTTAGAAAAATTATTAGAATTAAAAAAACAATTTCCTCAAGCTAAAGTTTTAGCTCATCCGGAATGTACCGAACCAATTTTATTGGTCAGTGATTTTATAGGATCTACCTCAAATATGTTACAATTTTCAAAAGAAGATGATGCTCAAATATATATTGTTGTTACAGAATCAGGTATTTTATTTAAAATGCGTGAAGCAAATCCGCATAAATTATTTATTCCTGCTCCCCCAAATGATTCTACTTGTGCGTGTAATGATTGTGAATTTATGCGATTAATTACCTTAGAAAAACTATATAATACATTGCAATATGAATTACCTGAAATAATTTTAGATGATGATATTATACAAAAAGCATATAAACCAATAGAAAAAATGTTAACTATTTCCAAGGAATTAGGATTATAATGAAACATATATTATTATTCTTTATACTATTTTTTTCTTTTCAGTTGTATGCTCAGGAACAACAGTTTGTACAATTTTTTTATGCAGATTCGGTAGTTTCTTCGGAGGGATTTTTACAGCAGGGTAAACCCAATGGATATTGGAAAAATTATTATCCGAATGGGACTCTTAAATCTGTTGGAAAACGTACTGATTTTGAATTAGACAGTATATGGAATTTTTATTCGGAAGATGGAATTTTATCAAAAAAAATTACGTATTCGAATGGTAAGAAAAATGGTTATGAGTATACGTATTCTGTAATGCGTGATACCAATATATTACAATCAAAAATTTTGTATAAAAATGATGTACGGGAAGATTATGCATTTTTTTATTCACATAAAGGTTTTATAAAAAAGAAAATACCATTTGTTTCAGATTTAAAACAAGGAATTGGATATGAATTTTCAAAAGATAGTATTGTTGTTGCTATTTTAGAATTTGAGGGAGATTCCTTAATATCACGACAAGAAATTAATAGAGTAAATTCTGAAGGAGAAAAATCGGGTACTTGGGTTGAGTTTTATCCGAATGGAAATAAAAAAATTGAATCAAATTATTATAAAGGTGCGTTGCAAGGATTATATAAAATATATGATATTCATGAAAATATAGAGCGTGTTGGTCAATATAATAATGATTCATTATTATATTCAAGTCAGTTTGTAAATGATTTTAGAGAACCAAAAGAACATATAAAATATAGTTCAGATTCTTCATATATTGTTTTTCGAGGGCAATTTACGCAGCAACAGATACCAATAGGAGTTCATAGGTATTATTCAGCTCAACATACTATAGATTCATGTATAATATACGATACTTTAGGTACAATTACCGGAGTAGGTGTTATGCGTTCAAATGGTGATAAAACAGGTAAATGGAAACATTTTTTTTCGAATGGAGTTGTATCGTCACAAGGTGTATATACGAGTAATAAAAAACAAGGAATCTGGACATATTATTATGAAACCGGTGATATAAAGCAACGAGGAGAATATTTTAATGATAAAGAAACAGGAGAGTGGAAATGGTTTTATATGAATGGTAATTATAAAAGAGTTGAAAATTATGTTGGTGGAAAGCGTAATGGTACAATAGTACAATATGATGAAAATGGAACTATTATAGTAACAGGAAATTATAGTGATAATTTACCTCATGGATATTGGGAAATACAAGTTGGAGATATTATACAACAAGGTTCGTTTGTCTATAGTGAAAAAGATGGAGAATGGATTCATACTTTTTTATCAAATAATCAAATTCGATTTAAAGGTTCTTTTTATAATACAAAACCACATGGAAAACATGTATATTATTATGAAAATGGTACATTAGAACGAGTAGAATTTTATGATGCAGGAAAGCCCGTTAAACGGTGGAACTATTATAATAATTGTGCTCAATTAAAATATACGCGATATTTTAAAGACGGTAAAGAAATACAAATTTTAGTTTCAGATTAATGATTATTTATGTTTTAGAAAAACACCTTCAACCCCAAAATATATTTCTTCTCCCATAGATTTTATATAATCTCCAACACGTTCTAATTGCGTTAAAATCAATAATAAATTAATAAGTTGTTTTTTAGAAATTTCTGAATTATCAATTATATCGGTTATTATTTTTTTAGCATGTTTATTAATTTTATTAACTTCTTTATCACGATTAAAAACATCTTGTAATTTTAAAGTTGTATTTTCCAAATATGATTCTTTTACTGTTTTATACATAAATTTAATATGAAATAACATATCAGATAATTCAATTTGTTTTATAAAATCATTTGGTAGCGAATTATTTTCATATTTTTTAATAAAACGTGCAATTTTAACCGTTATATCACTTATTCTTTTCAAAGCCGGTATCATATTATTTATAATCATAATATTTCGAAGGTCATCGGCTACAGGATTACATGTAATTAAAAATTTTTCACAATTTTTATTTAATTTATATTCATATTTATCTACTTTAAATTCATTATGAATTATGTTGCGAGCTTTATCAATATCAGGATTAATGAAAATAGTGAAACTTTCATCTAATTGATTTTCAACTAAATCTAACATTTTAATAAATTGCTCACGTATTTCGCTATATTTTATATCTATTATTCTCATAATTATTTATTTATCCGAATCTACCGGTTATATATTTTTTAGTTTGTTCATGAATTGGATTCATAAAAAGTTCATCTGTTTTTCCATATTCAACAAGATCACCTATATAAAAAAATGCAGTATTATCACTTACTCGTGTTGCTTGTTGCATATTATGGGTAACAATAATAATTGTGTATTGTTTTTTAAGTTCAAAAATTAATTCTTCAATTTTAGCAGATGAAATAGGGTCTAAAGCTGATGTAGGTTCGTCCATTAATAATATTGTTGGTTGTACAGCAAGAGCTCGAGCAATACATAAACGTTGTTGTTGCCCTCCCGATAAAGATAATCCTCCTGCTTTAAGATTATCTTTTACTTCATCCCACAGAGCTGCTTGTTTTAGTGAAGATTCAACAGCTTCGTCTAATACAGATTTATTTTTTATTCCCTGTATTTTAAGACCATATGCAACATTATCATAAATACTTTTTGGAAATGGATTAGGTTTTTGAAAAACCATACCAATATCTTTGCGTAATTCTTCTACTTCAACCGAATCATCATAAATATTTTTACCATTTACTACTATTGTTCCCGAAAAATGAAATTCAGGAATATAATCATTCATTCTGTTTATTAGTCGTAGATATGTAGATTTACCACAACCCGATGGTCCTATTAATGCAGTAACAGTTTTTTCTTTAATATCAAGATTAACATTTTTAAGTACATGTTTATCATCATAATATACATTGATATTATCACTTTCTATGATTGTTTTTTGTTCTTTTTGTTCTTTCATCATTATCTAAATTACCATTGAATTTTTTTCTGCCATTTATTTCGTAAATATATAGCTATACCATTCATTAAAAAAGTTATACATAAAAGTATAATAATTGCTGCAGCAGCATTAATTAAAAATTCATGTTGAGGTCGCGATGTCCAATCGAATATTTGCATTGGTAACACAGTAAATTCATCTAATGGTGAAGACGGAATAAATGGAACATATGCCAATGCACCTATTACAATAAGTGGAGCAGTTTCTCCAACAGCTCGAGATAACGCTAAAATTGTTCCGGTTAATACACCACCCATAGATGACGGTAGAATTTGCAGCCATATAGTTTGCCATTTAGAAGCCCCGAGAGCAAACGAAGCATCACGTAATGATTGTGGTACTGCTTTTAATGCTTCACGTGTAGAAACGATTATAATAGGCAAAATAAGCAATGCTACTGTGAGCGATCCGGTTAAAATACTCGAACCAAATCAGAACATTCGTCCAAATATTTCTAAACCGAGTAATCCATAAATAATAGAAGGAACACCTGCTAAATTTGCAATGTTTACTTCGAGTAAATAGGTTATTTTATTTTTTTTCGCATATTCTTCAAAATATATTCCTGATGCAATTCCTATTGGAACCGATATAATAAGTGTCAAAGCTAATATCCATACTGATCCTATCCATGCTGGAAAAATACCTGATTTTTCAGCTTTACGTGAGGTATAACTTGTTAAGAAATCAGAATCTATTCTATTCCATCCTTCATAAACAATGTCGGTAATAAAATATAATAGAATAATAAGACCAAAGATTGTAGCCGTATATCCTATTACCTCAAATACTTTATCATATATTTTGTTTCGTACGCTTCGTTTCATAATCTCTTAAATATATTTTTCCTGGTATTTTTTTCGTAAATAAAAACTGATTGAATTAAGCAGAAATGTTATTGCAAAAAGCATAATTCCTGCTGCATAAATCGTTTTATATTCGAGTGAACCATGTTGTATATCACCTAAACTAACTTGTACAATATATGCAGTAAGTGTTTGAATAGGAACTGTTGGATCCATTGTAAATCGTGGTTGTTGACCGGCTGCAATTGCAACAATCATAGTTTCACCTACAGCCCGGGCAATAGCCAATATTATAGATACAATTATACCTGAAAAGGCTGCAGGAATAACAACCTTAAATGCAGTTTGAAATTTATTTGCACCCATTGCGTATGATGCTTCTCGTAACGATTTCGGAACGGCATACATTGCATCTTCACTTAGTGATGACACCATAGGTATTATCATTATACCCATTACTATTCCGGCAGAAAGGGCATTAAATCCGGATAATCCCGGAATTATTGTTTGGAGAATTGGAGTTACTGTCATTAGAGCAAAAAAACCATATACAACTGTAGGTATTGCTGCTAATATTTCAAGAATAGGTTTTATGCTTCGTCTGAATTTTGGTGATGCATATTCACTCAGGAAAACGGCAATTATTATACCTAGAGGGACAGCAACCAATAATGCAATTATTGTTACTGTTAACGTTCCGGTAATTAAGGGTAAAATACCAAAGTGTTTATTCGTAAATAGAGGAGTCCATTGAGTGTCTGTTAGAAATTCTATTAATGAAACCTCTCTAAAAAATGGAATAGATTCCGAAAGTAAAACATATAATATACCCATAGTTGTTGCTATAGATAAAAAAGCACTGAATTTCAGTATTATTTCAATTATCTTCTCTCGGAATCTTTTTCTCATCGTACCGTATGTATTATAAGTTGTGCTTTTCTAAAAATGAATTGAATTCTTTGTATTCAGTATCATATTTTTCTTCGGGTAAAGCTACGTATCCAACATCTTTTGTAAGGCTACCTGCATTTTTAATATAGAATTTTACAAATTCTTGAACTTCTTTTCGCTCACATGATTTTTGATTTACATAGATAAAAACCGGTCGCGATAGAGGATCATACGAATTATTTGATACTGTTTCCGGAGTTGGTTTAACAGGACCGTTACCATTATCAACAGCAACTAATTTTAGTTTATTGCTATTTTCTGCAAAATATGCTAAACCAAAAAATCCTAAGCTATATTTATCTGTTGCAACACCTTGCACAAGAACATTATCATCTTCACTTGCCGTAAAATCGCCTCGGCTGCTCCCGCTTTTACCAACTATTGCATCGGTAAAATAATCGTATGTTCCCGAAGCAATACCGGGACCGAATAAGTGAATTTCTTCTTCAGGCCATTCCGGACGTATTTGATTCCAGTGTGTAATTTTATTTTGTGCGTCTGGTTCCCATATTTTTTTCAATTCTTCAACGGTAATGTTTTCTGCCCAGGTATTTTCAGGGTTTATTACAACCGCAAGACCATCATAAGCAATCGTAATCGCATGATAATCAATATTATGCTCTTTACATGCTTCTTTTTCTATTTCTTTTATGAGTCGTGATGCATTACTAATATCTGTTTCATTACGGGCAAATTTTTTGAATCCACCACCTGTTCCCGATACACCTATAGTAACGCGAATGTCCGGCTCAATTTCTCTAAATTCTTCTGCAACAGCTTCAGATATTGGATATACGGTACTTGAACCGTCGATTTTTATGTCGCCGCTCAAATTGTTTTTTTGTTCGTTATTTTTTTGTGATGAACCACCACAACTCATAAGTAGTCCTATGATACTTATTGAGATTAGAATGTTAATTGCTTTCATATGTATGATTTTAAATTAATTTTATTCACAAATGTAGATTCTCTGCTCAATCTGTGTATTAGTTTATTGTTATCTCTATATTAAGAAAACTTTTCTAATGTTAAATTAATGTTAAATATACATACAAGTAACTGATTTTGAGTATTTTAAATATATATTAATTCTGATAAAGTGTCTGGGTTAAGAAATTGTTTTGTGACGGTATGAATATTTTCGGGAGTAATAGCTGAAATTTTTTCAGTTATTTCGTCAAACGTATCTATATGATTGTATATGCTATATGATTTTGCGTGCGAAATCATAAGAGAAACATGGTTATCGAATGAAAGAGCTATTTGACCTATTAATTGTTGCTTGTACATATGTAATAAATCTGACGAAATGCCATGATGAATAATATCTTGAAAATGTTCGAAGATTAATTTTTTACCCAAATTAATTTTTGATTTATCGGTTCCGAAATAAATAAAGAAAACGCCTGTGTCGGAATAAGGGACATAATTTGTTTCAATATTATATGCAATGCCATTTTGTTCTCGTAACAGTAAATTAAGTTGTGAGTTAAAACTTGTACCTCCTAAGAGATTATTAAGAAGTGACATGGTGTTTTTTAAATCACTCTTGAGGTGAGGGGCTACCGATCCGATAATTGTATGAGCCTGGAATGTTTGTTTTGAAATTGATTTTGAAAAAATGGTGTGTGTATTACATGGGGTTCGTTCAAATTTTTGAATGAATGATTTTTTTTCTTCAGAAAAATAGTTTTTTAGAAGAGAAATTACCGTAGATGTTTTTGCGCCACCAACATATGAAATTATAGTATTATCGGTTGTGTAATTTTGATTATAAATCTTATGCAATATTTTTTGATTGAGATTTGAGACAGTTTGTTCGTCTCCTAAAATATTTCGAGATAGTTCGTGTGTTGCAAAAAGATGTTCTTCGAATTCATCAAAAATGTTTTCCTGATGATTGTCGAGGTACGATTGAATTTCATCAATTACAACATCTTTTTCTTTTTCAACTTCTATTTCCGGAAATACTGATGTGTAAAAAATATCACTTAATATATTTATTGCTCGTTCTATATAATCATTATGTATAGAAATATATATGCAGGTTTCTTCTTTTGAAGTGAAAGCATTTATTTCTCCGCCAACTGATTCAATTTCGTTTATAATTTCTAAATAGTTTCGGGTGCTTGTGCCTTTAAACAACATGTGTTCTATTAAGTGCATAGCCCCGCTGTTTTTAAAACTTTCGTCGCGAGAACCTGAATTAATATAGGTACAAATATGAGAGACGTGTGATTGGATTTTATGCATCACTACGTTCATGCCGTTTTTTAATGTTAGTATAGAGTTTTCTGTATTCATACGCACAAAATGTTCCACGTGGAACTTTTTAAATTTTGTTCCACGTGGAACAATTGTTTTTATCTTCCCATATAAATTAATAATACCGAAATATCAGCTGGGGAAACGCCACTTATTCGTGATGCTTGTCCGATAGTTTCGGGTTGAATTTTTTCTAATTTCTGACGAGCTTCGGTTGAGAGGCTTGGAAGTTCAGAGTAGGGGATTTTGTTTTTTATAACTATATAATCGAGTCGAGTTATTTTATCTGCTATTTGTTTTTCTTTTTCAATATAGCCGGCGTATTTAATGTTTATATCAACAATTTCTTTTATAATTTTTTCTTCTGTATTGCAGGAAGAAAAAAATTTATTTGGGATTTCAAAGTCATTGATTGATATTCCGGGGCGAGAGATAAGAGTTGAAATTTTTACTGTTTGTTTGAGAGCTGAACTGGTATGTTTTTCTAAAATTGGCAAAGCATCTTGAGGTGTTATGCTAGTTTTGGTGACATAGTTTGATACTTTTTCAACGGTATTATATTTATCTTCAAAGATGTTTTTTCTGTAGTCATCAACTAAGCCTATTTTAATTCCTTTTGGAGTAAGTCTTAAATCCCCATTATCTTGTCGTAACAAAATTCTATATTCTGCGCGAGATGTAAACATTCGATATGGTTCGTTTACTCCTTTTGTAATTAGGTCGTCAATAAGTACTCCAATGTATGCTTCGTTTCTTTTGAGAACAAATGCTTCTTTATTGTTTATTTTATTGTGTGCATTTATTCCTGCAATTAATCCTTGTGCTCCGGCTTCTTCATATCCGGTTGTTCCATTTATTTGACCGGCAAAAAATAAGTTGGAAATATATTTTGTTTCCAAGGTGTTTTGTAATTGTCTCGGATCAAAATAATCATATTCTATTGCATAGCCCGGTCGGTATATTTTGCATTGTTCAAGTCCGGGAATTTCTTTCATTGCTTTGTATTGAACATCTGCCGGGAGTGAAGATGAAAATCCGTTTAAGTAATATTCGTATGTGTGCAAACCTTCGGGTTCTAAAAATAATTGATGTTTATCTTTGTCGGCAAAGGTTTGTAGCTTTGTTTCAATACTTGGACAGTAGCGTGGTCCGATGCTTTGTATTGTACCATTATACAGTGGTGAATCTTCAAGACCTGAATTTAGTATTTCATGCACAATCGGATTTGTATAGGTTGTCCAGCAACTCAATTGTTTGAGACCGGCGTGAGTATTTGGTAAATATGAAAATGTTCGAATATCTTCATCTCCGGCTTGTTCAGTACATTTCGAAAAATCTATTGTTCTCCCATCTATTCGTGCCGGAGTTCCCGTTTTCATTCGTTCTACCGAAAAGCCAATAGCTTTTAGTTGATCCGATAAATTGTATGATGATGGTTCGCCAACACGACCTCCTTTTATTTGGGTTTTACCAATATGCATTAACCCATTTAAAAAAGTGCCGTTGGTGAGTATAACGGTCTGTGATTCTATAGTTATTCCGAGCTGAGTTTTTACTCCTGTTATTGTAGTTTTATTCGTAACTATCTCTGTGACAATATCTTGCCAAATATCCAGATTTTCGGTATTTTCAATTATTGCACGCCATTTTTTATGGAATAGCATTCTGTCTGATTGAACGCGAGGACTCCACATAGCGGGACCTTTGGATTTATTGAGCATTCTAAATTGTATAGATGATGCATCTGATACAATCCCCAGCATTCCTCCGATAGCATCAATTTCTCTCACAATCTGTCCTTTAGCTATTCCACCTATAGCAGGGTTACAAGACATTTCTGCTATTTTGTTCATATCCATTGTGATAAGGAGTGTTTTTGAGCCGAGACGTGCTGATGCTGATGCAGCTTCACATCCCGCATGCCCTGCACCGACTACTATAACATCGTATTTTTGTAACATTTTTTTATATTAATTGTAAATACTCATTTTCTTTTCTTTGCATTTCTTCTTTTTCTGCGTGAGTTTTGTCGTGGTACCC
>CAZLCY010000053.1:0-13595 GCA_964558075.1 uncultured Bacteroidales bacterium
CTCCGTAGGATGTCGTATATATTTATAATGTATGAATCCTACGGATTCAAAATAGTGTTTGCGAGAAAAGTCTTGATTATGATACTGTTATGTTTTTTTTTCGTCCGTTTGTCAGCGTTGGCGAAGACATACTTTTTTGCAATTATTGGTTGCAGCGGTCACTGGTGCGAATTGCAAATGAGTATGGCTTTTGCGGTGGTTAATCTTCCCATATTACACTTAAAACAAATTTATTTCTGTCCGAATAAATACAGAATTCATAAAATTTTCTTCCATAGTCATTATCGTTATAAATTCTAAACCAATCTTCTGCATCTACTATTTCATATTCATCATCACTTTTAATTCCGTTATCATAGAAATATTGTCCTGCTGATGTATTGACAGGGACTTTAAATCCTGGAAGTGCTTCAATATATTTGAATGGAAAATCATCGCTATATTTAAACCATTTTATTTTTTTATCTATTGAGCAAACAATCATTATTGGGTGATTTCCAATTGATGCAAATTTTATTAAAGTTGCTGTAATACTTGTTTGATATTTTGTAGCGAGTTCCTCAATCAGGTTAAATGAAAATTTACGTTTAAATACATCCTTTAACAATCTTGATTTTGGCATTAATAAACTGGAAGCAAAAAAATCAGCTTCTAATTCAACTTCATTGTCTGATGGAAAATTTGTAAAAGATGGGTGAGATGGTGTTAATCCGCTTTTTAAAGCATTACGATGCTCGTCAATAACAAAATGACCTAATTCGTGAGCCAGTGTAAAGCGAACTCTCGGTTGATAAATATGTTTCGCATTATGACTATTCAAATAAATATGAAATTTACCTGAACGATGTTCTAATAAACCATCAAAACCATTTCCATAATCATCAAATGTGTAAGATATTCCATAAATTTTAGCAAGTTTATAAAGACAAACAAATGTATCTACAAAATACTCATCTGCGATAAATTCTGCTAAATCTGAAAGTTCTTTTTTACGATTTTCTAATATGTCATATTTATTCTTCGCCATTTTCAGCCTTATCTCTATCTGATTTCATTTTTTTTAAAATACTCTCTGAAATATTTCCACCTTTACGAGCAGCCATTGCAAGATTTTCAGTCGATTTATTAACTCCTGTTTGTGTTCTTTTGCTGATTGAAGTTTGATTAGACTTTGACAACAATTCAGAAGCACTGCAATAGTTTTCAGGAACTTCTTCTATTTTATTATTTTCCTCAAAAGCATTTACATCATCTTCCGAGGTTGGAAATAAGTAACCAAGAGATTTTAATGACTTCTTAAAAGAATCTTCAAAATCGTTTTTTAAAGCATTTTTTTTATCTGTCATTGTTATTTGCTTTTATAAGTTTCAATATACTTTTCTACTTTCGCCAAAGACCTTTTCTTAATTTGACGCATATTATCTGGAAGAACATCCCACATTTCAGCAAGTCTTTTTATTTCAATACTTGGCAATTTTTTATTTCCATCTTCATACATCAGATACGTAATTAAAATATTCCTATCTCTTTCTTTTAATGTATTTAATGCTTTTTCTACAAGTAAAAAATCTTCTGTTTTTTGTGTTTCAACTTCATTATCTGAATTTTCAAGAAAAGTCAAATCATCGTGGTAATCAATTTTTTCATCTTTGAGTTCTCTTAGCAATTTGTACATTTCTCTTTCTGCAATTCTTCCAAGCCAAGATTTTATTCTCTTTTCCTGACGTTCAACAGGCACTTCTTCTATTCGTAGAAAACTTTCTGCTTTTTCATACACAGTTAAGAATGTATTTTGATGTACTCCTTGAACCAATTCATCGCCATACATTTCCCAAGATTTACAGGCATTTCTTACAACTGTATATAAATAGTTTTTATACAGATTATAGAAATCAGCAAAAGCCTTTTCTGCTTCTTGCCTGTCATCCTCTTTTAATGCCATTGAGAGGAATAAATCAGCCAATGCTTCACTTGTTAAAGGCTTTAATGTTATTGTTTTTGCCATATATCTATTTTCAATATTATGTATGATAATTCGTGACATTTTGTCTTTAATGGGGTTTGTCACGGTTTCCCATATATATAGATGAATTTAAAATTTTTAATTATGTTGTATCAAAAAAAGAAAAACGAAGTCTAGGACAAAGGTAAAAAAGTTAGAGGAAAAAATCCCGATTTTTATCGTAAAGATAAATTGGGTAATACAAATGTATTATCCTTCTTATGGAAAAACCTCTGAAATGGGTTGGGAAATAGACCACTCAAACCACAATCGAAAAAAAAGTAATAAAATTATAAAGGTGAAATTCTTCACGCCTTGATGTTGAAGATATATTGTTTAACTCTTTAAATTCTAAAATAATGGAATATAGAAGAAAAAAAAGTAACGATACTTGGCATTGGTGCAAGAACTGCACTAATTGGCCTACATCAGATTATGATGTGCGTTATACAAAGCCTACAACTGGTGAATTGTGTAACGAGTGTAAAGCTAAAGAACGAGACGGTAATTGTCGCAAGTAATTAGCTACGGTTAATTTCTCAGACCTATAAAGTTGAGAAAGTATTTATTATCATAAATCTAATGCTTATGAGAAATATTTACGTTAAAAAGGATGCTGTTAAAGTTTGCAAAAAAGGTGTATGTGTTGAAGCAAAAGGCAAATATGCGGAAGCTATTACGCTTTCACTTGTTTTTACTTTTGTATGTATTGGCATTGCTGCATTAGCAAAATCCTAAACTTTAGATTAAGGGGCTATATTTTACATAGTCCCTTAATTTTTACTAATATGCTGCATCGCCACATCCTCCCCTTCTTCAATAGCAATTTCAACTGCTCGTTTAGCAGTTTCTAAAAGGTGTTCTGATTGCTTTTTTAATTGGAAACTTTCTTCTACCAAATCGGCAATTTCTCTTTGTTTGTCAAAGTCAATGACAGGAACAACCACATTTTCTATTTCGCTTACTCTCCAATGCAAAATAATTGAACCACCTGCATCTCGTTCTGCTTGCATTTGAACCAATTTTGAATTTAATGCAAGTGTCAGGTATTCAGGAATAACTTTGTTTTTGTCTTTAACTGTTAAATGAAGAATTGCACCCGAAGTAATGAAATTTGCATCTTCTCTGAGCATGTATGCAGTACCTACGCTACCGTCTTTTGAAAATAGAATTGTTTCCTTTTTCGGTTTCAGTTTTTTGATTTGTTCTGCATTTTCTTTGCAAAAATCATCAGTTAAATATTTATCAGGTTTTGAAAGACCAAATTTGTTATAGTCTGAAACTCTTACAAATGGTAAACCTTCATCAGCGTAAACAGATGAACCGGGTTCTATAGATTTTTTAATTTTGACAATATTAACAAGTTGGTCGTAATCAGTTGATATTATGCGATTAACTACTTGTTCATACTTTAGCTGATAATACTCTGCATCCAAACGCCCTGAACTGCCAAAAGATGCGGAAAAGTTTTTAACATTTACAGGTTCTTTGCTTGGTTGAAAGTCTTTTAAATTAAGGGTTTCGAGAAGAAGAGTTTCTGCTTGGGAATAGGTTTGTTTGGCTTCTAACCTTTTAGAATCATTTAATAAAACTAAATCTTCTATTCTCTGTTGGAATAGTTTTGTAAGTTTTGCAATCTTTAATGTTCTAATTCGATATAAAAACAAATTTAATTGTACGTTACCTGTACTTTCACGCCATGTTTGAAACCTACCGTATTTTGTTAACAAAAATGTTGAAACATATCTAGGATAAAAATCATCATTTTCTAAACGAATAATTCCAACATGCCTGTCTGAATTAGCAGGTAATACGTTTTTATCAACAACAGCACAATTACCAATTGTACCAACGGTTGAAATAATAATATCATCTTTTTTTAATGCTGTTCTTGGATTTGACGCATGGGCTTTTTCAGAGATAAAAACCTTTCGTGATAAATCGAAATAATTCTCTCTTGGAGTTGTTGCAGAAAATAAGTTAACATTGCTATTGTCGCAATAATCAATTGAAGTATGAATACCATCAGTCACGTAAGCAAAAGAAGATATTTTCTCATATCCTTTTTTTGATAGTAATTTTAGTCTCTTGATGTTGTCTTTTAAAAAATATTCAGCATCAAGCCTAAAATCAAAATTCTCTTTTATGTATTCATCCCAACTTAAAACTGAAATTTCCAGCCCTTCCAACAAAGCCTTGTATCTGGCTTCATCGAAAGGGCTTAGAGCTTTCCCACAAACGAAAGGTTTTCTTTTTTGGCAAATTCTATAAATGCTTCTGCAATGCCGTCCTGTGTTTTGCCATCATGATTAAAAAGGTCGTGTTTAACAATCAGGTGGTCGTGGCTATCTAATACAAACTCGTCAAGGTCTTTGGGTGTAGCTACATAATGTACTATACTGTCTTGTAGTTCCATTTCGCCTTGAACGGGGTCGGCAACTTCGGGCTTAATTTTGAATTTGTCGGGAAAATCTTTTTTACGCAAATAAATTTTATCACCGCTATTGTCCTTGCTTGATTCCTGCATGGTGGCAAAAAATATCGGGTAATCTTCCACTTTGGGGCAAAGTTTGTCATCCCATTTTTGCACAAATAGAACGCTTGTTTTAGTTCCGGTATGAGGTTTAAAAACATTGCCATGCAAACCAACCACGGCAAGAATACGGCAACGCTCGGCAATAAAATCACGAATATTTTTATCCGATGAATTATTAAAGCGACCTTGCGGTAAAACAATAGCCATTCTACCGCCTGACTTTAGAAAATCAAGGTTTCTTTCAATAAACAGAATATCCCTACCGACTTTGGTTTGATATTTTCCGTTTGATTTTTTTCCTAATTCGTATTTTGCCAAAATCCTACTTTCCTTTATATCACCTGCAAAAGGCGGATTTGCCATAAGAATGTCAAAAGAAAAGTCCTGATTGTTTTTATTGGTTCGTAATTTTTTAAACTTACGCCAACCTTCAAAATAGGTGTCTTGCCAATCCTCGTCGTTTGTTTTTTCGTCCCAGCGTTCCCAGTCAAGCGTGTTTAAATGCAACACATTTGTTTGTCCGTCTCCCGCAATCAAGTTTAATGTACGTGCAACACGAACCGATTTTTCGTCAAAGTCTATAGCAAAAACCTTGCCATTTACATAGTCAGTGCATCTTGCAGGTTTTTGTTCCAATGTAAACAAATGGCTTTTGTCTAAACCTTCATCTTTCATGATTTGCTCCCATACATGAAAAATGGTGTGTACAGGAAATCCACAACTACCGGCTGCGGAATCAATCATGGTTTCATGCTCTTGAGGATTGAGCATTTTCACACACATGTCAATTACATAGCGTGGGGTAAAATATTGCCCTTTTTCGCCTTTACTACTTTTATTGATAAGGTATTCAAACGCATCGTCAACCACATCTAAATTCGAGTTGAACAGTTTTACATCTTGCAAGGATGAAACACAAACCGATAAATGCGAAGCGGTGAGTTCAATTCTCGAATCTTCTGAAAAAACGCCTTCCCATTTTGTTTTTGCTTGGTTAAAAAGCTTTTGGATTTTTTCTTTTAATTCTGATTCGGTATCACCGTAATTTCTAAATTCAAGATGTCGGGTCTTATTTCTCCCTGCTTCCATCTCGTCATATAGTTTGGTAAAAATTAATTTGAAAAGTTCCTCGAAAACATCAACCCCTGCATTTGCCAAAACTTCGTCTTCCATTTCAAGAACCAAATCTTTTAATGATTTCCTTTCGGTACGAAGTTTATCTTTTTCAATTAGGTTTTCAATAGTCCATCGTTCGGATAATATGTCGGAAAGCTTTTCACTTGCCTTTGGAATTGCAGGAATATCCTCAAAATAATTCGGGTCTTTTCGGTGATAGAATGAAACAGATTCACCATTACTCCATATTCCAATTGGTGCCCCTGTTGCATTACAATACGATTTTAATTGTTCCTTTCCATCTTTTAATTTGGGCTTTTTCAATTCCACCATGATATATGGCGAAGTCGTTTGCTGTTTGTCGAAAATTACAATGTCAGCACGTTTCTTTTCCCTTCCAAATGAAACTGCATATTCCAGTTCCATTCTTTCTGTGGGATATTCATAATCATCAATTAGGAGTTGAATGTATAATTGCCGAACGGCTTCTTCGGGTGTTAATTTTATCTCCTTTTTACGAACCAAACATTTCACATAAGGAGTGGCTTTCCCTCTAACATCCTTAACTATAATTCTGTTTTCAAGATTTTGAATCTCAACCATATTGAACTGTGTCAATTTATAGTTGGAATCTTTTAGTATTTCGGCAATTCTCATATTTTATTATCCTTGTTTATTCTCATTATTTAAACCCACAAATTTAATATTATCCGCGGGTGCGTCGGCAAAAAAACAGCTCTTTTGCAAGCTGAAGCATCGGCTTGTGTGTTGGGGCTTGCAAATGTGCTGTTTTGTGCATAAAATGTTCATCTAATCTTTTAATATTTCAATATGTTTATTCATTGCTGTTTCGTCTCTCGGCATTACACCTAACTACTAAATATCCACATCACTTGTTACTATTTCCACTATCTGCACGATATTATTTTTCAGTAATATGAATGAAATAACCGTTTTTTGTGTGAACGTTTTATGCTCAAATGTAGCAAAAAAAGTTCATATAGCATGTGCTTACGGTGAAATAAATTTTGCGGGATATTGTCTTAATGTATGGATATTGTGAAGGAATATTAAAATTTCGAATTTGTAATTCGTAATTCGTAATTGCCTATAAATGTTCCTGAATGCTTTGAAGCTTGCTTTTAATACGGGTAAGTTTTTCAATTATTTCGGCAGATTTAAGGGTGCCTTCTTTATTGTCTGTCAGTTTTTTTTGTGCTCCTTTGAGGGTAAGACCTTGGTCTTTTACGAGATGATGAATGATTTGAAAGTTTTTTACATCTTCGGGGGTAAATAAGCGATTACCTTTTGCATTTTTTTTCGGTTTAATTATGGCAAATTCCTTTTCCCAGAAGCGGATTAAAGATGTGTTTACATCAAACATATCGGCAACTTCACCAATAGTGAAAAATAATTTTGACGGAGGTAATTCTATATGTTTCATATCATTCTTTTTTTTTGTAAGGTAAAAATACACTATTTTATTCTAAATACACAATAGTAATTCCATCGCCTCCCATATCTATGGGTGCATCTTCGAAATGTGTAATAAAATTAAGACCGGAAAGGTAATTGCGAATGAGTTCGCGAAGAATACCATAGCCTTTTCCGTGTAGTATTTCGAGTCGACTGATGCGCATGGTATAGCCGGTTTCTATAAATTGTTCAACGGCATGTAATGCATCGTCGCCGCGAATACCGCGAATATCAATTTTCGGTGAAAAATTTCGTTGTTTTTGTTGAATGTCAGCAGATAGTTTTGTACCTGTTTTTTGTTGTGTCGGTGGTTTTTCTTTTGACAATGTTAATTTTGAGAGAGGCAGGTGAGAAATCATTCCGCCAAATGAAACAGAGGCATTTTTGCTGCTTATTTCGAGTATTTCCCCAATCATTGACTGTCCGTGTATTGTTACAAAATCGCCTTTTTGCAGTGGACGATTTCCTTGTTTTTGAGAAGGTTTCGTGAGGGGGTGTGTCTTTTTTTGTTTGTTCGAAACAGTATTAAGAATCGTTTTTTGTTTTTCCTCAAGTTGTTTTCGCAGTTCTTTTGTACGGATTTTGTCGGCATTTTGCTCTTTAATATCTCTAATTGTGCGTTCAATATCTTTATTGCTTTGGGCAATAATCTCTGTGAGTTCTTGTTTGGCTTTTTGTACAATGTTTTGTTTCGAATCTGATAGTTTCGCTAATTTTTCGCTGTATGCTTCTTGTTTTAATTGTAATTCTTTTCGTTGATTCTTTAGTTTTTCTTTTTGGCGGAATATATATTGTTTTTCTTCTTCTATTTTTTTGAGATTTTTTTCAAAATCAACATGTTTTGTCCCGATTTTATTTTGAGCATTTTTGATTATGTCGTGAGGAATACCAATTGTTTCTGCAATTTCGAATGCAAATGAACTTCCCGGGCTTCCCATACGAAGTTTGTATAATGGTTTCATGTTTTCTGAATCAAAAAGCATAGCGCCATTGATAATTGTCGGGTGATTTTTTGATACTAATTTGAGGTTTGTGTAATGTGTTGTGATTACACCAAACATTTGTTTTTCAATGAATGATTCTAACATGCTTTCTGCAATTGCACCACCGAGAGCCGGTTCTGTTCCGGTTCCGAATTCATCGATGCAACATAATGTTGTTTTATGTGCATGTTCAATAAAAAATTTCATATTGTGCAAATGAGAACTGTAGGTGCTTAAATCATTTTCTATAGATTGTTCGTCGCCAATATCAACAAATATTTGAGAGAAAATCCCCATGTTGCTGTGAGAATCACAGGGGATGGGCAATCCGCATTGGAGCATGTATTGCAATAAAATAGTGGTTTTCATGCACACTGATTTTCCTCCTGCATTCGGACCCGAAATAATTATTATTTGTTGTGAATTATTGAGAAGTATACGAAGTGGAATAACCGGTTTTTTGCTTACCGAATGTGATAAAATCAAGCCGGGGTGTCGTGCACCGTGTAAATCAATCAGTGGTTCTTTTTGTAGTTGTGGAACGGTGCAGTTCAGCGTATCTCCCAGTTTTGCTTTTGATGTGAGTGCATCTATAAAGCCCAATAAGATATATGCTGCTTGAATGTCTGAAATATGCGGACGAATTTCGGAAGCAACATTTTGTAAAATATGAATGATTTCTCTTTTTTCTTCAAATTGCACATTTGCTATATTGTTTTGAATTGCAAGAGCTTCGGTTGGTTCCACAAACGAGGTTTTTCCGCTTGTAGATTCATCATGAACAATACCACTTAATTTTCGTTTGTATGCACTGATAACCGGTATTACCAAACGATTGTTTCGTATAGAAATTTCTGTACCCGATTCGCACCATCCTTCGGAGAGAGCACGACGAAGGGTGTGTTGCATGGTTTTATTCAGATTTTTTTTGTGCAAAACTAATGATGAGCGAATGTCTCGTAGTTTCGGACTTGCAGAATCTTTGATGCCGCCATGCGGAGCTAAAATAGCAGAACATGAGTTTATAATGTGTTCAGGAATATAAATATCCTGAGCATGACGAAATATATACGGAAACAGTTCTTGATGTTTTTTTAAAAAAGAAAGAACGTGTTTAATTTCCTGTAAGGAATGAATAAGCACACCTAACTCTTCTGCCTGAATGTATGTTCCCTCGGTTTTCAAACGTTCCAGAACCGGAGCAATGTGATTGAATGATGGCGTAGGAAATGAGTCATGTTCGCTCAGTATTTCCATCATTTCACGGCATTCATGTAAAGAATTCGAAATGGCAGTATAGTCACATGAAAAACCCATATTTGAAATATGGGTTTTGCCAAGTTCACTTACGCAAGAGCGTTCTAATAAATGTCGTATTGTGTCGAATCCGATTTTGGATTCGATATTTTCAGGGTAGTTCACAAAAAATTATTCGTGTAAAATTTTCACTTCTGTTCGTCTGTTTTGTTGTCGTCCCTCGGGAGTGTTATTTGATGCGATTGGTTGAGATTGTCCGTGTCCTACCGCAATTACGCGTATTGCTTGCACACCTTTTGAAACCAAATAGCGTTTTACACTTTCGGCACGAGCTTCCGAAAGTTTTTGGTTTGATTCTTCAGAGCCTACATTATCGGTATGTCCGGCAAGTTGAATAACCATTGTTTTTTTACGTTTCATCAGTTCAGCTAAATCATTTAACGAAGAATATGATTCTTTACGAATAGTTGCTTTACCGGTATCAAAATATAAATTATTTAATGTATATGTTTTTGGTAATTCGTAGGTAATAGTATATGTGCCTCGTGTTGGTCCCGGATTGCTTGGAACGTTGAAAACATTATTTGTGTTATCCATTTCAAACCCCATTACCAATACTGTGTAACTGTCGCCTTCGGGAAGCAAAATTTGGAATGTTCCGTCGGTTTTCGAAACGCCGGTATATTCTTTGCCGGTAGCTTTGCTTTTAAATGCAACTTTGTCCCCAATAGATGGCATTCCTTCAAAATTTTCAACATGTACGGTAATTAGTGCCATGTCGTCAGTGGGTTGCAGATTTTGACTAAATGCAAAGAAACTGCTAAAAAGGATAATAAAAGTTAATATGTGTTTCATCGGATTATTTTTTTTACGTTTATATAATATTGCAATATACAAAAAAAATAAATATAACTGCGGATATATTATGTTTTGTGCGGTTTCTTTTTGGCTGCGGGAAAAAGAACATTGTTTAAAATAAGTCTGTAACCGGGCGAATTTTTATGATTATCTAAATTTGTTTTCGGGTCGCCAACATAGTGACGGTAGTCTTCGGGGTCGTGTCCGCCGTAAAAAGCCCATGTGCCTTTCCCGAATGTGCCGTGAATGTAGCGAGCTTCATTATGAGCTTTATTTTCTCCCATAATTGTTACGGTTGGTTTTATTAAATCTTTATTATATGCTGTTGATTGTCCCATAAAACCACGCACTACAGATGTATGATTCTGGCAAAGCATTGAAGGTATAGGATCCCATTTTGCAGAAAATTCAAAAAGCGTAAAAAAATCCTCTTCCTCTTTTACCTTTCTGAATTGGGTAACGTCGATATTAGAAAATTCATATTCGTTCGGATTCATAATAAGTGTAAAGTCGGTAAATGCTAATGTTTGAGAATAATCTAATTCTTCCTGAGCATTAGGTGAGGGTGGATCCCCGTCGAACATAACGTGGCAAATGTCAGTATTTTGGGCTGCAAGTGCTATGTCGAATGAATCGGTTCCTGAACACATTGCAAATAAAAATCCACCGTTTCGAATATATTCTTGAATTGTTTTTGCAACATAGAGTTTTAATTGTGAAACTTTTTGAAATCCAAATTTTTCAGCTTTAGCTTCTTCTTCTTTTACCTGATTGATATACCAGGGGGCATTTCGGTAACTTGCATAAAATTTCCCGTATTGTCCCGTAAAATCTTCATGGTGTAAGTGAAGCCAGTCGTATTTTGAGAGTTCTCCGGCAATTACTTCTTCATCGTAAATTTTATCGTAGGGAATTTCCGCATAGGTAAGAGCTAGTGTTACCGCATCGTCCCACGGGAGATTGTCTTTTGGAGCATATACCGCAATTTTGGGAACTTTCACCAATTTTACAATATCCATATTTACGTCGTTACCGGAAATTTCGTTAAGAATAGCTCCCACTTTAACTTCAGGAAGTATTTCGTAACTTACACCTCTGATGTCGCATTCTTGCTTAATGCGTTCGTTGTAATCGAACAAAAAACTTCCGCCTCTGTAGTTTAATAACCAATTAGCCTCAGTATCGTTTTGTAATACCCAAAATGTAATGCCGTAAGCTTTTAGGTGATTGTTTTGTTCCGAATCCATCGGGACAAGAATACCCAAAGCAAATCCTGTTTGGCTGATAATGAATAAGCTAAAGAGAAAATAGAGTTTATGTATCATGTTCGTTTCTTTTTTAAAAATTCGCTTTGTCCGGTTTAAACGAAGAATTTGGATCCATATTTTCGAAGACATTATCATTTGCGTTCATTTTCGATTTAAAAACCTGTGTTTTATATTCAAAGTCAGAATTTTCATCGGGTAAATCTTCGAGTTGGTTGAAGAAGTTTCGATCGGTAAATTTTGTTTGTTCCGGAATAAATTCAAGATTAACTGTAGATGTGGCACCATGACGGTTTTTGGCAATAATTATTTCTGCCAAACCCACAGTCGAGTTACCTTCTTCGTCAACGGTAATGCCGTAATATTCGGGGCGATGGATAAATAACACTAAATCGGCATCTTGTTCAATTGCTCCCGACTCACGTAAATCTGATAGTTGCGGGCGTTTGTTTCCGGTTCGTGTTTCAACCGAACGGTTAAGCTGAGAAAGAGCGATAACAGGTATTTCGAGCTCCATAGCAACGGCTTTTATTTGACGGGAAATTAAACTTACCTCTTGCTCTCTACTCGAAGCCGATTGCGTGGTCATAAGCTGTAAGTAGTCGATAAATACACAACGAACGCCATATTTTTCAACTAATCTGCGGCATTTTGCCCGAAATTCAAAAACAGAAAGAGCCGGAGTGTCATCAAGATAAATAGGAGCATTCGAAAGTTTTTGCGTTTTTTCGTAAATATTTGTCCAATCGGATTCTGATAATTTACCGTTTTTCAACTTATCGTGTGTAATAGCTGTTTCGCTTACAATAAGTCGGTTAACCAGCTGTACGCTATTCATCTCCAGAGAAAACATGGCAACCGGTAAGTTGTAGTCTACTGCCATATTGCGGAGCATTGATAAGACAAAAGCTGTTTTTCCCATTGCCGGACGAGCTGCAAGAACAACCATATTGTTGCTTTGCCATCCCGAGGTTATTTTGTCTAAATCGGTAAATCCGGTAGGTTCTCCACTATAACTGTTTTCATTATCCTGAGCTTTATGAATTAATTCAAAAGCTTTGTCCATGAGTTGACTAATAGGTGCGGCAGCTTTTTTTACGTTACCTTCACCAACTTTAAAAACCTCGCTTTCTGAAAAGTCTATTAATTCCGATATATTGAGAGTGGCATCAAAAGCTTTTTCTTGAATTTCTGATGCAACCCGAATTAGTTCACGCTGTATAAATTTCTCAGCTATGAGTTTCGCATGATGATCAATATGAGCGGCAGATGATATTTTTTGTGTAAGTTGGGCAATAAAAAATGCTCCTCCAACTTCTTCTAATTTCTCCTTTTTTTTCAGTTCTTCAACAACTGTTTGAATATTAACCGGAGCTTGCTCTTTACCAAGATTGTAAATAGCTTCATAAATTAATCTATGTTTGTTTACATAAAAAGATTCGGGTTTTAATGTGTCAATAACATTAACGACAACATCATCCTCAAGCATTAATTGTCCAAGAACTGTTTCTTCCAAATCAATTGAGTGTGGCGGCATTTTACCAAAATCGAGCTCGGTAATTTCTTTTTTTTTCTGCGTTGTTTTTTTGTATGTCTCTTGTTTTGCCATGTATTTTTTTTCTTCGAAGATAAGTTTGAGATTATTCTCTTTTTATATTACAAAAATACACAAGAAATTGAGAGCGTCAATAAATAAATGTTAACAGTTTGTTGTTGGGAATATGTTTATAAAAAAAATAACATGGGTGTTTTTTTTATAGAATGCTTATAATGTGTGTTTCGTGTTTGCAGAAATTGCGTCGAAATCAGGTTAAAAATAAATAGGTATTGTTATATCCTTTTTTATTTTTTGGTTCTTTTATTTATAATATCAGATAAAGACAATCCTTTTTCGCGAATTAATGAGTTGTGTTTCGGGCTTCCTATAATTGGAGAGGAATACACTCCCGAATGTCCCGAAAATAAATATGCTGTTGAACACGCTATCGCAATAAAAATGCCTGACTCTATTCCAAAAAGTTCTATTCCCATTATTGTGCATGCTATTGGTGTATTGGTTGCTCCTGCAAATACGGCCACAAACCCCATTCCTGCGAGTAAAC
>CAZLCY010000054.1:0-2896 GCA_964558075.1 uncultured Bacteroidales bacterium
AGAAGACAAATCACAGGCATATTATTACGAGCAGATTTATCCGGAAACAATAATTTTACACACCCGCAAAAAATCATGAATCGATTTCTTACCATATTGTTTGTATTAACCGGAATAATATGTACACCCAACATATTTGCACAAAATCCCTTATTTTCAAACTCGGAACCGACCGACAGTTCAACTGTTGAGAAAGAAAAACCACAACCGGAAAAAGAACGCCTGAAAGAAGAAAAAAGTGAACCTTCAGGATATTCATTTTCTGTATGGAACCGCTTTATTCAAAAAAACACAGACATACAACGACGTATACGACAAAAATTTGCACATATAGTTAAAGAATATAAAACAGAGGGAAATAAAGGTAGTATAGCATTTATTTTTTTCCTCACCTTTCTTTATGGAATTTTTCACTCCCTCGGACCCGGACACGGAAAAGTGTTTATATTTTCATACATTTTAACCGAAAAACCACAGCCACTAAAAGCTATTGGCATGAGTTATATATTTGCAAGCATTCACGCACTTTCCGGATTGGTAGTATCCCTCGCAATCATTTTCACACTCAACACCTATAGTTCGAGCGAAACAATAATAGCAGATTCATCAACCATTATTTCGCGATTTAGTTTTGGTCTTATTACCATATTAGGCATATATTTATTATACACACATCTACGAAACCGACCTCATCATTCCGCACCTCACAATCAAAAACCGGCAAAACTATCCCGCCTTATTTATTCAATTGGGTTAATCCCGTGTCCTGCAACAATTATCACCGTTACATTTTTATCATCAGTAGGACTATTATCCATAGGTATTATATCGGTTTTGTTCATAATTCTCGGAATGGGAGTTACCATTTCAGCAATTAGTATTATATCATTATTTTCAAAAAAACTGGTTCTTCGCACTGTATCTGAGGAAAACAAAACATACACCCGAATCTATACCACATTTTCACTAATTGGTGCATCTTTACTTATTCTCTTTGGCACGTGGTTTTTTTGGGGGACCTTTTATTGATAAAAAAGATAACATGTATATGTTTCTTTTGTAACTCCAACACTCCCGTAAAACCGATAAAAATCACCGCATTTTCTTTTTTAAAAGCTGAGCATTAATAGCCACGATAATAGTACTCAAACTCATTAACACAGCACCTAATGCAGGATTAATAAGAATTCCCGCATTAAACAAAACCCCTGCTGCCAAAGGAATAGCAACAACATTATACCCGGTTGCCCATACAAAATTCTGTATCATTTTAGTATGCGTTGCTTTTCCAAAAAGAACTAATGAGGCAATATCTTTCGGATTACTATTAACCAAAATAATATCTGCTGTTTCCGCAGCAATATCAGTACCGGAACCGACCGCAATACCAACATCGGCAGTTGCCAAAGCCGGAGCATCATTAATGCCGTCACCCGTCATAGCAACGAACTCACCGTGGTGTTGAAAATCTTTTATTTTTTGAAGTTTTTCATCCGGCAATATTTCAGCAAAATAACCGTCAAGCTTTAATTCTTCGCTCACACTTTTCGCCACCTGTTCATTATCTCCGGTCATCATATACACTTTAAGCCCATTGTTTTTCAATGTACGCACCGCTTCATACGATTCTTCACGTATTTCATCAGCCATTGAAATAAACCCGGCTAAGTTATTATCAATCAAAACAAAAACACGTGTTTCCCAATTGTTTCCAGAAAGAGCATCAGGCACATCAATATTTTGTTCTGCAACATAGCCCGGACTTACCACTTTTACTTGTTTTCCTTCCACATTACCTTCTATGCCTTGTCCATTAATTACATTAAAATTTTCAACATTCGGAATTTCAATATCTTTTTCCTTTATTTTATTCATAATCCCCACAGCCAAAGGATGTTCAGATTTCACCTCTAATGCACCGGCAAAACGCATTATTGAATTGTCATCATATGCGTCATGCAAAGAACCATAGCGAGTTACACCGAAATTACCTTTTGTAAGTGTCCCCGTTTTATCGAAAGCAAAAAGACTAATTTTTCTTGCATTTTCAAACGCAGTTCTGTTTCTGATAAGCAAACCATTTTTTGCAGATATAGATGTTGATATTGCAACCACAAGCGGTACAGCTAAACCAAGAGCATGCGGGCAGGTTATTACCATAACACTCGCCATACGTTCGAGTGCAAAAACAAAAGGTTTACCAATAATCAACCAGGTTGTCAACGTACCAACTCCTACAGTTAAAGCGATAATAGTCAACCAAAAAGCAATACGATCGGCGAGATGTTGAGTTTTAGATTTCTCCCCCTGTGCCTCCTGAACCATATTAATAACTTTACTCAAATAGGCATCGTCACCAACTTGCTGCACCTGTATTGTAAGAGAACCATTACCATTAATCGTTCCACCAATAACACTCTCATCTACGCCTTTTTTTACAGGCTTTGCCTCTCCTGTCACCATAGATTCATTCACCGTACTTTCGCCTTCTGTAATAATTCCATCAGCAGGAATTTTTTCACCGGGTCGAACACGTATTACACTATCATTTTTTAATTGATTAACATGAACATCCTTTTCCTCTCCATTTTCTATAAGATGAGCTTCAGAAGGCATTATTTCTACTAACTTTTGCAGAGATTGAGAAGCACCCATTACCGATTTCATTTCAATCCAATGCCCCAACAACATAATGTCAATTAAAGTTGCTAATTCCCAAAAGAATTTTTTTCCTTCAAGACCGAAACTAGTCGCAGAACTATATCCAAATGCAACTGTTATTGCCACGGCAATAAGGGTCATCATGCCCGGTTGTTTCTTTTTCAACTCATCATAAAAACCACCTAAAAACGGCTTCCCACCATAAAAAAACAGAAATGCCGATAAGCCAAATAAG
>CAZLCY010000054.1:2906-13591 GCA_964558075.1 uncultured Bacteroidales bacterium
AAAACTGTATACTGTAATTAAACACACCTTGAATCATCGGAGATAACAATAATATTGGAAAAGTTATCAGTAATGAAACCCAGAAGCGTTTACGAAAATCAGCTATCATCATAGCATGATGATTATGATGATTGTGTGATGTATTATGTTTATTGTGTTCTTTATTTTTATGTGAGGAATGATTACTGTGATTATGAGTAGTATCTGAATGATTTTTCATAATAAATTCTTTTTTCGTTCTTCAAATTCTTCTTTATCAATTTCACCTTTTGCATAGCGTTCTTTAAGAATATCTAGAGGTGATTTTGAGTGGGTATTCGATTGATTATGTATTTGTAATAATCTATACACAAGTAAAATTACAATAATAAGCAATATAAAACCGATAATCCAAGTCCAACCCATTCCCCATCCGTGAGCATTCATTTCATGAAACATATATACCTCCGTTTTTAATTATTAAAGGCAATAATATAAACGCTCAATTATCTATATGCAAATTATAAGATTTTTTATTAGTATAGATTCGAAAAAAATATCCATAATTATCATTATCATTTATATTCCAAAAACACAAACCACCGTTACCCACCACAAAATCGATCCTTATTCCAATTTTTGGGATTATTAATAATATATTGTTTGATGCGGTAATATGATTCCCGGTCACGGATTACATGATCGTAATAATCCGCCTGCCAATTTTTTCTACCGGGTGTACTGCGTACTATATTTATCTGTTTTGATGTTTGCATTTGGAATTTACCTACCAATTTAGGTATTATCATTTTCCGACGTTGTTTCCTGTATTTTTTATTTCATCTATGGTATATCCCGACGATTCTGACATTGGGTATGGGGGTGGGGGTTGTAGATAAAATTCATGAATTTTATCTACGACACCATTATCACGGTAACCAACCGCAATACCGTTATGAAAATCATAATCACCTAATGTTATTATACAATGAATGTGGTTAGGCATAACGACCCAAACATCTAACATTGCACGGGGATGATATTCAGGTATTTTTTTACATTCAGATTCGACAATTTTCCCACATTCCGACAATATCATAGTTCCGGATTTCACTGTTCTCAAAAGATATTTCATGTTTGTGATACAAATGGTTATAAAATACGAACCCGGCGACGAATAATCCCATCCACGCAACCTATTAGATTCAATCCTGTATTTTCCCTGAAATTTTTTCATAAATAATGTGCGACTAATATCTCGTATAATGATGGTATAAAATTACACAATTTCACCCAAAATAGAAAAATTTTTCTATTTCACTTCATACTATTCTTTTGTCAAATATACATGCCGGACAATCTGTGATTCGACCATGTTATAGAATGTGTTGAAATATAACCATCATTATTCCGAGAATATTCTTGGCAATTTTTTCTGCATAATCTACTGTTCATCAAAAAAAATATGTTATTTTTCATGATTATTTAAACAAAAACAGCAAAAAATGAACGTTCATATTGTAAACAAATCAAAACATCCAATGCCGAGTTATGCGACAGAACATAGTGCAGGTATGGATTTACGGGCAAACATTGAAGAGGCGATTGTGCTTGAACCCTTAGAACGAAAAATAATTCCTACCGGCTTATTTATAGAATTACCCGAAGGGTATGAAGCCCAAATCCGTCCGCGAAGTGGGTTAGCAATAAAACACGGCATTACCTGTCTGAACACCCCCGGAACTATTGATGCGGACTATCGGGGAGAAATTGGGGTAATACTCGCAAACGTTTCGAATGAGCCATTCACAATACAAGATGGCGAACGAATTTGCCAAATGGTTATAACAGAATATACCAAAGCTACATTAGTTGAAGTCGAAGAATTATCAGAAACCGTTCGCGGTGCAGGGGGATTCGGACATACCGGTAGCAATTAAAAATTTGTATTTGTACAGACCCAAGTATTTTTGTATACTTGTGTATAAATTAATATGAGCAAAAAAAACTGACACAAATGAAAATAATTATTCCAATGGCGGGAATGGGTACACGTATGCGACCACATACACTCACCACGCCAAAACCCTTATTATCAGTAGCAGGAAAACCAATAGTTCATCGTTTGGTTGAAGCAATTGCCAATATGATCAATGAAAAAATTGAAGAAATTGCCTTTATTGTTCATCCTTCCTTTGGCAAAGAAGTTGAGAATACACTAGTACGCATGGCAGAAAATTTAGGAGCACAAGGAACCATTTATTATCAACGAGAAGCTTTAGGAACTGCTCATGCAATAAATTGTGCCGCAGAATCTCTTTCGGGAAATGTGGTTGTTGCATTTGCAGACACACTCTTCATCGCAAACTTCACTCTTGATACAACAAAAGATGCGGTTATCTGGGTACAACAAGTTGATGATCCATCAGCATATGGCGTTGTAAAAACCGATGAAAATGAAGTAATTACCGGTTTTGTTGAAAAACCACAGGAATTTATATCTGATTTAGCAATTATTGGTATTTATTATTTTAAAGACGGTGAATTACTCCAACGAGAATTGCAATATTTACAAGACAATGATATTAATGTAAACGGAGAATATCAACTCACAGCAGCTTTGGAAAATATGCAGAAAAAAGGTGTTGTTTTCACCCCCGACAAAATTGACGAATGGCTCGACTGCGGAAACAAACCCGCAACAATTAACACAAACACTCGTCTATTGGCAACATATGGCGGTTATACTGCCGACACTGCAATTATTGAAAACTCCCAAATTATTGAGCCCTGCATTATTGAAGACGGTGCCGAAATTACAAATTCTGTTATAGGACCATACGTTACCATAGGTAAAAAATGCACTATTTCACAGTCGGTAATATCACATGCTCTTATTCAAAACAATACCGATATTCATAATTCAAATTGCACAGAATCAATGATTGGGAATAATGTGAAAATAGCCGAAGCTCCAAAAAATTACAATCTGGGCGATTATAATCAAATTATTGAATAATATTTCTATTTGAATTGTATGTATAAATACATCAGGATTTTTTTACTGTTATTTATTTTATTTTCATCTACATATACCATATTATATGCACAAAAACATGAAGTAAAAAAAATTCAAAAAATTCGTGAAAATGACAGTCGTGAAGCACAATTCAACAAACTCTTTATAGAAGCTAATTTACATAAAAACAGAGGTGAATATACCGAAGCTCTCAACATATATTTCGACTGTCTTTCGTATGTAAAAAATAGTGCTGCTGTTTATTATGAAATAGCACAAATTTACGTAGAGCAAAACAACTACACCGAAGCAGAAACATATGCTCACAAAGCTTTGCAACTCAAACCGGACGAAGCAATGCTCTATGAATTGCTCAGCACAATTTATGCACATACCGGAAATACAAAAAAGCAAATTGCAACACTCGAAAAAATTGCAAAAGAAAATCCAAATCCACAAATATTCATCTCAATAGCTGATGTTTACCGTGCAGAAAAAAAATATTCAAAGGCTCTGCAAAGCCTTGAAAAAGCAGAAAAGAACAGTGCACTTAGGGAAACAATTATACAGAAAAAAATTCAAATTTTGTGTGAAGACACACAATATAAAAAAGCAGAAGAAGTACTCAAAACTGCAATTGTTACATTTCCTCATAATACAAAATATCAATACCAACTTGCACAATTATATTACAAAAACGAACAATTTTCTCAAGCAATAGATACATACAATACTATTCCGCTCTTCAACAGATACCGAGACAGTGCCACAGCACAAAAAATTGAAATCTATGCTCTACTTGACAGCATTTCACGTGTTGAGCAAACTCTTACCGAACTATTTCGCTCTCAAACAGCAGACAATGAGCTAAAAAACTCAATACTCACGAAATATATAATTGATGCACCGGAATCTACTGAAACAGATGCACAAAAAAATAAAATCATACGAAATTTACTCGAAGAATTCCCACAGGATGAAATACTTCTAAAATATGCAGCAGAAACATACTATGCAAACCCTAATAATCATACAAAAGCAAAGAAATTATATTATACACAACTTAAACAAGGAGAAACCGAACAAAATATATATTCTCGCATTATCAAATTGGAAAAAGTCGACAACAATTGGGACAGTATTATTTACGTAGCACAAAACGCATACTCATTATATCCGCTACAAGCAGAATTTCCAATTTCCATTGCCGAAAGTTATAGCATGCTTCATGAATACGAAGAAGCACAAAAATATTTAGACTCTATTCAAACATTTTTATTTCAAAAATCCGAAAAGGCTGCGTATTATAGTTGGCTTGCATTCTCATATTTCAAGCAAGGCGACAGCACACATGCAATAAAACACTTCAATCAAGCGGCACAACTCGATTCTACTCAATATGACCGGAGGCAGCGATACGCATATTTTTTAGCAGAAAAGAATGATAATCAAGCATATGCAGATATTTTATTGCAAAAATGTATCACGGAAAAACCACAGGATATACACAACAAATACATTAAAGCTAAACTTTTGTTTAATGATAATAACATATTAGAATCTAAGAAAATAACAAAAGGCCTTTTAGCACATTATGAGCATGCAGATTACCTTGAATTATATGGTGACATTCTCTCGGTTGAAGGTCATCAAAAAGAAGCGTCAGACTATTGGAAACAAGCAGAAGAATTAGGGAACCATATTAATATTCAGAGAAAAACATTACTTTTGCAAAAAAAGAATAAATGAATAAAATATCATTCATATTATTAACAGGCATTGTTTTACTGATAACAGCTTGTTCGGGAAGCAAACAATTGTTACAAAAACGTAGTATAGACGAATCGGATTTTTCAAAAATAACCGATACGGTACAACTTGATTTAAAGTCTATTGAAACAATATACGGACGTTTTACCGGATCTTTTTCGACCGATAAAAAGGTAGAATCAAAAGGAAGCATTCGCATACAAAAAGACAGTCTGATATGGATTAGCATCAAACCTTTTTATATAGAAGCAGCACGGTGCGTTTTTTCTCCCGACAGTATTTTTATTGTTAACAAAATTGAACAAAGCTACTACGCCGGCGACTACTCACTTGTAGAAAAATACATTGGCATTCCGGTAGACTTTTATACAATTCAATCAATTCTACTCAACAACATATGGAATTATCCTTTCGAAGCAGATTCGAGTCTCCAGCAATCTCACAAAATTCGGAACAAAAAGAACGAAATAATTGGTATTTCAGAAACCGAACAAAATAGAAAAAAGCATTCAAATCAATCAATTACAATTGCAAAAGATTTATTAAAACTCATTTCTATTGACGTACAAGATTTTGAACACAACACGAAATTTACGGTTTCATATTCAGACTTTGCTCAAACGGACTCTATCTTATTTCCACATATGATAGAAATGAATGCAACACAAAAACATAATAAATTCAACATTGACATTGATTTTTCAAAAATAATCTTTAATATTGAGCAAACGTATCCGTTTTCAATCAATCCGAAATATACGTCATGGCAATAAAATATATTCGACATACAATTTTTTGTATCGTATTCTTAGGATACGGGCTGCTGAGTACAGCACAAAACGGAAAAATTGAAAAAATTAAATCGAAAGCGGAGCAAACAAAAAAAGAAATTGCACAAACCAATAAATTACTCAAAGAAACTGAGAAAAACCAAAAGGTTACAATAGAGCGATTAGAATTATTGAATCAACAAATACAACTGCGAAACCAATATTTACAAGAAATTCAATCAGAAATTACTGAAATTGAAAAAAACATAACCGTCTCTAAAGCTACAATTCGCACATTAGAATCAGAATTAGAACAATTGCATAAAGAATATGAGTTAATACTATTTACACTCTATAAAATTCACAATTCCTACGATCAACTTGTGTTTGTGCTCTCTGCAGAAGATTTCAATCAAGCATATAATCGCATAGAATATTTACGGTATTACTCCGATTATATGATTTCTCGCTTCGACGAGATTAAACTTTTTCAAGACAGTTTAAAAAACCACATTGCACATCAGGAAGATTTGCTTATGCAAAAGAAAAACTTAGTGCAAAACAAGAAACAACAGAAGAATCAACTTACCAAAGACAAAAGTAAAGAAGCTCAAGCCTTGCAAAAACTTTCGTCGCAAGAAAAAGAATTACAAAAAAGACTGCGTGCAAAAATTGCATACGAAAAGAAATTGAACAAAGAAATTGAACGACTCATACGAGAAGCAGCCGAAGCGGCAAAAGCGACACCGGCAGACAATCTGATTTCGAAAAATTTTGCCGAAAACAAAGGGCGTCTTCCATGGCCGACAAACAATGGCCGTATAACTCAAAAATACGGCACACACAAACATCCGACACTCCCTATTGATGTTAATTACAATGGTATAGACATTACCACAACAAAAGAAACGGTTGCCCGTTCTATTTTTGATGGTACAGTTTCTAAAATTGTAGTTATTCCGGGTCGAAATACCGCTGTTTTAATTAAACACGGGGATTATTATACGGTTTATGACAATTTGGTTCACGTTCGCGTAAAAAAAGGACAGAAAGTACAAGCAAAACAAGAATTAGGAACCGTATACACTGATCCGGAAACAGGAACAACAGTTCTCCAATTACAAATTTGGAAAGATTTACAAAAAATGAATCCTGAGCCATGGTTATCAAAATAGATAGAACATGAGCAGTGAAATAGATATACTTTTACAAAAATTAGATGACTTTATTAAACGATATTATATTAATGAGTTTCTTAAAGGGCTGATTTTATTTCTCATTATTAGTATTTTCTATTTTTCCAGCATTTTCCTTATTGAATTTATAGCTTATCTCCCGAGTTCGATACGAACAGTTATTTTTTATTTTTCAATTCTCCTGAGCGTTTTCACGGCTATCTATTACATTATTATTCCCCTCTTTCACATTATAAAAATCGGAAAAATAATAAATTACGAACAAGCTTCACATATTGTTTCACAGCATTTTCCGGAAATAAAAGATAGTTTAATTAACACTCTCCAACTTGCTCAAAATTCGAATGATACAGATAATTCTATTGTCATAGCAGCCATTAATCAAAAAATATCAAAATTAAAACCTATACCCTTTTCCGATGCTGTTCGTATTTCCACTTTACACAAACGGTTTGTGTATGCGGGACTTGCGGTTATTTTTATTATAAGTATGTACCTTATATTTCCCGCTATTTTTTCGGGTGGTGCCGAACGAATTATGAAACACAGTGAAAATTTTGAAAAACCTGCTCCTTTCACGTTTATTCTCGAAAACACCACCACATCGGTAGTAAAAGGCGAAGATTATACAGTAATACAATCTATAGAAGGAGAATATATTCCCGAACGTGTTTTTTTTAGCATAGGAAACACCAAGTTCATCATGAAAAAAACCGGCTCACACAGTTTTGAATATACAAACAAAAACTGCAATAATACCTTTTCATTCTTTTTCCAGGCAGACGAACACCGCTCACAAGAATACACCGTATTTATTAAACCAAAACCACAATTACTCAAATTTTCGCTTTCGGCGTTTCCGCCGGCATACACACAAACCGAAAATTTCACCATTCGGAACACAGGCGACATTACTGTTCCGGTCGGCACCCGATTGGAGTGGGAAATAAAATCGAGCGATACTGATAGTGTTTTTTTATGGAACAAACAAGACAGCAGTAGTATCACATTTACCAAAACTGCCGATTCTTTTAAAACCGAAAATACCATATACAAAACAACGCATTATACCTTACAAGGCTCAAATTCTTTCTTCAAAACATACGCAATAATTGATTATACCATAACAAGCATTCCGGACGAGCGTCCCGGCATAGATGTGCAGTTACAAAAAGACAGTGTCCAATTGTACTCCCACCATTTTCGTGGAAAAATTCAAGATGATTATGGATTTACAAGCCTCACATTCAACTGGTTTAATACAAAAAACAAAGATTCTGTACACAGCATTCCTATTCAATTTTATCCGAATATACCCATACAAGAATTTGGTTATACCCATACATTTCAATCAATTTCAGAAAAAGACAGCATAAAATATTTTTTCGAAGTTCATGACAATGATCAGGTATTTGGAGCAAAAGCAACCCGAACCCCCATTTCTATATTTACCCTTCCATCTTACGAAGAACAACAAAAAAAGATGGATACATTACAGTCAGACATGGAAAAATCACTTAAAGAAAGCATGTCGCACAACAAAGAATTTATTAAAGATTTGGAAGATCTCCGAAAAAAATTATTACAAAAAGACTTATCTGATTGGGAACGTTCACAGATAATGGACGAAATGAAAGAAAAACAAAACCAATTAGAAAAATCTATCGAACAAGTACAAGAATCATTTCAGCAAAAAAATGAACTGCAAAAACAACTGAGTGCAGAAGAACAAGACATACTTGAAAAAAACAAGCAAATTCAAGAACTCCTTGAGAACCTAATGGATAGTGAGTTGCAGGAAATGTTTGATGAATTGCAAAAATTAATGGAAGAATTTAATCGAGATACATTTTTTGAAAAATCAGAGGAATTACAAATGTCAATGGAAGAACTTTCCAAACAACTTGATCGCGATTTGGAACTCTTAAAGCAGGCAGAAATCGAAGAAAAAATAAAAAACAACCAAAAACAACTCGAAAAGCTGACAGAAGAACAACAAAAATTAGCAGATGAAACCAAAGAAAAACAGAGCGAACAATCTGATTTACAAAAGAAAGAAGAAAAAATTTCTGAAGACATTAAAAAAGTAGAAGAAGAATATAAAAACATACAAGAAAAGAACGAAGAGCTTCAGGAAAAATTCAGTTTACCCTCATACAAAGAAGACTTTCAGGAAATTCAGGAAAATATAGAAAAAAGCCTCGATGAACTAAATAAAAAACAAGAAAAAAAATCATCGAAAAGCATGCAGGAATCATCTGAAAAAATGAAACAATTAGCCCAAAAAATGCAAGAAATGATGGACTCGCAAACAGCAGAGCAGCAGATGGAAGACATGAATAATTTAGAACAAATAATTGATAATCTTCTGACCTTCTCTCACGAGCAAGAAAAACTTATGGGTGAAACACAAACTCTCTCATTTAAAGACCCGAAATATGCAGAAATTGCCTCTAAACAAAATGGATTACGAGAGAATTACAATAGCATAAAAGATTCTATTTACAATCTCAGCATGCGAATTCCTCAAATATCAGCTCCCATAAACAAGGAAATGTTTGAAATTCACAAAAATTTACAATATGCACTCAACCGTCTTGAGCAACGTCAACGCTCCGGAGCACTGGTAAATCAGAGATATATAATGACTTCAACGAATAATGTAATTCTATTACTTTCAGAAATTCTTGAATCAATGCAACAAGCACAATCTCAGGAAGGCGGCAGTAAACAATGTCCGAATCAATGCAATAACCCTTCGAGTAGTGGAAAAGGAAAGCCCTCTATGAAAAATTTAGAACAAATGCAGCAATCATTAAAACAACAAACTCAACAAATGCTGGATCAAATGAAAAATGGAAGCCAAAAACAGGGACAAGGAGCAAAACAGCTGAGCGAAATGCTCTCACAACAAGAAATGATGAAAAAAATGATGAATGATTTGATAAAAAATGGCGAAATCAGTCCCGAAGGAACAAAACAATTGCAAGATATACAAAGAATAATGGAACAGGTAGAACAAGATATTGTAAACCAACAAATTTCACAGCAAACATTATTTCGCCAGGAACAAATACTTACACGCTTACTCGAATCACAAAAAGCAGAAAACGAAAGAGATAAAGATGATAAGCGAGAAGGAAAAGAAGCGGAAAATACATATTCTGATACACAAAAAGAGGATTTTAATACAGAAAAAAAGAACAAATCAGAATATATAGACATCTTAGAACAAACAAATTTACAACTCAAAACGTACTATAAGAAAATATATAGTCATTATTTATTACAAATCAATCAGAATTAATTATTTTTGAATTCTGATATAATATTGAGTACTATGAAGATAGAAATACCATCACAAATAGAAAACATTACAGAAATTGAAAAACTAATCGATTCAATTTCCGAAAAGGTTAATATATCTTCTGATATTTATGCAAACATATTAGTAGGCGTAACCGAAGCTGTTAAAAATTCTATTGTACACGGTAACGATTTAGACCCTCAAAAAAATGTATATATAGAATATATGATAAACGAAAAACATATAACATTTACAATTGAGGATATGGGAAACGGCTTTGATCACTACTCTATTCCCGACCCTACCCTACCCGAAAACATAGAAAAAGAAACAGGTAGAGGGCTTTTTCTTATGAATTGCTTAGCCGATGAAGTTATTTATAATGATGCAGGTAATCAAGTTAAATTAAAGTTTTACATTAATTAATATAATATAACATCCGTTATATTTTTACAGACTTATGAATATACATTTCTTTGAAGAAGATGTCCAACTCCCCGAAAAATTTAATACAAGAACATCTCTCAACACAATAGCAAAAATAATTGCACAGGAAACACACAAAAAGATTGATTATATCAACATTATTCTTTGCTCAGACGAATACCTTCTCTCCATAAATACTGAATATTTACAGCACGATT
>CAZLCY010000055.1:0-13379 GCA_964558075.1 uncultured Bacteroidales bacterium
GAATTGTTTTTATAAAAAATGCTATTATCAATACATATTTCATTTCTGCTTTTAAAGAATTTAATGATATTTGGTGAATTAAAATATATCATGTACAAAAAGGAGTTTTTATTTTCAAACTCTTTATTAGGAACTGCTAATGCAGATTTCATGTCAAAAAACTGAAAATAACAAGTATCAAAAATTAATTTATTTTCTATAATATGCCCTTTATGATAACATTGCAAGTACCCAATAGTATCTATTAATGTAAATATTTTTGTTTTATTATTAATACTTAATTCTATTTCATAATCAGAACCATTGAATAAAAAATATTTATTTTGACTAAATAAAATATTTACAAAAAATAAGAAATATAATAAAAACAATATTTTCATAAAAATTATTTTATATCTATTAGTTTACCATCGAAGAAAAGGGACTTATGTGTATGATTATCAAACACAGTATAGAATTAACAACCAAAAAAAATAACACACAAAATTAATCTCTATATTCTGTACACAAAATCATATCAGTATTAATTATACGAATATAATCCCTTCCATATTTTAAATAATATCTAGATTGATAATCATCAAAAGAATAATGTGTATAATCCCAATTAAAACGATTAGGAAATTGTTTTTGTGTATTTATATACGTGGAATGAAGTGTATTTAAATGATATTCTTTTCTTTCAGAATTATTTTCAAAATACGTAAAATTGTAAAATTCAAAATTATCAGATTTTACAGCTTTAATAAACCCATTATCAGAATCAAATAATATTTTACGCTCAAAATTTCCCTTATAATCATAATAGTTCAACTCTTTAATAAAATATGCAACATTATTATAATATCCATAAACCATTTTTTTATATATAGCTTTAAATAAAGTATCTTTATCAGAGATTGCAACAATGATTGAATCAGATTTTGTAACTGAATGATTTACTTTATATTTCTTTTTTAATCCAACGCTATCTTGTACAATAATTTCTGATAATACATCATTTTGATATGTATAAAAAAAATCTTTACTATTATTTCTATAATGAATGGGTTGTTTATCTTTTCTAATTACTGCATTCTCAATAGTATCATTTTCAATCATAACAAAATATCTATTTTTTTTAAAAAAATATTTTTTTTGTGCAAATTGTTTAAACCAACCGTCTTTATAATATTCAACAAAAGTCTCTGAGTTTTTACATGCTGTAATAATTGAATCATGTAACAATTGCATATTTATATGCATATCACAATAACAATTAGGTTTTCCATCGCCCTCACATTGACTTAAAAAGATTACAGAAGATCGTTCTAAATTCTTAAAATTATATATATATAAGTAAAAAAATCGTGCTCATCAATATTATAAGGATTATATTCGACATCAAACCAAACATGATGGGAAAACAATGGTTGAGTTTGACCTTGAAAACCACATACTATAAAAAATAAAAAAATAAAGAACTTTTTCATACTAATCTTTAATTATCAATCATGTTTTTTATTTTTAGCCCCGGTCTCACAAATCCTTTCGTGTGGCTTGAACTAAAAAGCAATATACAAAATTATCTTAAAACAATAACATTATTTTCTGTAGCAAAAAAAAGAAGCAAAAAAGTGCCGCCACGCAACACACTTGTAGTTGAGTGGCTTAGAAGACAGCACCGATGGGCAGCATCGTAAGTCGGGGTGCGACTTTGAGTCGCACCCCGACTTTATGTAAGAATTTTGCTTAAACTAACGATTTACTTTTGCGAAAATTTGATATCAAACATAAAAAAAGTACGTTTTACAAACGCTTCATTAAAATAAAAAAAATGGAAACTTAGAATTGCATCTTTTTTATACACAACTACTTTCCTATACAAAAATTCTTAAAAATATGCCCCAACATTTCGTCGTTTGTTATGGTTCCGGTAATGCTGCCAATATAGTGTAGGGCTTGGCGTAATTCGAGGCTTACGAGGTCGTGCGTCAGTCCTGTAGCTATTCCTTCGCAGACTTTTTCTAATGCTTCGTAAGATTGTTGTAAAGCTTCGTAATGACGAGCATTTGTAAGAATAGCATCGTGTTGGCTAATGTTCGAAATCTGTACCCCATCAACAAGAGCATCAATTACCTTCTGAATGTGCATTTCCTTCTTTGCCGAAATATATATAACCGAATCGTCATCTGTAAGTTGAGAATATACCGATGAATTGAAACGATCGTGCAATTGCTCTTCTGTTACCAAATCAATTTTGTTTATCAGAATAATGAGATGTGCATCGGCAGACATACGTTTTTTTATAATTTCTATATTCTTTTTTATTATGTGAATCGGCGAGGTAACGTCTATTAATAACAAGACAAAACTAGCTTTTTTTATTTTTTCATAGGTTCGGTCGATTCCGAGAATTTCTACTTTGTCTGATGTATTACGTATGCCGGCGGTGTCGAAAAAGCGGAACGAAACGCCTTGTATCGCAATTACGTCTTCAATAGTATCGCGAGTTGTTCCGGGTACATCAGACACAATTGCTTTGTCTTCATTTAAAATAGCATTCATCAGGGTTGATTTACCAACATTAGGCTCCCCAACTATACAAACGGGTACACCTACTTTAATGGCATTTCCAAGAGAAAATGATTGTAAGAGCTTCTCTATTCGGTGCTGCACATCATCAACTAAAGTTTGTAATTGTTCTCTGTCTGCAAATTCGACCTCCTCTTCACTAAAATCTAATTCTAACTCTAACATTGATAAGAAATGCAATAATTTTTCCCGTAAATCGTGTAATTCTAGCGAATAACCGCCTTTCATTTGCGAAATAGCTACTTTATGAGCTGCTTCGGTAGAAGATGCCAATAAATCGGCTACAGCTTCTGCCTGAGATAAATCTAACTTGCCATTCAAATATGCCCGCATGGTATATTCTCCGGGGTTTGCAAGACGAGCCCCTTTTTGAATAAGCAATTGCAATATCTGATTTTGAATATATACAGAGGCATGACAATTTATTTCAACACTATCCTCTCCTGTATAAGATTTTGGTGCACGAAAAACCGAAACCAAGACATCATCTATTAACTCATCATTATGAGAAATATGTCCGTACTGTAATGTGTGCCCTTCAGCAGACCAGTTTGCATTATGCGAAACCGGCAAAAAAAAAGAAGATACTATTTTGAACGTATCGGATCCGCTTACGCGAATTATTGAAATAGCTCCTTTACCGGGAGCTGTTGCTAAAGCACATATTGTGTCAGAAAGATGGGTCATATACGTTTATTTTATAGTGTCGCATTCGTGAGACGGAAATTTCACAATCGTAGTATTATGCAAAGATTTTTCGCTTATCATATTCGGATAAAATGCATTAAGTAAGGCAAAAATACCAAATAGCACAATAAGAACCCCGGCAAATTTATTTATATAAAAAATGATGCGTATTTTAAAATACTGGCGAAACAAATTCACTAATGATGACAACATAAACCACCAAAAAATCGCACCAAAAAAAATTCCTGCAATAAGAAAAATTAATGATTGAGTATCGTTTTTCACAATTCCCAAACCGGTAAAAACTAAACCAAAAAATATAATGGTAATAGGGTTAGAAAGTGTCAGAAAAAAAACAGAAAAAAAATCGGAAAACATATTTGTTTTCTTTGTTTTATATTTTCGTACTTGTGCTATTGTATTGGTAATAAAAAGGCGTACGCCAAGAATAACGAGTACTAATGCACCAATAAGAGTTATAATAAATTGATTTTCGGTAAAAAAATTTGAGATAAATGTGAGTCCAAATCCTGCTATAGTTGCAAAAAACGAATCGGCTGATGCTGCTCCTAAACCGGAAATAAAACCGATTTTTCTCCCTTGATGCAACGTACGTTGCACACACAACACCCCTATCGGCCCCATTGGAATTGATACCAATATACCTATAATAAATCCCTGAAAAAAAATCGATGATACCATATATACGAGTCGAACTACAATTAAAACTTCACAATAATACTAATTTATGCAGAAAAGTAAAACATCAATCTTTATAAAAATTCATTTTATCTAAATATTCCCATGCTTGATGAGGCATAAATGCTTTCATGTTTTTATTTTCTTTAATGCTTTGACGAATGAAACTCGAAGAAATTTCCATTAATGGTGCCTGAAAATAAGAAATAGCACTATGATTTGCGAATTCGTCGGGAACATCGAATTGAGGTCGGGAATACACTAATATTTGAAAATTTTCGAGTATATAGCTATAATTTCGCCATTTGCTTAAACCACATAAATTATCACCTCCCATGATTAAGACAAACTCATAACTCGGAAAATTTTCGAGAAGGTGAGCTAATGTTACAATGGTATATGATGGTTTTGGCAAGGAAAACTCCACCGAACTTACCTGCATATGTTCGTATGGCTCTATCGCACGAGAAATCATCTCGTAGCGGTCGTAGTCGTTGAGCAAGCTTGCTTTTTGTTTATGCGGATTGTGAGGAGAAACCACAAACCATAATTCATCTATAGAGGTAAATTCAATCATATATTGAGCTATAGCAACATGCCCTATATGAATAGGATTGAATGAACCGAAAAAAAGACCGACTTTCATATGTTTGTAATCAAAAAAAAAGCATCGAAAAAACCCGATGCTTTTACTAAATTTTTATAAATAATATTATCGTTCGCTAAAGAAAAAACCTAATTTTACTTTAAAATATTGGTCATACATTGTTTTATCATTAGCAGGATTATCATACGAATATTTCACACTCCCCATAACAAACTCACTACCAAGAACAAACCGAGAATATCTAATATCTAAACCAAAAGAATATAATAAGCCGAAACCAAGTCCGGTATCTTCGTTTTGCTGTCTCCATATAAGCGATGAAGAAGATTCATAATAATCATAATACACTGTTCCATTAAAATCCTGCACAGTATTATGGTAATGCACACTGAATGTCGGACGGAGTTTTCCATACAAATCAAAATATAATTTTTTAGCCGGACTAATGGTTGCTAACAGACCTATATTCATAGAAAACCGACCGGTCAAATCTTGAGATGTTACATTTTCTTCAAATTGTTGCAATCCTGAATTAATTATTGTTGTCGTATCAGAATAACGAAAGTAATTTGCACTCAAATCAAAAAAATCGACTAAAAAGCCTGCCTTAAAGCCATCAATTATCTCGGTTGGGTGAATATAAAATGTTGTTCCAAAATCAATCCCGCCACCATAATGGTCTGCCTCCATTTTTTCTGTAAAAAACTTATATTTATTTTGAGCAGCGTCAGTATTTACATCTTCTCCAAAATTACGAATCGGTCGTAACCAGTTAATCGTGAATTTTGTAGCATTCTGAATTTCTCCTTGCGAAAACCCGCTTACAGAGAATAATGCGATAATGAACAGTAACGATATTTTTTTCATAATTATATAGTTTAGATATTTTTTAATACTCTTTGGATTATAATCATACAAATATAATAAAATTTACATAAGGAAACGATACAGTTGCTTAATAATTTTAGTTCGTGAATAGACGAAACTTATTTTAAAAATTTATTCACTAATTGTTCTGCGTGTTTACAAGCCGAATCTAAATTTTCGTTCACAATAACCTCGTCGAACATATAGGAAAACCCTATTTCGTACGATGCTTTTTCTAAACGCTGAGCTATTTCCTCTTCGCAATCGGTACCTCGTTCCCGTAGGCGCTTTTCCAATTCATCAAGCGAAGGTAATTGTATAAACAATGCAAGAGCATTGTCACCAAACAGTTCTTTCAAACGAATCCCCCCTGCTACATCCACATCAAAAACTATTGTTTTCCCTTTATTCCAAATACGTTCACATTCCGAACGAAGTGTGCCGTAAAATCTATTTTCATATACCTCTTCGTATTCAATAAACTCATCACGTTCTATACGTGCTTTAAAATCATTTAATGAGAGAAAATAATACTCAACGCCATGTTTTTCATTACCTCGCGGCAATCGGGTTGTTGCTGATATTGAAAATTCTATTGGAAAACCTTTACGTAATAAGTGGTTAATAATTGTTGTTTTCCCCGAACCAGAAGGTGCAGAAAAAATTATCATATTATTTTTTGTCATATAAGCCTCCCTACTCTTTTATAAAATATTTAATACTTGCTCTTTTATACGCTCCAAATTATCTTTCATTTGAACAACCACTTTTTGCATATCAGCATCATTAGATTTCGAACCGATTGTATTTATTTCTCGTCCTATTTCCTGTGCAATAAAGCCTAATTTTTTTCCGGTTGCCGATTGTTCTATTGTTTCAAGAAAAAAAGTGCAATGTTGTTGCAATCGTATTTTTTCTTCGTTAATATCAAGTTTTTCAATATAATAAATCATTTCTTGTTCGAGGCGATTGGTATCAATTTTTTCGTGATTGACATATTCCTGCAAATAATTTTCAATACGTTCTCGAATACGCAAAAGTCTCTTTTTTTCGAGTGATTCAAGCAACTTCAAACCATCTAAAATTTCCTGAATATTCGAAAAAACATCCTGTTTAAGACTTTTACCTTCATTTTTTCTATATTCAATAATTTGCTCACAAGCAGTAATTACGGCACTCTTCAGTATTCTCCACTCCTCTTCAGAAACCTCAGTAATTTGCTCCGAATTGAACACATCGGGTTGTTTCATGGCAATATCCAAAAGAGAATCTGTAGACAAATTATTATCTTGAGCAATATCAACTAATTGAGAAATATATGATTCTACAATATATTTATTTATTACCCGTGTACTCGCAGCATCTTTATAATCGAAAAAAATTGAAAGTTCAACTTTTCCTCGTATTATATACTCGGTAATTATAGACCGAATATCAAGTTCACGCTCTCTGTACACATGGTTTATGCGAGAATTAACATCTAATTGTCTGCTGTTTAAGGTTTTTATTTCAACTATAATATTTTTATCGGAAAATTCTCCTGTGGCTTTTCCGTAACCCGTCATTGACTGTATCATAAGTTTTGTATTAATCAGAACAAACATACGAAGTTTGCCGGATTTGTGCAACAAAATTTGTATGTGAGTGATATTTAAAAGATTTTTTTGTTATTATCGCAAGCACTAAATATGAAATGCCGGTAAATTTACGTTCTTATGCCTATAACATTTTTGCCTTCCTGTAAGAAAAAACACAAAAAATCACAACACTTCTTTGCTCACGGCAGCATAATCTTTCTGATACACACGACTTGCGAGATAAAAAAACACAGATGCTCCTCCCATTACAAATGGCAAAAGAAGCAAGCCTGTGCGGAGATTATGTGCATCGGAAATAAGTCCGACTGCATATACACATAAAAATGCTCCAAAAACATTCATTATTAAAACATTTATTCCATATGCTACACTTCGAATACCCGCTTGCACAACATTTTGAATAACCGCTGTCCCGGGAGCTAAACAGGCAATACTGGTTACCCCGAACAAACAAAATGCAATTGTTGCAATATACACATTCTGAATATATACGGCACAGAAAAGGCTTATTGATGAAAGCAATGTCGCAATACAAGCAACGAGTAACAATCCGTTTTTTCGAAATTGAGACAACCTATCTCCAGCCCATCCACCTAAGGGTGCTCCAATTAGTACACTCACAGCAATAAGAGCAGAAACATTTCCGGCTTCGTGTTCGGTGAGTCCGTGAAACCGTACAAAAAAACTTGGTGCCCAATCTATCATCGCAGTATTTACGCCAACCACTCCGGCAAAAGCAATGAACACAAACAATAAAGATTGTTTTGAAAAAATGAGAGATATTGTCGAAAAATTAAATGAAGCCTTTGTTTTATCAATATATATCGGCAGGGTCTTATAATCTTTGGCAAAGAAAAAAAGCAAGGTAAGAATAAATCCGGGAATAGCAACTAATCCTAAAGCATATCGCCATCCATAGATCATACCGATATATCCGCCGATAATCATACCCAACGCAATACCTAATGGTGATGCCGCATCATAAATTCCAATATATATTCCTCTGCGGTTGGCGGGAAATAGTTTAGAAATAAGAGCAATTGCTGCGGGTGCATATGCTGCTTCACCAATACCTATCATAGCACGAAAGAGTAATAATTGATGATAATTTTGAGCAAAAGCACAGAGCAATGTCATCAAACTCCACACAAAAACCATAAGAATTATCATTTTTTTTCGACTCCAGCGATCTACCATGATTGATGCCGGAATAACAAACACGGCAATTACCAAAGAAACAATTCCCCCTATCATACTCAACTGAGTATCGGAAATCAGCCACTCCTCTTTAATGTGGGGGTACAAAACCGACATGATTTTTCGGTCGGCAAAGTCAAACATATAGATTAACACCAATAGCGAAAGTGTATAATATGTCTTAAACCGATATGAACGTCTCATGATTTTTGTGCCAGTAATTTTTCAAGTTCAAACATTTCGTCACGCAAACGAGCAGCGGTATTGAAATCTAATTCTTTTGCAGCTTTTTGCATATCTGATTTTGTTTTGTCTATTGCTTTTTTCAATGCAGGAGCTTCCATATATTTCATTACCGGATCTGCTGCAAAATCTTTGCGTTCAGATTGAGGTTCAACATACATTCCTCGCTGCATCATACTTCCGAGTTGTTTTTTAATTTGCGTCGGGGTTATGCCATGCTCTTCATTATAAGCCAATTGTTTTTCACGCCGCCTGTTTGTTTCATCAATAGTTTTTTTCATACTCTTAGTAATCTTATCAGCATACATAATTACCAAACCATTCACGTTACGAGCAGCACGACCGGCGGTTTGCGTTAACGAACGTTCACTTCGCAAAAAACCTTCTTTATCAGCATCAATAATTGCAACCAACGACACTTCCGGCAAATCAAGTCCCTCACGCAACAAATTGACTCCCACAAGAACATCAAATTTTCCTTCACGCAAATTATCAAGAATCTCAACCCTGTCGAGCGTATCTACATCCGAATGAATATATGCACTCCGAATACGAAGTTTTTCAAAATATTTCTGAAGTTCTTCAGCCATTCGTTTGGTAAGTGTAGTAACCAAAACGCGTTCATTTTTCGGTACCCGTTCATTAATTTCATGCACCAAATCATCAATCTGATTTAAACTCGGTCGCACATCAATCAAAGGATCCAGCAAGCCGGTCGGACGAATAACCTGCTCCACAATAACCCCATCGGTTTGTTCTAATTCATAATCAGCCGGGGTGGCACTCACATATATTACTTGCGGACACAAAGATTCAAACTCATCAAATTGTAAAGGACGATTATCCAAAGCAGCCGGCAAGCGAAAACCATGTTCTACCAGATTTACCTTTCGGGAACGGTCGCCACCATACATACCTCTAATTTGAGGTAACGTAACATGACTTTCATCAATTACCATAAGATAATCATCCGGGAAATAATCAAGCAAACAGAATGGTCTGCTCCCGGCAGGTCGGCCGTCAAAATAGCGAGAATAATTTTCGATACCCGAACAATAGCCCAATTCCTTAATCATTTCCAAATCATACTCAACTCGCTCTTGTAAACGTTTTGCCTCTAAATTTTTCCCAACAGATTCCAAAAACGAAACCTGCTCTACCATATCTTTCTGAATTTGCTCAATAGCAAGCCACATACCTTCTTTTCCCGTAATGAATAAATTTGCCGGAAAAATTGTAGCCTGCTCCACTCTATCCATTACCAATCCGGTAGCGGGAACGATAATTGAAATTTCATCAATTTCATTATCCCACATTTCTATACGATATGCAAAATCTCCGGAAGCCAAAAAAACATCAATAGTATCACCTTTTACCCGGAAATTACCTCGTTTAAAATCCACTTCATTTCGAGAATACAGATTATCCACCAAATTACGCAAAAGCACATCACGGTCAATTAACTGTCCCTTTTTGATTACCATTGCCCGCTCGTTAAAACTAGCCGGATTTCCAATACCATAAATACACGAAACAGACGAAACAATTATCACATCACGCCGTCCGGTCAGCAATGTTCCGGTAGCCCGAAGACGCAATTTCTCAATTTCTTCATTTATTGACAAATCCTTTTCAATATAGGTATTGGTAGTTGGAATAAAGGCTTCCGGTTGATAATAATCATAATACGAAACGAAATACTCGACCGCATTATTCGGAAAAAACTGGCAAAACTCACCATACAATTGAGCTGCTAAGGTTTTATTATGACTTAAAACCAAAACGGGCTTATTAACCTCCGCAATAACATTTGCAATAGAAAAAGTTTTTCCCGACCCGGTTACCCCCAACAAAACCTGGGCACCATCACCACGATTTATACCCGTAATTAATTCTTGTATTGCCTGCGGTTGATCGCCGGTCGGTTTATATGATGATTCTAATGAAAATTTCACAATTATTTTTTTATTCTCTTTCTAATCTTATAAAAAACGCAATTCCACACGTCTATTCTTCGCACGTCCCTCAACTGTTTCATTTGTTGCAATTGGTTTGGTTAAACCAAAACCTTCAATAACAAACAAATCCGGGTCACAGCCCTCAGCAACCAAAAAATCACGAACCGCACGAGCCCGACGAAGCGACAAATCTACATTAAAATCGGCAGCACCAACATTATCGGTATGTCCTGCAATTTCAACCTTTTTATTATATTTCGTAATTATTTGAGCTGCCCGCTTCAATTCCGGAATAGAATTGGGCAAAATCACACTTTCGTTCGTATTAAAAAACAAATTATTTAAGCGAACCGATTCCCCCTCTTCACGCATTTCGGTATACGAAACTGCCGTCATTTCCTGCGTAATTGTCTCTGCATTTATTTGATTCGTCAAATCAATATTATGCGACAAAGGATAATATTTATCATCATACACATAATAACCGTAGACCTTTCCGTGGGGCAAAGCCATAATATACTCTCCTGTTTCGGGATCAGACTGCGACTCACCAATTTCCTTTCCGGTCTCCAAATCTTCCCAAATAATTGTAGCACCAATAGGCACACCCGATTTATTAGTGAGCGAACCTTGAATAGTTGTTACTTTTTGAGGGCGAACATGCTCCGGCACTTTTACATAAAAAATATCATGATCATGTTTATCCTGTTTTCGAGCCGCAAAATATGCCAATTTGCCATCAGTTGTAATTCTATATCCCCAATTATCCTGATGGTCATTTATCTGCTTACCCAAATTCACCGGTTTACTCCAGCAATCCCAACAGGAATCAGCCAACCTTTTCGACATAAATACATCCATGGCACCAAAACCACCATGACCGTCCGAACTAAAATACAAAGTTTTCATATCCGGATGCAAAAAAGGACTACGGTCAGTATAAATTGTATTAATAACCGGCCCCACATTTATCGGTTCTCCCCAGCCATCTTTAGTTCGCGGAGAAACATAAATATCAGATTGATGCAAAAAAGCACCATGGTAAAAAGGAACAACATACGATGGGTCAGTAAAATAATTATAATTCTGCGGACGAATCGACGCAAAAATCAAAGCATTACCATCGGCAGAAATCATAGCATCGGCACTCCATTGATAATCATTAATTTTCCCGGGCATTTCCACTCCTTTCCCCCAACCATAATCGTGTTTTTGAGCATAATGAATAACCCCTTCCTTAAAATAAATCATCGTCGTTCCATCAGAAGTTATACTCACCGGAGCATCGTTAGAATACGTTGTCGAAAGCTTAGAAATCAACTTCGGGTCGCCCCATTCAGATGTCGTATCATTAAAATGCGATACAAACACATCTTCCCCACCAATATTATCGTCACGCTTTTTTCCACAAAAATACATTGTTTTCGAATCAAGAGTTAAAACCGGAGAATACTCACCACCGTCAACTGTATTTATTTCGCCCGGTACCTCCTGCACAAGAATTGACTTATCAAATTCAGCGGTAATTAAGCGTTTCAACTCTTCAATTGGAGCATATTTTTCACCAAAAAACTGTTCAACCGTTGCTATTCGTGCCAAAGCCCTGCTCCAGTCCTTATTCTGAACATCCGGAGCAATTAAGCGTTGCAATGCAACAAAAGCCTTATCTTTCGGTGCCGCCATTTTAATGTACTGAATATAGTCAGCCTGACGTTCCGGAATATATCCGCGATGCATTTCCAAATTTTCTCCCATTTCCGCAATTTGCAAATCACGCTTTACCACATCCAAAAAAGGAATATTTGTAAATTCACGCACAAATTGAATAATGGTTTGATATTCACCATCAAAAGTAAGCACCTTATAATATTCATATAAAGCATACGCATAACTGGAATTTGAACTATAAGCTACAGCTTTACGTAATAATTTCACATCATTCTGCTCCTTCGCAATATCAACCATACCCTTCAGAGCATATTTCACAACCGAAGAATTCGGAAACTCTTTCATAAAATTCAAATAACTATCATACGAACCCTTTTCCGTCATCTCATCAAAAAACAAAGCATCATACGCAAACTGAATTTCCTCTGTTTGTTTAGCTTCCGGATATGTATCCAAAAAATGTTTATACCCCTCTTTTGTTTTTTTCTCCTTCGCTTCATTGTATGCCAACTCATCTCGACGAGCTTTCGCTTTCTTCACAAAACTCGACTGCGAATAGGTGCTTATATAAACACTATAACCATCAATCGCATCCTGTTTTTCAGCAAGATCAAACGCCAGACTGTCACGAACATACGTCGCAATTTTCTGTATTCCCGAAGGAGCCTTATCAAATTGAATAATAAACGAATTCAAATACTCAATAGATTCGGTATTTCGTCCTACAGAAACAATCTTTTTGGACACCGAAGCAATATCATTATTGATAACTATCTCATTAAGCGGAATTTTATCATAGCGACGTTTTTCAAAAGCACTTGTAAGTTCATAATACCGCAAAGCATCCACAAAATACGCATACGCATCAACATAATTATGTTCAGAAAAAGATTCGTCAGCAAATACTTTTCCCATAACATGGTAATATAAAGCATAATCAGGTTTCGCAGCCATTCCCGCCTTTGCTTTTTCGTACGCCGTTTGCACATCACCCTGCGAGAGCATATCATATAACTCCTCTTGTGCAGAAAGAGAGAGAGAAATACATACCACGATACAGAGACTAAGCAATTGTTTCATTTATTTAATTTTTAGGGTTAGTACAAACAACCATATTGTTGGTTTATCATCAATATTTGTAAACCTATACACGTCACATTTAAAAAATTAAAAATACTGTATTTTTAAGAACTAAAAAAATTATTTATCAGGAGACTTTTACAAGTTCGATAATTTTTTTTGTCGTAAAAACCGAATATAAATAAACCAAATAAAAATAAG
>CAZLCY010000056.1:0-13350 GCA_964558075.1 uncultured Bacteroidales bacterium
CGTTGAGAAATAATTTCAATTTCTTGTTGTTTTAAATCATTAATATCCGATTCTATCAAAATAATTTTAGTAAGTACCCCATTATCAATAATTGGTGTAAGCATGCACTGCACCCAAACCTGAGAGCCATTTTGTATCCGTTGCGTCTCATATAACACCGATTGTGTAGAGTTAATACATCCCGAAATATGTTGTTGTTCAGCATCTGAATTTATAAAATCGAAAAAGTTTTCAGGTTTTTTCTCATACAAGGAGACAAAAGAATTATTCACCCACTCAACCGAAGCGTCGGCATTTAATATAACAACCGCATTTGCTGTTTGGCTTGCAACAATAGACAATTGTTCGAGTTGATAATTGAGCATTTCAAGATTTTCGCGCTGCACAGATATTTCCTCCTGTTGCTGTAATATTTCGGCATTTTTAATTGATAATTCTGCATAATATTTTCGTCGTGTTCGAAATCGCAAAAGTAAGAGAATAAATAAGACTAGAAGACCGCCAAGGAATACGCCAAAACTAATTTTTGTAAATTCAAGCAAACGTTCACGTTCTTCAAGAAGTTCTAATTCTTTTTGATATTTAATATTTTCTAATTCATACACACTCTCTTTTTGTCGCATTTTCATTTTCAACATGTCAAGTTGTTCGGCATCAACAATATGTTTTTCAATAAACTGGGCTATTTGATTGTTACGGCGAGAAACCGGAGATTGCATTTCATAATATTTTTTATAATATTCGAGTGCTAATTTATTATTCCCGATTTTTTTGTACACCGAAAATAAGGCAAAGTAATTCTGAGCCAATATATTTGAATACGAATTATTTTCAGCAATTTGAATGCTTTTTAGAAAATTATCAATTGCCTGAGTATATTTCTCTTCAATTTGATGTACATTACCAATATTATACGAAACCATAGCAATACCATATTCGTTTAGCAACTCTTGATATAAACCTAGTGCAACCGAATAGTGGATAAGAGCTTCTGAATTTTGACCACTATCAAAATAGGCATTTGCAATATTATTTTGGTATAATGCCAAGCCCTCTCTATCATTAATTTGTGATGCTATTTGAATCGCTTTATTATAATTTTCAAAGGCAGAGGTGTAATTATGTAAATTATGGTATGATACGGCAATTTTATTATACGCTTGAGCTTGTTGTTGACGAGAAGGAATAAAATCCAAAGACTCATATAAATAATCAATCGCTTGTTGGTATTTTTTATCGCGCATCAAAACATCTGCTATTTTAAAATACACCTCAGCCGTTTTTTCCTGATTCTCCATATCTTTGTATGATTCCAAACTTTCCTCATACAAATCTATTGATTCTTCGCTATACCATAAATCAGAGTACATTTCGCCAATTTCTTCCTTTTTTTGAGCAACCTCATCGTCCGATTTATGTTCTTCAATTAAAGATAAAGAACGTAATTGCATTTCAAGAGCATTGTTGTATTCACCCGAAATTCGATTGTTTTGAGCTAAAAAATCGAGACATACAAGTTGTTTATCAACATCGTTAATCGAATCAAATAAGAAATATGCATGTTGTAAATCATCTTCAGAAATATCAAATTGTTTGAAATTCAAATTTTCTATACCACTCGACAGCAACGAATCTGCGATAAATGTAGTATTTACTTGTGCTTTCACCTGCGGTTTTTTGAGTACAGATGGGCTTGGTTGTGTATGTGATGCCGAAACCATTTGCGATACCGAAGTTAGTGTATCAACCGGCATTGTATCTATTGAATTATTGGCGGCAATTAACTCATTTTGTTCGGGGTCAGACTTAGGAATAGTGTCACGGTACTGGCGTTTTTGCTCAAAAAGATTAAATTGTGCCGAATCAATAATTGTGTTGGTTCGTGAAAGAGTTGTAATTTCGAGAGAATCTTCATGTGCGAATACATTTTCAAGAGAATCAAAAACAGGAGACTCGTCTGATACATCCGAAGAATTGCGGATAATATAAAAATCACTCACAGTCTGTCGCAGAGATGAATCGGTAATAAAAATCGGTCGTAATTCTATTTCATTTTCGAACGTATAATCAGCAAAATATTCCGACACAAGAAAAGGTTTCGAATAATACATGGTATCGTTATGCCGAACAGAGACAAAATATTTATTTTTCGAATGAAGATTAAACTCATAGAATCCACTCACGCTATCTAAAACAGAAGAATCTGTTATAGTACGACTTGTGAGGTTCGACAAAAATATTGCTTTATTATAAAGAGTATCAGTATAATCTTTTATTACCAATCCTTTCACCAACACATCGGGATATAAAGAAGCATCCTGAAAGTCCACTATTTGCATATCATATTCTCCGTTGGTTGACGTACAGGATGAAGAATAATACCCGGTTCCGCCGGTAATTGTGGTTTTAAAAAACATATCATTATGCGGTGTATTAATTGGATACCCGATATTTCTTACATTACTCGCAAGGCTGTCCTGTGTAATTTCAGCACGATATATATCAAACCCTCCCATTCCTTCGAGGCGGTTGCTGCTCCAATACAGTAAATTGCTATTTGCCTGAAAATGGGGGCTTTCTTCATAATACTCCGTATTTACTTGAGGACCTAAATTTACCGGCTCCTGCCACACACTGTCGCGTGACAGACGAGACATATAAATATCAAGTCCGCCATACCCACCTTTTCGGTCAGAGGTGAAATACATGATTTTTCCATCTGCAGATATGGTAGCATGTGTTTCGTTTGCTGAAGAATTTATAGGTTTTGGGAATTTTTTCAAAGGCGACCAGACACTACTGTCAATTAAGTCTGAATAGTATAAATTCCCTCCGTCGGCATCTTCACGGTATACCAACATCATTTTTCCGTTCGGGTGCATGCCAATACTGGCTTCGCGACCGGTAGAATTGATGTTGACACTTAACGGACGAGGTTCAGACCACGTACTGTCTTTATAATACACCGAAAAAATATCATCGTTAAACGCTTGATGTTCCAGGCGATAATTATTCTTTTCCGGATTTCTATCTGCTGTAAATACAAATACTGCCTCGTCGGGTGAAAATAAACCACTGTGAAAATATGTTGGTAACGAAACTGCTTCACTAAAATCTCTTACGTGTACATTTACAGGAGATTTCATAAGTATTGGACCTGACTTACAAGCAGCAAGACATTCAACAGAGAAATCATAATTATCATGCAATTCATTAATATGTTGTTGATATTGTAAAAAATATGATTCAGCAACTTCATAATTGTAGTTGTAAAAATGCTCCAAAGCTATATACCATAATGCATCTACAGGAGCAGAAGTTTGCCGGGCGCGGGAGCGATATCGGTCGGTAATATTGGCAATAGCTTTTTCGAGATATGGCATTGGGTCTTTGTATGAAGAACCACGAATAATAGCATATGCCATTTTAAAATTAAAATTTGCATTGTCAGGGTCAAGTTCAAGAAGACGTTCAATTAATGGCATCGCATCTTCATATTGCCGCATCGACAACATTCTGTCCATTGTTTTGTACATATTCCGAGTTGACGGTTCATCCTGCGTAAACAATGTTGCCGGCAAAACAAATATTACTATGACTATTAATAAACCTGACCAAGTTGACTTTCTCAACATGTATGTTTGTATTTATGCAAAAACTATCTTTTTATCAATGATATATATGCGAATATACAACAAAAATGCAGGATTTGTGCATTTGTGATATTTTTTTTATGTTCAATTACGGTATTCTGTACCAAGCTCATTTAGAATTTATTTCGATACGGATTTGAAAAACTCCAAAAAATTTAAATTTCGGTGTGATGTTTAGCATAGATATTTCATGTTTTTCTATGATATGAATTTGCGGGTTTTTTGAAATGTTTGTGAATCTTTGTCGACAATTAGATATAAATTTTAGTATTTTTAAAAAAAACTATATATTTGATTCGTATGAAAATTAAGACAATTTAACCTGAAAACAATAACATAGATGGATGAAAGTATAATAAATAATAAGTGGCATTCTCAAAAAGCTGATGAAGTATTACAATATCTCGAGGTGAATTCAGCAGAAGGACTCGATGAAGAACGTATAAAAGAACGTGAGGCGAAATTTGGCAAGAATAAAATTTCTGAAGGAAAAAAAAGAAGTGCATTGCTGCGATTTTTTGTCCAATTTCACAATATGCTAATTTATGTGTTAATTGGTGCAGCTATTATTACTGCATTTATGGAACATTGGATAGATACCGGGGTTATTTTTGGTGTGATAATTATAAATGCTCTTATTGGATTTATTCAGGAAGGGAAAGCGGAGAAAGCATTGGAAGGTATTCGAAATATGCTTTCGCTTGATGCTACTGTGATGCGTAACGGAAAGCGAAATACTGTTGATGCAAAAGATTTGGTTCCGGGTGATATAGTTATTTTAAAGTCGGGAGATAAAATTCCTGCAGATATTCGATTGGTACGAACAAAAGATTTTCAGGTTGAGGAATCCCCATTGACCGGCGAATCTACAGCTGTTGAGAAAATTATAGAACCGGTTGATGAAAAAGCAATTCTTGGTGACAGAACGTGTATGGCTTATTCGGGAACGGTTGTTATTTATGGAAGTGCAACAGGTGTTGTTGTGGCAACCGGAGAAAATACTGAGATTGGAAAAATAAATCAAATGATGTCGGAGGTGGAGAATATTACAACACCTTTGTTACAGCAAATTGAAAAATTTGGTACATGGCTTGCAATTATTGTTTTAGGATTTACATCATTGTTTTTTGCTTTTGGATATTTCTTTCGAGACTATTCAGTTACCGATCTTTTTTTAGCGTCAATTGGTCTTATTGTGGCTACAATTCCTGAGGGATTACCGGCAATTATGACTATTACTCTTGCTATTGGTGTTCAGGCAATGGCACGCAGAAACGCTATTGTACGACGTCTCCCATCTGTTGAAACACTTGGTGCGGTAAATGTTATTTGTTCTGATAAAACAGGTACTTTGACACGAAATGAAATGACGGCAAAGACAATTGTAACGTCTGAACATGAATATTCGGTTGAGGGTGCAGGGTATAGTCCGGAGGGAGATATTATCCGTGACGGAAAATCGGTAAATCCTCAGGAAACTCGTGTGTTGTTGAGATTATTGGAATCTTTGAAAGTGTGTAATGAATCTGATATTAACAAAACTCCCGAAGGGGTATGGGCTCTTACAGGCACACCTACTGATGGAGCTCTGTTGACACTTTCATATAAGGGCGGTCTGAGAGATTTTTCTCCGGAACTAATTGATTCTATTCCTTTTGAATCGGCTCATAAATATAAGGTAACGTTGAATAAACGTGAGGATCAATTAATTATGTATATGACCGGTGCTCCGGAAAGGGTGTTGGATATGTGTAAGTATCAGTGTACTGATAATGGTCCGGTTGATATGAATCGTGATTTTTGGGATGCACAAATTCAGGATATTGCAGCAAAAGGTCAACGAATGATTGGTGTGGCGTTTAAGGAGGTTGATGAAAATCAAACAACCGTTGAAAAGGAGTCTCTTGATACTAGTCAAATCTTTTTGGGTTTAGTCGGTATTATAGATCCTCCTCGTGAGGAGGCTATTGAGGCTATTAAGGCCTGCAAAAGTGCCGGTGTTGAGGTGAAAATGATTACGGGTGACCATATTATTACCGCAAAAGCAATTGGAAAAGAAATTGGTATTGGTGATGGCATTAAAGCTATCAGTGGTCAAGAGTTAGAGGAAATGACCGATGAAGAACTTGTGAGTGTTGTGAATGAATATGATGTGTATGCTCGTACAAGTCCTGAACATAAATTACGACTCGTGCAAGCTATACAAAAAAACGGTAAGTTATGTGCGATGACCGGAGATGGTGTAAATGATGCCCCGGCTCTGAAAAAAGCGAATATCGGTATTGCTATGGGTATTAAGGGAACAGAGGTAACTAAAGATGCTTCGGAAATGGTGCTTGCTGATGATAATTTTGCTACTATTGTGAGTGCAATAGAAGAAGGTCGAACGGTGTTTGATAATATTCGTAAAGCATTATTATTTATTTTGCCAACAAATGGAGCAGAAGCTCTTGTGCTTGTTGCTGCAATTTTATTGGGTATTACTATGCCAATTTCTCCTGTTCAAATTTTATGGGTAAATATGGTTACTGCGGTTACTCTGGCTCTTGCTATTTCCTTTGAACCTATGGAGGAAAATGTAATGGAACTCCCTCCTCGTAGTTCGAAGTCTTCTATTTTGGGTTCTTTGTTTATTTGGAGAATAGCGTTTGTGTCTATACTTATTGGTGGGGTTACGTTGGGAATGTTTGAATATTTCGAGGAAACCTTAAAGGTAGATCTTGCAATTGCTTCAACGGTAGCGGTTAATACCTTAGTCGGCGGGCAGTTTTTCTATTTGTTTAATTGTCGTAAGATTAAAAGTCCTAGTCTTGGTAAAGGCTTTTTTAATAATAAATATGTTTTTTATGCCGGTGGTATTTTATTGCTTTTGCAAATAGTGTTTGTGTATGCTCCATTTATGAATACGTTTTTTGGAACTACTCCTATTGAATTTAAACACTGGATGTACTCTTTGTTTGCCGGTATGGGTGTGTTTATTATAGTGGAACTTGAAAAATATATTTTAGGCAGATTTTCGAAAAGAAAGAAAATGGATTCTAAATAGTGAAAAGTAACTCTGTCTTTGAAGTTTTTGGACAGAGAATAAATAAAATAATGTATGAAAAATAAGTATGGTATATTTGGTATTATAATGACGGTTTTTGGGAGTCTTTTTTCCTGTTCATCTATTCCGAAAGGTGCTGTTGCTGTTCAAAATTTTAAAAAAGAACAGTACCTTGGTTTATGGTACGAAATTGCCAGACTTGATTTTAAATATGAACGTAATTTGAATAATACAACTGCTTACTATTCTCCGATTGAGGAGAATGATATGATACAGGTTGTGAATCGCGGATATAATGTTGTAACAAAGGAATGGAAGGAAGCGGTTGGTAAAGCTAAATTTGTGAAAGCTGATACTGTTGCTATGTTAAAGGTGTCTTTTTTCGGTCCTTTTTATTCCGGCTACAATGTTCTTGCTATTGATGATGATTATCAATATGCTTTGGTTACCGGAAAAAGTTTAGATTATTTGTGGATTTTGTCTCGTACTCCTTCTCTTCCCGATTCGGTTAAACAAGAATATCTTTCGATTGCTCAAAAAATCGGGTTTAAAACCAAAGATTTAATTTGGGTAGAACATGATAAAAAACAATCGAACTGAGGTTAATTGTCGAATTATAAAATAGTTGTGTATGAATGTTTTTATTACCGGAACAAGCTCAGGAATCGGAAAAGGATTGGCACAGGAGTTTGTAAGTCGTGGTCATGCTGTGTGGGGTGTGAGCAGACGGGATTTTTCTTTTGATGATTCTGAAGGTGCATATGTTCATTGTAATGTAGATTTAACGGATTTTGATGCGGTTAAAAAATTGATTCCTGATTTTATTTCTGATGTAAATTCTTTTGATTTAGTCATATTAAATGCCGGGGTGTTGGGTGATATTGCTTTAATGAATGAGCTCGATGTGTTTGAAATGAAGCGAGTTATGGAGATAAATGTGTGGGCAAATAAAGTATTGCTTGATATTCTTTTTCATAAGGTTTCTCGTATTTCACAGGTTGTTGGTATGTCAACAAAATCTTCTTTGCGAAGTACTCCGGGGTGGGGTGCTTATTCGGTTTCAAAAGCAGGACTCAATATGTTGATGCATGTGTATGCAACAGAAAATCCGCATACTCATTTCAATGCGTTTGCTCCTGGATTGGTTGATAGTGATATTCAGGAATATATTTATAGTATTTCGGATATTGAAAAATATCCTGCCATAAAAAAGCTGCAGGATGCTCGCTATACCGATACCATGCCCGATGCCGAGCGGGCAGCTCCAATGTTGATTGAGAAAATGCAGCAGGCTTTGAAATCTTCTGAAAGTGGCTCGTTTGTGGATGTTCGTGATATGGAGAGCTAGTATTTATACACTATAAGTCTCTGCCCGAAAACTCCAAATACTGCGTATTCTCGACTTATTATTTGGTCATTTACACACGTAAATTCTCATTTAATAAGTCTTCGAAGGGTTTTTTATGCAGAGATCTTTCAAAATAAGACTTTTTTTATGAAATTACTTTCTGTATGTATATAAGTCTTCTATTTCTATAGGAATATCAACTGTAAGGTTTTCGTTGCCTTCCGGTGTAAGTAAAATGTCGTTTTCCAGCCGAATGCCTATTCCTTCGGAGGGAATGTAAATTCCGGGTTCGCATGTTACCACCATGCCGGGTTCAAGTATCACATCTTTGTCGCCTACATCATGAGTGTCGAGTCCGAGAAAATGCGATACGCCATGCATAAAATAGTTTGAATATGCCGGTTTCTTCGGATCTTGATTTGTAACATCTTGTATGCTGATAAGTTTTAATTTGAGTAATTCTTCTTGTATAAAAAGACAAGCTTGTTGATGGTAATATCGAATACTTGCTCCCGGTTTAATGAGTTTCTGAGTATTTTTGAGAACAGACAGCACTGCCAAATATATCTCTTCTTGTCGTTTCGAAAATGTGCCGTTAATGGGAAATGAGCGAGAGCAATCGGATGCATAATTTGCATATTCCGCTCCAAAATCCATAAAGAGTAAATTGCCATTTTCTAAGGTGTCGGTATTTTTAGTATAATGAAGGAAACAAGCATTTTTTCCTTGTGCAATTATTGGTTCAAATGCATGTTCGTACGCTCCGTTCGAAATAAATGTTGAGGTTAAAAGTGCTTCAATTTCATATTCTTTCATGCCTGCTTTTGCTTCTGTGAGCACTTTTAAAAATCCTTTTCGGGTAATATCGCATGCTTTTTTTATAAGTTCAATTTCTTCGGGTTCTTTAATTATGCGACATTCACTAAGAATCGGAGCAAAAGAATGAATTTCTTTGTCCTGATAACCTTTTTGTATTATTTTTCGAAATCTATCATTTCGTAATTCAATAAAAGAGGAAAATCTCGGATTTTCATTTTTGTTAATATAAAAACAATCTGCTTTGCGGGCATATGCAGAAAATACGATATCAAATGTTTCGGTATAATGAATTTCGTAGATTCCCGAAATGCTATGTGCTTCTTCTATAGAAAGTTTGCTGCCTTCCCACATTTCCACTTCAGGATTTGGTGCAAGAATAAATAATTGAACTTGTTTTTGGGGAGTTTCGAAAGGAACGAAAAGTATAATTGATTTTTCTTGTTCGATGCCACTTGCATAGAAAAAGTCGGAATCTTGGCGGTATTTATAGAATTGATCACCGTTTCGCGGCATTTGATCTTGAGAGTGAAGAATACCAAGTGCTTGTTCGGGGAGTTTTGCGAGAATTTTTTTTTGATTTTTGCTAAATAATTGGGGAGGTATAGCTGAATGTCTCATATTCAAATATGTTTTTTTATAGATATGTTGCAATATACGAAAATAAGTCGTCGCGTTTTATAGGTTTTGGTACAATACCGATGCACCCTATTTCGAGTGCCTCTTTTTTTTGTAAAGTTAACACAAAAGCAGTTTGAATAAGTATTGGCATATGTGGAAAAAGTTTCAATATTTCTTTTGATGCAGAAATACCGTCTTTTATTGGCATGCGAACATCCATAAGTATTAAGCCTATATCTTCGTGTGCCTCCTTGCAGAGAGAAACTGCTTCTTCTCCATTTTTTGCATGAATAACAGGAATGTTGGCATGCGAAAGAAGTTGCTCTAAATAATAATAGTTTGTTTCATTATCTTCTGCAATTAAAATGTGTTTATGTATTTGACTGTGAAAATGTTCTCGACGAACAGTTTTTTTATGTTCTGGTTTTTCGCTCGGTTTAAATGGTATTGAGACATAGAAATTCGAGCCCACATTTACTTCCGATTCTACCCATATTTCACCGCCAAATAATTCAATTAATTTTTTTGAAATGGCTAAGCCCAAACCGGTTCCTCCGAATGTTCGAGAAATAGTTAACTCTGCTTGGCGAAAGCGTTCAAATATCTTTTCATGTAATTGCTTGGGGATACCGATGCCGGTGTCTTTTACATAAAACTGAATTGTTTTTTCGTAGAATACTGCACCACATTGTATTTCGCCTTTTGATGTAAACTTGAGTGCATTATTGAGTAGGTTCGAAATAATTTGAAATAATTTTGTCCTATCTATTTCAAAATAAATTGGCTCATCAGGCACATTTTGGGTGTATGTAATTTTTTTTGTTCGTGCTTGTGGTTCAAAAAATCGACGCACATCTTCCATGAAATCTTGTAAACACACACTTTCGGTGTTGAGCGTCATTGCACCGGTTTCTATGCGAGAAATATCAAGAATGTCATTTACTATACGAAGTAATTGTTTGCTACTTTCAGAAATAACACGGGCATAGTCTTGTTTTTCTTCTTCGGATAAATCATCAGAAATAAGCATTTCCGAAAAGCCGACTATACCGTTCATAGGTGTGCGTATTTCATGACTCATATTCGATAAAAAGGCAGACTTTAATTTATCGCTTTCCTCGGCTTTTTGCTTTGCTACAAGTAAGTCGGCAGTTCGTTCGTCTACTAATTCTTGAAGTTCATTTCTGTGGCGGAATAATTCAGTATTTTGACGGCTTATTTCTTCTTGTTTTTCTTGAAGAATTGTATTTGTATGTGATAATTCTTGTGTTCGTTCGTGCACTTTTTGTGTTAATACCTTCTTTTGTTTAGCATACATTGCAAGTCGTAATTTTATTATACTCCATACAACAAGAATAAAAAGAAGAATGATACCGGCATAAAAATACGTTGTTTGCCACCATGGTGGTTCAATTATTAGAGTAAGTGAGCTTGGGTTCGGATTCCAAATACCGTCGTTGTTTGAACCTTTCACCATAAATGTGTAGGAGCCCGGTTGTATGTTTGTATAAGTTACACTGGTTTGAGTTCCTGCGTCAATCCATTCCGAGTCGTGCCCTTTAAGTTTGTACGAATATCTGTTTTTTTCGGGAACGAGATAATTTAATGCTGCATATTTTATAATAAAATCAGAAGATGTATAGTCAAGTATGATTGTATCTTGTGGAAAAGATGATTGAGTAATAGGTATATATTCTGCATTTTCATTCTGCACATATTTGAGCAATAACATATCGGTTATTTCTATAGGTGGTATGGTCGTGTTAATGAAAATACTATCTTCATGAAAATAGGTGAATCCTTGAGATGTGCCAATAAAAATGTAACCTTGAGAGTCTTTGTATATAGCTCTTGGTTTTGTTTCATTTCCTGATATTCCATCCAAATAGGTAAAATTTTGAATAGTTGCTTCTTTTTGCTTAGGTGATGGAATAAATCGGGAAATTCCCTCTAGCGTAGAAATCCAAATAGTTTTGTGTGAATCTTCTACAATTCCTTGAATAGTTGAGTTGTAATTATGAAAAAAAGCGGTTTTTCTAAATTCATGGGTGGATGTATCGAATGTTATCACGCCATAATTGGTGCCGACTAAAATTTCTCCCCGAGAGTTTTCATATAACCCCGAGATATATGGTTGGGAATTAGTGTCAGTTGAAAAATTCGGTAATGAATAATCAGAAAAGGAATTGCGTATGGGGTCGTATATTTCTATTCCGGAAAATGTAGATATGTAAACAGTATTGTTTTGAGTTATGAGAATATCATTAATTGTATTTGTGGAAATTGTAGAAGAATCATTATTTTGTGCGTAAAAAGATGTTGTTTCTCCGGTAGCGATTGTGTATCGGTACAATCCGTCTGTTGGTTCGATTGTTCCTACCCAAATATGTCCAAAAGAATCATATTCAATTGCAAAAACATTGTTTATTGTGTTTTTTCCTAAAGGAATATGGGTAAACGTCTCGCTTTCATAATTGAATTTATTTAATCCGCCGCTCCATGTACCAATCCATAAATTTCCTTGTGTGTCTTTTGACAAGGAGTATACCGAATTTCCTTGCAGACTAGCAGGCTTGCCCGGTTCATTTATATATTTTGTAAACTTCTGTGTTTTCCTGTTCCAACAATCCAAACCGGATTCTGTCCCAATCCATAATCGGTCACCATCTTCTAAAAAACAATTGATGAGATTGCTGCTTAATATTTTTTTCTCCCCTTTGTATTCATCTACTTTATGGAATTTTTTTTCGCGTTTTGAGGTATAATTTATACCTCCCCCAAATGTGCCAATCCAGATATCTTCTAAATTATCCTCGTATATGCAGAAAATCGAATTGTCCGATAAACTGTTGGGTTTTGAAGGCGTTTTACGATAATGATGCAATTGGATTTTTTCTGAATACTTGTATTGTTTTAGGTTTAAAATGTTTAATCCTTCTCCGGATCCCCTACCAATCCATAAATTATTTTTTGAATCTATTTGCAGAGAAATAATATTTCCCGGAATAATAGCTTGCCCCTCCAGTTTGTTGCTTTGTGTAAAGGGATTTGTAAATACTGATAATCCTCCGCGAGCACTACCAATCCAAAGTCTGTTTTTATAGTCAAGGGCGATGGTTAATATGTCATCACTTTGGAGTTCGGGACAATTTAGGTGTGTTTGAAATCGTATAAAACTGTGTGTTTCCTGATTGAATTTATTGAGTCCGTTTTTGGTGCCAATCCAAATATTATTTTCATTATCAACTAAAAGAGTATTTACATAATTATTACTAATAGTTTTCGCATTGTTTTTGGAATGCAAAAATAAAGTTGATGTTTCCGTTTTTTCATCATAGCGAATTAATCCGTTACTTGTTCCAAACCAGAATATTCCGTTTTTATCAATTGCTGTTGCTAATACCGGATTAGTCTGTTGCAGAGGAATTGTTTGTGTTTGATGTGTATAAATATTATACGAAAAGACTCCAATATCGGTGCAAATGAGCATATGTTTTGAATCTTTGGTAATTATCGCATTTATATTTGTATAATTAAACGGGTAATGTTTAAAATTAACTCCATCGTATCGGTTAAGACCAGACGATGTTCCAAACCACATAAAACCCCGATTGTCTTGATACACACAACGCACCCAATTGTCACACAGACCGTCTTGTGTGTTTTTGGAATGAAAAGACACCGGTAATTGTGCATAAGAAATGCTGAAAGTGCATGTGATAAAAAAAACTATAAGTAAGCGAATTGCCCTAAAAATCATAATATTAAGTATATGAACAAATATACATTTTTATGCTTAATTACAGTCGGTTTGGAAGAAAAAAAACAACCCGGAAAGGCGATATTTAGAATAGTATTTAATGTCT
>CAZLCY010000057.1:0-13286 GCA_964558075.1 uncultured Bacteroidales bacterium
GAGAATCTCTTGCACCATCGTGAGTGCGTTACAAGTAAATCGCTGTTTCCTCTTTCTGCTTTATATTCAATTCTATCACATAAATTCTTTCCTCTATATTTCCGTCTCTCTCCGTTCAACAATAAAAAAAGGATTTAAAAAATCTTCCTTAGTGTTGTATTGTAATGCTTCATGTGTTTCTGCATTGTATGTTGTGCTGCCTGATGCTCGTGCAATGGCATCTCCGGCAGCTGTGTCCCATTCGCAGGTTGGTCCGAAGCGAGGATATATGTGTGCCCGACCACTTGCTATTAAACAAAATTTTAATGAACTGCCAATGCTTACTGTCTGTGCTGATGGATGTTTGTCATGAATTTCGGAAATAAACTGTTCTGTTTCTTTAGAAAGGTGTGAACGGCTTGCAACAATATTGTACTCTCTGGTTTTTTGAAAAAACGGGAGGGGGGTAGCTTTGTCTACAATGTGTTCGTATCTTATTTCGGAGAGAGAAATGGAGGTGTTTTCAAGCATATATGAACCAATATTGTGTAATCCGAAATAGAGGGTGTCGTCTGCGGGTACATAAATAACGCCGAGTATTGGTGTATGATTGTGTATTAATGCAATATTAACGGTAAATTCGTTGTTGCGTGCAATAAATTCTTTGGTTCCGTCTAAAGGGTCTACAACCCATACATAATCCCATTTTTTTCGTTCTTCAAAGGGAGTATGCGATGTCTCTTCACAAATTATTGGAATATCTGTTTTTTCGAGAATAGCTCCTATCGTATTGCTTGCGGCTATGTCCGCTTGGGTAAGGGGACTGTTATCTGCTTTCGTTTCAACTTCAATCTCCTCGGATGTGTAAATCCTCATGATTTCGTTACCACCTTGCAATGCTGCATAAATTGCCTGTTCGAGTAGTTGTATGAGTTTAGTGTGTGTCATGTTTCTTATTTTTTTATGAGAGAAAAAGGTGTATTATTCAATATACACGATTAAACCTTTAAGATATTCACTTTCGGGATGATATAAATTCACAGGGTGGCACGTTGATTGGCTCAATTGATGCATAATTCGTACTTTTCTACCTGTTTTTGCTGCCGCTTCCAAAACGGAACGTTTAAATTGTTCTTTGCTCACAGCTTGTGAGCATGAGAAGGTGCATAAAATACCGCCCGGATTAATGCATTCAATAGCTTTTCTGTTCAATTTTTTATAGCCGTTAAGTGCATTACTCACAACCTGAGCATGCTTTGCAAATGCCGGCGGATCGAGAATGATGACATCAAATCTCTCTTCTGTTGTTTCTAAATATTCAAATGCATCTGTTGCGAGTGCAATGTGTTTTGTTGTGTGTGGGTAATTTAAAGCAATGGTTTCTTGGGTAAGGTCGATTGCTCGTGCAGAACTGTCTACAGATATTACGTGAGAAGCATTACCTTGTAGTGCATATGCAGAAAAACCCCCCGTGTAGCAAAAGGTATTAAGCACTTTTTTGTTTGCAACAAAGCCTGAAATTAATTTTCTGTTATCTCGTTGATCAAGAAAAAAGCCCGTTTTTTGTCCTTTTTCCCAGTCTATAATAAATGTGTTTCCGTTTTCTTGTACCTGATTTGTACGTATTGTTCCCCATATGATACCATCTTCTACCTCTGTTTCTTTGGGAAGTGTTGCAGAGCTTTTCATGATAATAGCCTGCAGTGCGTCTCCTAAAATTTTTTGTAACAGAGAGCAAATCATATCTCTCAACATATACATACCAACTGAGTGCATTTGGAGAACAATATTTCCGTTGTACCAATCAACTATGAGTCCCGGCAGAAAATCTCCTTCGGAATGAATTAGGCGAAAGCAATTTGTGTCTGAGAGATCGAATAAACCTAATTGGGTTCGGTAATCAATTGCTTTTTGTATGCGGTTATACCAAAATGTCTCACTAATTTCTTCGTCGGTGAAGCTGAAAATCCTTACCGCTATTGATGATGATTGATAAAAACCGGTACCAAGATATTCCGATTTGTTATCGTAAACTGTAATAATTTCACCCTCACTTATGATGCCTGATGTTTTTTTAATGGAACCGGAAAATACCCAAGGATAAAATTTACGAATATCTTTGTCTTTTCCTGATTTGAGAATTATGTGATTCATATAATTATTGTAATTAATTGTTATTTCTTATTTATGCCTCAGTGCCGGTATCTATAACATCAACGAGTTTTCTTAAACTTGTTGTGTTATGGCTTGATATATTGTTTTAACTCTAAATAGAGTTGATGACAGACCCAGGCATCTGTTGCAGCATACATTTGTTGAGCTTCGGTAAGCTCAGCTTGTTCCCAGTTAGAAAGCTGCTGGCGTTTTGATATTCGAAATCCGAGAACTATAGGACATAAGTTTTTTAATCCGACTTGTTCAATAGAAAGTTCTTTTGCAATAGATTGAATATCTATAAAATTTTCAGGAGTAAAGCGACGAATTTTTTTTAAATATTTTATATCGTCATGAATGGCCGCACCAATTTTTAGTATGCTTTTTGATTTTAAAATAGTAATTAATTCTGAAGGAAAACCTGTTTTTTGTAATCGAAATAAAAATGCATGTTTGTCATCACTTAACTGGAGGAGTGATATTGAATGTGATACCCCTTTTTTGAACGAAGGCTTTGTTTCTGTGTCAAAACCAATCAATTCGCACTGAGCAAGGTATTTGCAGGCAGCTTTAATTTTGTCCTCAGAATCAACAACATGTATTGTTCCCGGGAATGATTTCGAAGGGTAATCTTGAATATTTTCTTCGTATAAGTTCGTTATTGCAGGAAAGCGAGCAATTTCTTTATTCATCGTCATTAAATTGTGTTGAAGTGCTGTATAAAATATTGTGCAGTTCAGAAATTACTGCGAGAGCTCGCGATCCCCAAAAAGTTTTAAAATTCAGAATACATTCGAAAATGGCATTGTCTTGTGCTTCTTCGTTGCCATTTTTGTATCGTTCTATACAATCGCGAATGTCTTGGTAGATATCTGCAAAACATTCGGAAACACTTACACTTACCGTTTCACCACTTTCGTACGTGTCGGGTTCTTGAATTTCTAAAAAAGTATTAAAATCAGATAGTTTTTGAGCAACATGCGATTCAACATAATTGTAATCTTCTTCTGTTACATATTGTTCGCTAAAGCCTTCAATATCAGAATTCGGCTCGAGTACTGATGTTTTAAGATAAAGCAAACATAAAATTTTTTGTGATTTTGATATAAATTCTTTTTGATTGAAAGAATTTGTTTGCTCTAAAAACGCACAATATTCGGCGGAAACTGTTATGAAATCAAGAATTTTTGTATCTGCCATATGTTATTTTTTTTTTTTACAAAAATATGAAAACTCAGTATTTATTGTACTGAAATTCATATTTCTTTCAATAAAAGAGAAAATCTTTTCTTAATATATCTGTAAAAATTAATTTTTTCTTCTCTCACCCTTGTTTCTTATTCAATCTTTCATAATTTTGCATGTTTTTAAGATACAGATATGATACAGATAACGTTTCCGGACGGACATACAAAAGAATATAACAAAGGGGTTACTCCTTTGGAAATAGCACAGGACATTAGTTCTCAGCTTGCACGTGAGGTTGTAGTGGCACGTGTTAACGATGAACTGTGGGATGTGGTGCGTCCGATAGAGGAGGACGCTCGTATTTCATTACATAAATTTGATTCGAAAGAAGGAAATCATGCCTTTTGGCATTCATCAGCTCATTTATTGGCAGAAGCACTTCAGGAATTATATCCGGGAGTACGATTTGGGATAGGTCCTGCAATAGAACAAGGGTTTTATTATGATGTAGATACGGGCGACAGGGTTATAACAGATAAAGATTTACCTGATATTGAAAAGAAAATGATTGAGCTGGCTCGTAATAAAAGTTCATTTACCCGTCAGGACGTTTCGAAAGCGGAATCAATCTCATTTTTTACAGAAAAAAATGAAGAGTATAAATTAGAGTTAATTGAAGAACTTGAAGATGGAGCAATAACACATTACAGTCATGGTTCTTTTACCGATTTATGCCGAGGTCCGCATATACCAAGTACTGAGATAATAAAAGCGGTTAAATTATTAAGTGTCGCCGGAGCCTATTGGAGAGGCGATGAAAAGAGAAAGCAGCTTACTCGTATTTATGGTATTTCGTATCCGAAAAAGAAATTGCTTGATGAGTTTTTAGAGCGATTGGAACTTGCAAAACAACGCGATCATCGTAAGATTGGTAAAGAGTTAGAGTTGTTTATGTTTTCGCAAAGAGTTGGACAAGGTTTGCCAATGTGGTTGCCGAAAGGAGCAATGTTGCGCGAGCGTTTAGAGAATTTTTTAAAAAACGTACAGCGGAAATATGGTTACTCTCAGGTAATAACTCCGCATATTGGTCAAAAAGAATTGTATGAAACATCCGGACATTATGCAAAATATGGTAAGGATTCGTTTCAACCGATATTAACTCCTGAAGAAAAAGAAGAGTTTTTACTAAAACCAATGAATTGTCCTCACCATTGTGAAATATATAAAAATAAACCGCATTCATACAAAGATTTACCTATTCGTTTGGCAGAATTTGGTACTGTATATCGTTATGAACAAAGTGGCGAATTGCACGGTTTGACGCGGGTAAGAGGATTTACTCAGGATGATGCTCATATATTTTGCACACCCGAACAGTTGAAAGATGAGTTTTGCAAAGTAATAGATATAATTTTTTATATTTTTAATGCACTCGATTTTACCGAATTTGAAGCTCAGGTTTCTTTGCGTGATAAAGAAAATACCGAGAAGTATATAGGAAGTGACGAAAATTGGGAAAAATCTGAACGTGCAATTATTGAAGCCGTTGAAGAAAAAGGACTTGAAACAACGGTGGAGTATGGAGAAGCAGCATTTTACGGTCCGAAATTGGACTTTATGATTAAAGATGCAATCGGTCGAAAATGGCAATTAGGAACTATTCAAGTTGATTATAATTTGCCCGAAAGGTTTGATTTAGAGTATATTGGTAGCGATGGTGCAAAGCATCGGCCGGTTATGATTCATCGTGCACCATTTGGTTCTTTAGAGCGATTTGTTGCGGTGCTTATAGAACATACTGCAGGAAAATTCCCGTTATGGCTAACTCCGGAACAGGTTGTAGTATTGCCTGTGAGTGAAAAATGTAACGAATATGCAAAAAATATTTTGAATTTGTTAAATAATTCCGATATTCGCACCATAATTGATGAACGAAACGAAAAAGTTGGAAGAAAAATTCGTGATAATGAGCTCAAACGTATACCGTATCTGCTTGTTGTTGGCGAAAAAGAGCAGGAAAATCAAACAGTTTCGGTACGTAAGCAGGGAGAAGGTGATGTTGGTGTAATGAAAATAGAAGACTTTATTTCTCATATTTCAACAGAAGTTGAAAATATAATGAATGGAAAAATATAATAATAAATAATAATTGTTTAATTAAAATTGAGGAGGACTGACTTATAGCACAGAATCGTTTTAGAAGAAACCCGAGTTTATCTGATGAAATTGCAGCAAAATATAAAGTAAATCATCAGATTAGAGCATCTCAAGTTCGCTTGGTAGGTGAAAATATACCAATAGGTGTATATTCGTTATCTGAGGCTTTGCGTATAGCTGACGAGGCAGAATTGGATTTGGTAGAAATATCACCAAAAGCTGATCCACCGGTTTGTCGTGTAGTTGATTTTAAAAAGTTTCTTTATGAACAAAAAAAGAAACATAAAGAAATTAAAGCGAAAACATCAAAGGTAGTAGTTAAGGAGGTGCGTTTTGGACCAAATACTGATGAACATGATTATCAGTTTAAATTACGCCATGCTGAGAAGTTTTTGAATGAAGGAGCCAAAGTAAAAGCATTTGTGTTCTTTAAAGGTCGTTCAATTATTTATAAAGATCAGGGCGAAGAAGTGTTGCGGCGGTTTATTGATGATTTATCAGAAATATCAAAACTAGATCAACAACCTCGTCTCGAAGGAAAACGAATGATTATATTTTTGTCTCCTCTCAAAGCAAAAAAGAAAAATTAGTAAGTATTAATTATAAAAAAAGGATAGAATATGCCTAAAATGAAAACAAATTCCAGTGCCAAAAAGCGGTTTTCCGTTACAGGTACAGGGAAAATTAAACGTAAAAAAGCGTTTAAAAGTCACTTGTTGACAAACAAGGAAACAAAACAAAAGCGTAATTTAACACAATCATCAATAGTACATAAGTCTGATGAGAAAAATGTTAAATTAATGCTTGGAATGAAGTAAATTAAATTAGTAAAAATAATGTGTGAGCCCCTAAGTTTCCTTCAATCATGGAACGCTTACCATTTAAAAATGTAAATTATGCCAAGATCGGTTAACTCAGTAGCGTCACGTGCGCGAAGAAAGAAAATTTTAAAACAAACTAAAGGGTATTATGGTGCACGTAAAAATGTGTACACTATTGCGAAAAATGCATTAGAAAAAGGTTTATTATATGCATATCGTGATAGAAAAACGAAAAAAAGAAATTTTCGTTCATTATGGATTCAACGTATTAATGCGGGGGTTCGTCAGTATGATATGAATTATTCTCAATTCATGGGTGCTCTATCGAAAAAAGAGGTGAAACTTAACAGAAAAGTGCTTGCTGATTTAGCAATGAATGATCCGGAAGCTTTTAAAGCTGTTGTAATGTTTGCTCAAAAAAAATAATTTGTAATTAACACTTACCAAAAGGGGAAGCTACACTTCCCCTTTTTTGTATATAAAAATTTGATAGTATGAACATAGCTCTTATTGGTTTCGGAAAAATGGGGCAAGAAATTAAAAGTATTGCTCTCGAACGCGGACATGCTGTTCCGCTTGTTATTGATATAGATAATAAAGATGATTTAACGGTTGAAAATCTTGCAAATGTTGATGTTGCAATAGAATTTACAATTCCGCAATCTGCTATTAATAATTATAAAGTATGTTTTGAGGCTCATGTGCCTGTGGTGTCCGGAACTACCGGTTGGCTCGATCAATATGATACAGTAGTAGATATCTGTTCAAAGAATAATTCGGGTTTCTTTTATGCTTCTAATTATAGTTTGGGTGTTAATTTGTTTTTTGCGGTGAATAAATATCTTGCTCAGTTGATGAATAATTTCCCTGATTATGATGTGGCTATGGAAGAAATTCATCATACTCAAAAATTGGATGCCCCAAGTGGAACGGCAATAACGCTTGCAGAAGGTGTTCTTGAAAATATTGACAGAAAAAAGAAATGGACTTTGCAGGAATTTTCTGACCCTTCAGATTTTCAGATTGTGGCAAAACGCCTCGGAACAGTTCCGGGAACACACACTCTTACGTATGATTCTGAAGTGGACAGTATTGAAATTAAACATACTGCCAAATCTCGTAAAGGCTTTGCACTCGGAGCGGTACTTGCTGCTGAATTTATGAATAAGAAACAGGGGGTTTTTGGCATGAAAGATTTATTGGGACTGTAATATACTATTTATATTTTTTTATAGTTTGTGGTATATAGTTTCTGCATGGAATTTTTTTAATATTTTTCGGAATATTGAGAATAGAATGTTGTTTGTATAAGAAGAAAAAATGAAAAAAAAACTTGGCATGCATGTACTATATAAAAAAAAACACATCATAATTAATCTCTTTTATGTATTTTTGTCTCTTAATTAATATAATACATCAATGAAAAAGTTTTTTCGGAATAAATGGCTCAAATTTTCTTTAGTAGCCATACTGTACACTTTGTGGGTTATTTGGTTGCAAAATTTTTGGTGGCTTTTTGGACTTATTGTTGTTTTTGATTTATATATAACACAAAAGGTTCCGTGGGCATTTTGGAATGCAGTAAAACCCCGAAATAAGTTTCAGAAATGGCTGTTAGGTTGGGTTGATGCAATTATTTTTGCGGTAATTGCAGCATCATTTATCCGATTGTTTTTCTTTGAAGCCTATACTATACCAACTTCTTCAATGGAAGGAACGTTGTTGGTTGGTGATTTTTTGTTTGTAAGTAAATGTAATTACGGACCGCGAACGCAAATGACGCCGTTGTCGTTTCCGTTTGTGCATCATTCTATGCCTTTCTCAAATAATATGAAAAAATCGTATAGTGAGGCTTGGAAGTTTCCGTATAGACGTTTGGCCGGGTTCGAGGAAATTGAAAATGACGATATTGTTGTGTTTAATTTTCCTGCCGGTGATACCGTAATTCTTACACGACAGGCTCAAAGTTTTTATCAGATAAAGCGTGATTTTCCGAATATTCCTATGAGTCCTGTAAATTATAGAAAATATGAAAGGTTGAACGAACAATATGATTCTCGCGAACAGGTTTTTTATGCGTATTTTAAAGATTCTATTATTTCCAGACCGGTTGATAAGCGTGAAAATTATATTAAACGTTGTGTTGCTATTCCGGGAGATACCTTAGAGGTAATTCGCGGGAATGTATTTATTAATGGAATAGAACAGGAGGAAATAGAAGAAAAACAATTCAGATATTTGGTGGAAGTAGAAGGTAGGCGTATTAGACGTATGCCGGAATTAGGCATTCGCGAATATATGGAAACACCCAATGGGTATTTGGCGTGGCTAAATGAGGAAAAGTATAATTTGTTATCTTCTTTTTCTATTGTTAAAGATATGCAACGTTTTCGTGAAGGTATTAAAGGTAGGAGTGATCATAACTGTTTTCCGCATCACCCCAATTATAAATGGAATAAAGATTTTATGGGACCTTTTGTTATGCCTCAAGCAGGTGCAACGGTAAATCTTACGGTCAATAATCTGCCATTGTATACTCGAATAATTGATGTGTATGAGGAAAATGATTTGTTGGTTGATGGTACTGATATTTATATTAATGGAGAAAAAGCAGATTCGTATACTTTCAAAATGGATTATTATTGGATGATGGGAGATAATCGTGATAACTCTCAGGATTCACGATTTTGGGGACCGGTTCCTTTTAATCATATTGTTGGAAAAGCAACAATTATCTGGCTTTCTTTAGATGATAAAGGTGTGTTCCCGTTCAATATCCGCTGGAACAGATTGTTGTCGTTTGTCCATGAGGATTAAATATGAATCTGATTGTTTCAACAACATATTTGCCACCCGTACGTTTTTTTGCACATATTTTACGTGCTTCGAAAGTGTATATCGAAGCTCATGAGCATTTTGTGAAACAATCGTATAGGACGCGTTCGTCAATTGCTACAGCACAAGGAAAGATGGATTTAATTATTCCTGTAATTCGTCCGCATGGTTCGAAAAGTATGATTAAAGATGTGTTGATTTCGTATGATGAAGCCTGGCAAAAAACGCACTGGCATGCAATTGAATCAGCATATAACACCTCACCGTTTTTTGAATATTACCGTGAATATTTTCATGAGTTTTATACAAAAAAGTATCGGTATGTTTGGGATTGGAATCATGATATACTTCAGGTTTTGTTACAAATTCTTTCAATAGATACAGAGATTGCTGAAACCGAAGAATTTATTCACACATACGATTCTCAATCTATTGATATTCGATACAGTCTTTCACCCAAAGTATCTTCAGATATTAAATATCCGTCGTATATTCAGGTTTTTGATGAAACAAATGGATTTATTCCGAATCTTAGTATTTTAGATGTATTATGTAATTTGGGGCCTGAAACTTCGCTGTATTTAAAAGAGTTGGCACAACACATATAAGAGATGAAAATATTATTGCTATCAGACAGTCATTCGTATGTAGGCAAAGAGGTGCTTCGAAGAGCAAAAAATGTTGACGAAATATGGCATGCCGGGGATATTGGTGATGTTTCTGTCTTGCAAGCTCTTGAACAATGTGCTCCGGTGCGTGCTGTATATGGAAATATTGACAGTGACGAGATTCGTGTCCGCTGTCCTGAAAATGTTGTGTTTACAATTCAAAATCTAAGGGTGCTTATGCGTCATATTGGTGGGTATCCGGGAAAATATACACCCGAATGTAAACAGCTTATAGCAAAACATTCACCGGATATTATTGTTTGCGGTCATTCTCATATTTTAAAAGTGATGCAGGATAAACACCATTCGGCTTTATTTATTAATCCCGGTGCTGTTGGTAAATTCGGATTTCATGCAGTACGAACAATGATTGAATTTGAAATAAATAATTCGGTGCCGCAAAACATGAAAGTTGTTGAATATGAGAAAAAAATGTAGGGTTTTTTATGTTTTAATTGTTGTTGTGTATGTAAATTAATTTTTTTTATAATAAATTTGATTTATAATTATCAAACAACTAATTTTGTAAAACTAATCTTAAAAAAATGTATTGTATGAAAACATTATCTAAATCATTATTAATTATCATAAGTCTAGGACTTATGTTTACTGCGTGTAAAAAAGAAGAGGATGGAATTCCCACAAAAGATCCAAAATTTTCAAAGCTTTCTCCTGAAGAGAATAAATCAAATATTGAGCAAGCAGGTGTTCAGTTTATGAACGAACTTGATGACTTAACTAAATCTGATGCAATTACTGCTGCTGAAAGTATGTCTACTAAAATGAATAATCAAAAATCAGTGGTTATTAAATCAGGTTTTTTACCTACACTATTGTCTTTAAAAGAGGGAAATCCTACCGGAGAAGTTAAGAGTTTTCTTTCAGAATCGCCTCTTCGTGACGAAATAGAAGCTGAAGCTGCTATTTACACATGGAATTTTAATACTGAACAATTTGATTCATCAGGAACTGATGAATTACAGGTGAAATTTTTATTTCCGTATGATGAAAATAGTGTAAATAACGACTGTGAATTATCGTTTAATGTAGAATTAACATCTGTTAATGATGCGTATCTCGAAACTTCGGAAGCTCCTTCTAATATCACAGCTACGTTAATGGTAAAAGACGTAAAAGTTGTTGAGTATGTTTTTGCTGCAGAGTATAATGCTGACGGTCTTCCTTCAAAAATAGAGTCTTCTTTCCAGGTTGATTCTTACAAGTGGAAACATACCTTAGCTCAAAGTACAAGTGCAGCTTCGTATGATTATTTGTTTACTCATGGTGACAAAACATTAATGAACACCGGCGTAAATGTTGACGGTGATTTTGATATTTCTGAAATTGAAGCATATATCGAAAAACTTGATACTATTACTGGTTATGACCAAGGTATAATTTCTGAAGCAGGAACGTTTGTGAAAGAGGTTAAAATGTATTATCAAATTATGGATATTAAATTAATTAATTTAGTAAATACAACTAATTTAGCCAATGCTGCTGATGAAATTATCGAAAAACAAGAGTCTGGTGAATATACTGAAGAACAAGCTGAAGAAGCTGGTGTTGCAGCTTTAAACAGACATATTCATATGTATTTAATGTATGCAGATGATTTTAGAAAAATTGCAGACGCTGAAATTTACATGAAAACGGTGGAGTATGAACAATATAATTGGGAAACAGATAATATGGAAGTGGTAGAAGGTGAAGAAATGGCTGTTCAGTTTATATTCGAAAAAGATGGTTCTCCTGTTGACGCTGAAGCATATTTCCAAGAAGGATTTGATGATTTCGAACAAGAATTAATAGATATGGAAACAGAATTAGAAGATTTATTTGCTTCTTTTTAATTCTTTGATATAATTTTATAATGAAAGGTTGGTTACGGAGTAGCCAACCTTTTTTTATGTTTTGACTTATGTGTTTTTATCTGTAATTATTGTATATTCGATTTTGGAAAAAATCTGATGTTTATTGTATGAATCGTCTTGTATTTGTTTGTCTTATACTGTTTTTAGTTTCTCCGACTCTGTTTTCGCAAACGTACATATGTACGGCAACAGTTCGTAATGCACAAACACAAGAGGTTTTAGAATCTGCGTATATATTTGTTCCCGATATTAATAAGGGAGTAATTACAGATGAAACCGGAAAATGTACGTTTCGTTTGGCACATGGGCAGTACTCTTTTCACGTATCGTATATTGGATATCAGGATACCGTTTTTCAGAGACAAGTAGTTTCAGATACGTCTTATGTTTTTTTTGTGCAACCTGCAGGTTTTGAGTTGTCTGAAGTAGTCATTACACAAGAACAAAAAGTTGATAAACGTACCGAAAGAATGGATAAAATATCATTGACCCGTCAGGATTTAAGTGAAATTCCAAGTATGATGGGCGAGACTGATATTATTCGTAGTTTTTCGGTAAAGGGAGGGGTTCAAAAATCAGAAGGAGTGCAGGGGATGAATGTGCGGGGTGGAAGTCAGGAACAAAATTTAATTTTGTTGGATGATGCAACGGTGTTTAATCCTTCACATTTATTAGGTTTTTTTTCGGTGTTTCCTTCCGAAATTATAGCATCTGCCGATTTGTATAAATCTGCCGCACCAATACAATATGGGGGAAGAATGTCATCGGTTCTGGATATTGAAACGCAATCCGCATTTACCGACTCAATAGAAGGAGTTGTTAATATAGGTTTATTGTCTTCGAGCTTTTATACTGCGTTACGGGTAAGCGATAAGAGTGCACTTCGCTTTTCATATCGAAAGTCGTATCTCGATATAATTGTTATGCCATTAATAGAAAGATTTGTAGAGCTAAACGAACATACAGAAATGCAATTTGATTTTTATGATGCAACTTTGCGATATGATTACCGAATTAATATGAATAATGTACTTACTTTTTCGTGGTATTCGGGTGAAGATTTGTTTACGATGAATAATAATAAAAATTCTTTACAGAATACTGTTGATTGGGGAAATACCGTATTTAGTGCTCGCTGGAAGCATATTTCTTCTCATAATGCGTTTCAGACCCTTACCGCATCGCATTCTGTGTATGATTTTAATTTTTCTGCAAAACAAAGTATGTATTCATTGGCGGTGTTAACCGGTATTTCTAAGTCGTCTCTTGCGTATGTATATACAAAAACAGAAGATGCCTATGCATATACATTTGGTGTAGATGCTGCATATACCCAATTTAATTCTGGTTCAATCTCAGCTTTTATTGATAGTTCAGATATATCTCCATATAATGATTCTCAATTAAGTCAAAGTGCGGAATTATCATTATTTGCGTCGTATACCCGCAAATATTCATCGAAATTATCACTCGAATATGGTGTGAGAATAGTTCCGTATACACAATTAGGACCCGGAAAACAGTATGTTTATGATGAATATGATGAATTGACCGATTCTGTTTTATATGCACAACATGAGATTATGTATTCGCATCTTGGTATAGAACCG
>CAZLCY010000058.1:0-13268 GCA_964558075.1 uncultured Bacteroidales bacterium
CTTCACCCCTATAAACTGGTAAAAGATGTACGAACACAACACGAAACAGGTAATGCCCAAGCCGTTCTCGATGGCGATATTCAAGATTTCATAAAAGAATATCTTATGCTATTTATAAAACACGAGAAATAACATGGAAGGTATATATATTCTTTGTATTCTAATATCTGCCTGTGCACATGCTCTCTATAATTATTTAATGCATTCATCAGGTGGAAGCAAATTATTTTTATTGCTCATGTTTCTTATTGCGGCATGTACCTCCGTCATTATTCTGCTTTTTTCTCAACACGCAATTCACATTCCTCTTACACATTGCATTACAATATACGCAGCATCTCTTTTTTATGTATTATATCAAATTTCGGTTTCGAAGGCATATGAAAAAGGTGAAATATCACGATTATATCCTTTAACCGTGCTCAGCCCTGTTTTTGTGCCAATTTGGGCAACTTTTTTTCTCCAAGAAACAATTTCAAGAGGGGTATTAATAGGCATTATTATTACTATTCTCGGAACAATCTCCATAAAACAAAAATCATATACAAATATTCGCCACTATTTTTCAAAAGAAAACTCATATAAAGGAGCAGGAATTGCAATACTTGCTTCTATTTTTTATTCTTTCGGAGCTGTATTTGACAAAGCAAGCATTGAATCATTTGAACTATCATCATATTTGGCGGTGCTACTAACATGCATGGCTCTCAATATGCTTATAATTAATATAATATTTGACAAACATATTTTTTCTCACGTACGAACAATACGAACAATTCCCGTTTTAGCGGCAGGAATTATTGCATATATTTCATTTTACACCTTTCGTGTAGCTCTGCAACATGTAGATGTAAGCATAGCTGTTCCTATACGAGTGTCCTCTGTTCTTTTTGCCGTAATATTAGGACTTACGTTTGGGAAAGAACATATATCACGCAATACAATAATAGGTATTTTCACAATTATTAGTGGCATTGTAATTATTAACTTTTCAGTATAATTTTATTTTTATGGCTTTCGAAAAAGAAATCAACAAACGACGAACCTTTGCAATTATCAGTCACCCGGATGCGGGAAAAACAACTTTAACCGAAAAACTTTTATTGTTTGGAGGTGCAATTCACGTTGCGGGAGCCGTGAAATCGAATAAAATAAAAAAAACAGCGACATCCGATTTTATGGAAATTGAAAAACAACGGGGTATTTCTGTTGCAACATCCGTAATGGGATTCGAATACAACGACAAAAAAATTAATATTCTCGACACTCCCGGTCACAAAGACTTTGCTGAAGATACTTATAGAACATTAACTGCAGTAGACAGTGTAATTATTGTCATTGACGTTGCAAAAGGTGTAGAGGAACAAACAAAAAAATTAGCCAAAGTTTGTCGAATGCGTAACACTCCCGTTATGGTTTTTGTAAACAAAATGGACAGAGACGGAAAAGATGCATTTGAACTGCTCGACGAAATAGAATCATTACTTTCTATTTCGGTAAGACCACTTACCTGGCCTATTGGTATGGGCAAACGGTTTAAGGGTGTATACAATATCTATAATCAAAACATGAGATTATTCGAACCTGACCAAGAAAAAGTAAAAGAAGCCATATCTTTTGACAATATTTCTGATCCTGAAATAGAAACTTATATTGGTAATGAAGAAGCAGAAATATTACGAGAAGAAATTGAATTAGTAGAAGCTGTATATCCGAAATTCAATTTAGAATCATATAAAAAAGCGGAAGTTGCTCCGGTATTTTTTGGGAGTGCATTATACAATTTCGGCGTACAAGAAACAATTGATACATTTGTTGAAATAGCACCTTCGCCACGAAATTCAGAAACTGCAGAACGAGAAATTATTCCATACGAAGATAAATTTTCCGGTTTTGTATTTAAAATACATGCCAACATGGATCCAAATCATCGTGATAGAATTGCATTTGTGAAAATATGTTCCGGCAAATTTAAACGTAACACAAACTACCTACACGTTCGGAATAATAAACAGATGAAATTCCCAAATCCAACATCATTCATGGCAGAAAAAAAGGAAATTGTTGATGAGGCATACCCGGGAGATATTATTGGTTTATATGATTCCGGAAACTTTAAAATTGGAGACAGCCTTACCGAAGGAGAAATTCTGCATTTCTCCGGAATTCCGAGTTTTTCACCGGAAATGTTCCGATATATAGAAAATGGAGACCCCATGAAATTTAAACAATTACAAAAAGGTGTTGATCAATTAATGGACGAAGGTGTTGCTCAATTATTTATCAATGAGTTTAATGGTCGAAGAATTATTGGAACCGTTGGAGCTCTCCAATTTGAAGTAATAGAGTATCGCCTCAAACATGAATATGGAGCTACTTGTAAATATGAACCGATACAGTTATACAAAGCTTGTTGGTTTACGTCTTCAAACAGCGAACAATTAGAAGATTTTAAAAAGAGAAAATATCAAAATTTAGCTAAAGATAAATTTAATAGAGATGTGTTTTTAGCGGAAAGTTCGTTTGCATTGCAAATGGCTCAACAAAATTTTCCTGATATTAGTTTTCATTTTACCTCAGAATTTTAAAAAGACTTATCTTTGAAAAAAAATAAATATGGAGACACACAATACAAATAACCAGAAAATAATATCGGAACTTGACAAAGACGAACAAATATATTTTGTTGAGACTGAGAAAAAAGTTATTCGAGACAGACCCATAAAAAGTATTATAAAAGCTATTACATGGCGTATAATTGCATCTCTCACGACTTTTGCATTGGCATTATTCTTTTTTGACCAAGATCCAGATGCAGTTGAGAAAGCGACATACGTGGCTTTTTCAGAATCAATTATTAAAATATTTCTGTACTTTTTGCACGAACGTGCCTGGACAATACTCCGCTGGGGACGAATGTTGGTTGTAATACGACGCAACACGCCTATTTCTAAGAATTTATTTAATAAATTATTTTTTGTAAAAAAACAAAATCAAGCATAATGACAACTGAAGAATATACATTTGAGATTACCCCCAAAAAATCACTCTTAGCCTTTAATTTTAAAGAAATATGGCAATATCGTGATTTGTTGTTGCTTTTTGTGCGAAGAGATTTTGTTGCAATGTACAAACAAACAATTTTGGGACCTCTGTGGTTTTTTATACAACCAATAATTTCGTCGTTTGTCTTTTACATAATATTTAACCGGGTTGCCAATATCCCAACCGATGGCATGCCTCCCTATCTATTCTATTTAGCAGGATTAACTGCATGGAATTATTTTTCCACTTGCCTAAACAGCACCTCGAATATTTTTGTAACGAATGCCGGAATGTTTGGAAAAGTTTATTTTCCCCGGTTGATAACTCCCTTAGCAGTTGTTATTTCGAATCTTATAAAATTCACAATGCAGTTCTTTGTATTTATGCTGTTTTACTTATACTTTTTATACCAAGGTGCTAATATCTCGGTTACAATTTACGCATTTCTATTTCCGGTATTACTTATTTTACTTGCAGGATTGGGACTCGGACTTGGGCTCATAATATCGGCATTAACCACCAAATATCGAGATTTAACATTTCTGGTAGGGTTTGGTGTTCAGTTATTTATGTATGCAACTCCGGTAATTTATCCTCTATCGGAAATACCCGAACAATACCAAAAATATGTAATGCTTAATCCCATGACGGGTGTTGTTGAAACATTTCGTTTAGCATTTTTAGGTGCAGGAAATATGAATTGGACATCTCTATGGTATAGTTTAACAGTTATGTGTATGTTACTTTTTTTCGATATCATAATATTAAATCGTACCGAGAAAAATTTTATGGTTACGTTTTAAGATTTTTAATCTTCCGCAAACCACTACCCCCAGGAATTTGGGGTTTCGTATAAACGAATACTGTGCAAATCAATTCCGTCCTGTAATTTATTGGAAATATATTCTGCAAAATATGCGACAAGATTTTCACAAGTAGGTTGAAAAGGTACGATTATATACTTATCTTCTTGTTGAAACTTTTTAATGTCTTCACGTGGATCATGTTCCTTATTTAGAACTAATGCATGGTCAAATCGGTCGACAATATCAGTTTTTACTATCTTTTTCAAATCGCCAAAATCCATAACCATTCCTTTTGTCGGCGAACTTGAATCCTCATTAATGGCACCCTTTAAACAAACTTGTAATTTATAGGTATGACCATGAATATTTCGACATAAACCATTATATCCGTGTAATGCATGAGCCATATCGAAGACAAACTCTTTGGTAATACGTATTATTTTCATGTTATTAATTTAAATTATATTATGTAACAAGGTAATTATTAAACATATCTTTTTACATATTTTTAACGAATTATTTATGCAAATCCTTACGACAAACAAAAGTATTTACATACATTTGAAAATTAAAAATACAAATTTCACTATTTAAAATCTATTTTCAATCATGAAATTAATTTATTTATACTCACTCGTTTTATTATTAGCTGTATCGTGTACCACCACAACATCTCAAAACACCCGAAACAAAGTCCCCAAATACATTTTTTTATTCATTGGTGATGGCATGGGAATCGTTCAAAGTCAAGCAGCGGATTTGTATCTGAGAACGAACAAACAAGACAGTTTAGATTTACTCTATTTGCCGGGCACAGGATATATGTCTACCCATTCCGCAAATTCACAAATAACAGGTTCTGCTGCATCGGGAACCGCACTATCTACCGGTACAAAAACGAATAATGGCATGTTGAGTATCAGTCCGAACGGCGACACCCTTTTTAGTTTTATGAATACTGCTCACAAAAAAGGTATGAAAACCGGCATAATATCATCTGTATCACTCGACCATGCAACACCCGCAGCATTTTATGCTCACAGCAACAGTCGAAACAATTATCATGAAATTTCTATACAATTAGCACATTCAAACATAGACTTTTTTGCTGGCGGCGGTTTTTTAGATCCTCAAAACGAATCCCAAAACGCATACACATTAGCCGAAAAAAACGGATATACTTTAATACATTCTCCTGAAAATATTTCGAAAATACAACAAGAAAATCGATATTTACTATACGACAGCCTTACTACCTTACCTTACGCAATTGACTCGCTCAAAAATCGGTTCTCATTAGAAATGATTACCCAAGCTGCTATCGAAAACCTTACAAACAAGCAGGGTTTTGTAATTATGGTAGAAGGCGGAAAAATAGACTGGGCATGCCACGCAAACGATGCGGCAACCACAATACACGAAGTTATAGAATTCAACAAAGCGGTTACAAAAGCACTCGAATTTTACAAAAAACATCCCGAAGAAACATTAATTATTGTTACAGCCGACCATGAAACGGGAGGAATGGCTCTTGGCGATGCTGCTTTACCTTACGAAACACATTACGACATGTTGGTTCATCAACACATTTCATACGAACAGTTTGAAGACACCTTACGGAAAATTTGGAAAAACAATCCAAAGATTAGTTTTGAAGAAGTATATGAACGTATTACACAATTTTATTCAATAGGAGAAAATTATATTAATTTTTCTAAGGACGATATATTAAGCCTTCGACAAGCATATGACTTTGTAAATAACAATTACAAAATCAGTGAAAAAGAGGCATTACTTAAATATAATTGCACAAACACTTCGGCACAAGCACTTGATAAATTATCGGCAATTACTATAACAACAAACCGAATTGTAGCTCAAAAATCCGGTATCGGATGGACAACATATGCTCATTCATCCGCTCATGTTCCGGTATTTACCATTGGTGTGGGAAAAGAGCCGTTCTGTGGTTTAATCGACAATACCGATATTTCAAAAATAATATCATCGTATATTACCGAAGAGTAGAACAACCATGAAAAATATTCTGTTTTTTTTTACTGCAACTTACCCCTATGGTTTCGGCGAAACATTTATTGAAAATGAAATACATTATCTTGCCAAATCATTCGATTCGATAATTATTGTATCGAATAATCTTACGGATACACAAACCCGAAAAGTTCCTTCAAATGTAACGTGTCTGCGAATGAATTATGAGTTATCATATGCTCAAAAATTATCTGCACTCACACATATTTTTCACCCGCTTTTTTGGCATGAAATACAAATAATTCGTACAAGATATAAAAAACGGATTTCCCGATTAATTCTCTTTACCGTACTTCAAAGCCTTCAAAAAGCACTTTTCTTGAAAAAAAAGATTCAAAAAATTATTACAACACATTCACACACGAACGATTCCATTTATCTCTACTCATATTGGAATAATGATACTGCATTTGCATTAAGTTACCTGAAACAGAGCATTTTGACACAAAAATGCATTTCGCGGGCACATCGTTGGGACGTATATTTTGAAGTAAACAAAGCTCAATACCTTCCGTTTAAACAGTATATTTTAGAAAAAAGCGACGGCATTTCATTTATTGCAGAAGAAGGAGCAAATTATTACAAAAATTTATTTCCCGAATATGCCAATAAAATGTATCTCTCACATTTAGGCGTAAATATTCCGGATATTCAAGCTGCAAAAAAGCATAATCATTTACGAATAGTTTCATGCTCAAACATAATTCCGGTAAAACGAGTTCATGTAATTGCAGAAGCATTAGAAAAAATATCACCCGAAATCACCATAGAATGGATTCATTTTGGTGCCGGGACAGAATTGAACTCACTTCAAGAATATTGCAAAAAAAAGCTTAACCCATTAGCTCATATTAGCTACACATTTGCAGGGCAGAAAACAAATAAAGAAGTTCTCTCCTTTTATTCAAAAAACTACATAGATATTTTCATTAACGTCAGTTCTTCCGAAGGAATTCCGGTTTCAATAATGGAAGCACAAAGTTATGGTATACCATGTATTGCAACAGACGTAGGTGGAAACAGCGAATTAATTACAGATACAGAAAACGGTTTTGTACTCTCGTCCGATGCATCTGCTCAAGAAATTGCAGACACAATTGAATCTGTTTGGAAACTAAGCAAAGATGAGATACAAAAAATACGATATGCCTCACACACACGAATTATAGAAAAGTTCAATGCAGAACAAAACTACACCAATTTTATAAAAGAAATTCTTTCATTAACCGTATAACAGATAAGTCCGGAGGGTCTTATGCTTAAAAATAATTTTTCATTCTATCAAAGAATCCTGTTTTGCCTTCCTTTGGCTGAAAATTTTCTGATTTATTAATTTCCTCAAGCATTGCTTTTTCCTCTTTCGAAACAGATTTTGGCACAAATACTTGTACATGAACAAGAAAATCTCCGCGACCATACCCATTAATATCAGGAATACCCTTTCCGCGAAGTCTTAAAATTTTACCGGGTTGTGTACCACTATCAATTTTAATTTTAACGTTACCCTCAACAGTTGGAACTTCCACAGTAGCACCGATAACAGCATCGGGAAAACTAATAGGTAGTTCATACAGAATATCATTACCATCACGTTCTAAACTCGGATGACTTTCCTCCGCAATAAGCACAATTAAATCTCCCGGCACACCACCTCTTCGGGCAGCATTACCTTTTCCGGCAACATTCAATTGCATTCCTTCACCAACTCCGGCAGGAATTTTAACCGAAACTGTTTCTTCTCCGTCAACAACACCTTCACCGTAACAGCTGGTACATTTTTTACTTATTACCGTTCCTTCACCACCACAGGTAGGACATGGGGACTGCTGTTGCATTTGTCCCAAAATAGTATTTGTAACCCGTGTCACATAGCCACTGCCATGACAAGTAGAACATGTTTCCATTCCACTTGAAGACTCAGCACCGCTACCATCACAAGAAGAACAAGCAACTTTCTTTTTAATTTTAAGTTTTTTCTCAACTCCATTTACAACATCTTGTAAAGTAAGAGTAACTTTCACTCGAATATTTGACCCTTTTCGAACCGCTCGACGTCCACCTCTACTGGATCCTCCCCCGCTGAAACCACCGAAACCGCCAAAACCGCCAAAACCTTCGAAAATATCGCCGAAATGAGAGAAAATATCTTCCATATTTGAGAACCCGCTGAACCCACCGCCACCGGCACCTTGAAAACCGGCATGACCAAATTGGTCGTACCGTAGTCTTTTTTCATCGTTACTCAATATTTCATAAGCCTCGGCTGCCTCTTTAAATTTATCTTCTGCACTTTTGTCACCGGGATTTTTATCGGGATGATATTTAATTGCCAATTTTCGATATGCCTTTTTAAGCTCATCTTTTGTCGCATTTTTAGACACACCCAAAACTTCGTAATAATCTCTTTTTTCTGCCATAATTTCTGTTTATTCTCCAACTACAACTTTTGCGAACCGAATTACCTTTTCGTGCATTTCATACCCTTTTTCAACCACATCTACAACTTTCCCTTTCAAATCGTCCGAAGGTGCGGGTATTTTAGTAATTGCTTCATGTTTATCAGTGTCAAAATCCTGCTCTTTCGCATCAATCTCATGGACACCATTTTGCTGTAAAAAACTTTTAAATTTATTCGAAATCAACGTAATACCATCTTTTACCGCATTCACATCTTCCGCAGAGGCAACTGCTTCCATAGCTCTATCAAAATCATCAATCACCGGAAGCAAGTTTATAAAAATTGATTCGCCACCGGACTTAATTAAATCTGACTTTTCTTTTAATGTTCGTCTACGGTAATTATCAAACTCTGCAGCAAGTCGTATGTATTTATCTTTAAAATCGTCGCGTTCTTGTGCTAAAATCTCTTCAGGAGAAAGTGTTGGTTGTTCTTCTTGCTCTACGGTTTCGACATTTTCATCAACATTCTCCGTTTGTTCTTGTTCTTTACTAACCTCAACATTTTCTTGTTGAGAATCTACTTTTTCGGTTTCTTTCTCTTTCGAAGATTTTTTTTCCTTTTTTGTTCGTCCCATACTACATTTTTTTTCTTTCACCTTTTCAAAATACTTGCCAACACATGTTTATTGACAAAGTGTCAGCTATGTGATGTCATATATTAACATATACGCTTTTAATCAATTATTTTACCAATATTACTTTTCAAATCATCCAAACTTGTCGAATAGACATTCATAGCCCTCCAACTCATGCCCACTTGAGAAAACCCGCCATCGTTAAACAAGTTTTGCATCGTCACTTTACGCGTAAAATCAGAAAACATAACCATGCAATAATCAGCACAATCCTCTGCCGATGCATTTCCAAGAGGTGACATTCGTTCCGAAAAATCGAGCAAATCAGTTAATCCTTTAATACCTTGACCGGCGGTTGTTAAAGTTGGTGATTGAGAAATGGTATTGACCCGAATTTTTTTGTCGCGACCATAAATATATCCAAAACTACGAGCAATAGACTCTAACATAGATTTTGCCTCCGCCATTTCATTATATCCATAAAATGTACGTTGAGCAGCAATATACGTTAAAGCAACTACAGATCCCCATTCAGATATAGCATCTAACTTTCGGGCTGACTGCAATAATTTATGAAAAGATATCGCAGAAATATCGAGAGTTTTCATCATATAATCATAATTCAAATCATCATATGGTCGTTTTTTTCTCACATTTAAAGACATTCCAATAGAGTGCAAAATAAAATCAACCTGACCACCAAAATGTGCTATTGATTCCTTCAATAAATTTTCTAAATCTTCAACATTACTTGCATCAGCAGGAATAACCTTCGCATTAATTTTTTCTGCAAGCTTATCCAACTCTCCCATTCGAAGAGCCATGGGAGTATTTGTTAATACAATTTCAGCCCCTTCTTCATGTGCTTTTTCTGCAACTTTCCATGCAATTGATGCATCATTTAAAGCCCCGAAAATAATTCCTTTTTTTCCTTTTAGTAAATTATAAGCCATAATATATATGTGTTAAAATAAATCATATTTGTAATAAACCCTTCGCATGTTTTATAGCTTCGGGAGTAACATTTTTACCACTTATCATTTTTGCAATTTCATTTACACGTTCATCTTGCGAAAGTACTATAATATTTGTAATTGTACTATCAGACGTTTCATTTTTAAATACCTTAAACTGCATTGTTGATTTTGCAGCAATTTGCGGAACATGTGTTATAACAATTACTTGCATATGTTTTGCCAAATCTGCCATTACATCTCCCATTTTATCAGCAATTTCTCCTGAAACCCCGGTATCAATTTCATCAAAAATAATTGTCTGAACCTGCCCCCGTTGTGCTAAAATAGTTTTCAAACAAAGCATTATGCGTGATATTTCACCACCCGAGGCAACATCACCCAACCACAAAGGAGCAATATTTTTATTTGCCGAAAACAACATTTTAATTTTATTGACACCATGAGGAAAAAGCTCCTTATGAGTATCCATGTGTACCGAAAAAGATGCTGAAGGCATACCTACACCGTGCAAAAAATCACACACATACGGTTCTATTAAAGTGATTGCCTTGCGTCGTCTTTCCGTCAGCAACTTTGCTTTTTGTTCAGCAGCATGGCGAGCTTTATCGCATTCTTTTTTCAAAGAAGACTCATCCATATCACTCTGCTCAACAGAAGAAACAAACTGTGCCAACTTTTTTTGCTCACTCAACAATTCCTCTATCGTAGTACAAGAAAATTTTTGTTGAAGCGAATATATTTGATTCAGTCGCTGCTGAACAGACTCTAAATGAGAAGGGTCGAAATCTATATGAGTGTTGTAGCGTTCAATTTCATACACAATATCAGAAAGTTCAATAGAAACCTGAGAAATACGCGAAGAAAAACTCTGAAATTCAGGAGAAACAGATGCATGTTTGGTAAAACTTTGTTCTAATCTTTGCAAATGTGCCACCATATCGACATCTTCATGCTGAAACACATATAAGGCATCAGCCAATACTCTTTTCATCTCCTCACCATGTTCTAATAATTGCAAGTCTTGTTCCAACTGTTCTTGTTCACCGGAAATTAGTTGAGCATTTTCAAGTTCCTGCAAACGAAACGAATAATAATCAAAATCCTGTTGGGCCTTCGAACGAAATTCTAAAAAATCGGCATATTTTTTTTCTGCAATTTTCCACTGCGAATATGCCTGAGAATATTCTTTCAGTAGTGACGAATTTTGAGCATACGCATCAATTACCGACAATTGAAATTGCGATTCCTTAACAAACAAATTATGGTGTTGAGAATGAATATCCAACAAGAGTTCTCCGATAGTTTTAAGTACAGACAATTGAACCGGGGTATCATTAATAAAAGCTCGTGTTTTTCCGTACGGAAGAATTTCTCGTCGAATTATTGTATGCTCATCAAAATCAATATCAAAATCATCGAAATAAGGTTGAAAAATATCGGGAGCAATAAAAAATTCGGCCTCAATAATACTTTTACTTGTCTTATCTTTAAGCACAGAACTATCCGCACGTTTACCCATTAACAGTGACAAAGCACCCAACATAATAGACTTTCCGGCTCCGGTCTCTCCGGTAACAGACGAAAACCCTTTATTAAAAGTGATTTCAAGATGCTCAATTAACGCATAATTTGATATTCGCAGAATATTCAGCATAAAGTTTATTCATTCATTATTTCATCATAATCACTCGCATTCTGAGGATTTAAACGCTTGAGTAAGGTAACCGCAAGTTTTTTCTCATCAGGCATTGCTTCGGAGTATATATTTATTAGCTCCGATTTTTTTGCATAAAAAAACACGGTCAACAAAAAAGCTCCCGGCCGTACTCGGTGCACATTTTCTAATTCTTGCAAAGCTTCCGTGATTTTTTTTCTTCCTTTTTTGGCATCTTCAGCCATAACGTCTAAACCTTGTCTGTGATATAAATACAAAGCATTACGATATCCTTCGTAAGTAGAATTAAGAATATTCTCTATAAGCCAATATTTATTTTTTCTGTTTGTACTTGGCCCCCATTCTTTATCAGAATACGAGGCTGAATAAGATGCTATTTGCTGAGCTTTCTGAAAATATGAAGTACCTTCTTTCTGTGCAAAAGAATCTGCATCAATTCCTAAAATTACATATGCATAATATCCCAAAACAGAAGAAAGGTTAGAAACAAAAGCATTCTCAGAAAACTCAATTGTCTGATTTTCTTCGTATTCCAACGACACATCTTCATCTACATGATTAAACATTGAAGTTGTATATGTAGAATTATAAACAGGTCGACTCGACTGAATTTGGAGATCTACAACAAAATTTTTATTTGATAGCTGTTTTTTTATACTTATATTAAAACGAACATCAATTTTCCCGACCTCCTCATAATTATTATTAGTCCACACAGTTGAATTCATAAACTCCTCAATATTTGTTCGCATTTCGTTGAACAATTCCTTATTGGCATTACCAATATCAGAAAACCGTACATTAACCCGACAGTGCAACTCCTGAGAAAGCAGATTTTGGGAAAAAACACCACAAAAAACAATGAATAAAACTGCTATTTTTTTCATATCTGAATTATTTAAAACACAAGGCTAATTTATTAATAATATCCGTAGCAACCTCATTTTTTGACTTTAAATCGAAATTTTCGATATGCCCCTTTGAGTCAATAAATGTTACTTTATTTGTATCGAAACCAAAGCCTGCACCTTTGTCCTGTAAAGAATTCAGGACAATAAAGTCGAAATTTTTCTTCTTCATTTTCTCCCTTGCAAACTCATATTCATTGTGCGTTTCAAGTGCAAACCCAACCATAACCTGATTGTTTTTTTTTATTTTCCCCAATTCACGAGCAATATCAGGATTTGGACGCAAGGTAAGTGTCAATTCGTGAGATTTTTCCTTAATTTTTTCGGTATACGTGGTAACAGGAGTAAAATCAGCAACAGCAGCACTTAATATAGCGGCATCACAATCAGGAAAATACCGCATTGCAATATCATACATTTGTTGTGCCGAGCGAACATTTATGCGAGTAATTGCAGGATGATGAATTGACAAAGAAACCGGACCTGCAATTAGCAAAACATCGGCACCTGCTTGAGCCAATTGATGAGCAATGGCAAACCCCATTTTTCCTGAAGAATGATTCCCTATAAAGCGAACAGGATCGATATCTTCATACGTTGGCCCGGCAGTTACAAGGATTTTTTTTTTTAATATCTGCATGCGTATTCCGAAAAAAAGTCACGGTATAATCGACAATTTCATCAGGATTACGCATTCTCCCCCTACCTTCCAGACCACTGGCCAATTCGCCGGAATCGGGTTCAATAATATGTACTCCACGCGAAGATAA
>CAZLCY010000059.1:0-13083 GCA_964558075.1 uncultured Bacteroidales bacterium
GCAAAAACAGGAGTTCCCTGAGGATTATTTTCTGTACCCGTTTTGCCGACAACAACAGCTGCTGCTGCATGGTCTTGAGTAGAAAAAATATTGCACGAAACCCATCGAACATCGGCACCCAATTCTACCAATGTTTCAATCAATACAGCAGTTTGAACTGTCATGTGCAATGAGCCCATAATTTTAGCTCCTGCCAAAGGTTTTTTTCCTTTATACTCTTTACGTAGAGCCATTAAACCCGGCATTTCAATTTCTGCAAGATCTAATTCTTTTCGTCCCCAGCCGGCAAGAGATATATCGGCAATTTTATAATCAATTGTGTGTGTCATAATTTTTGTGTAATTATTTAAAAAAGATGTTCATGTAAATTATTAAGAGCTTTTTCTTTGTATCGTGTTTCTATTAATATAGAGATGTTGTTTTCGCTTCCGCCGTATGAAATCATGCGAACCGGGATGTTTTCAAGAGCTTCAAGAACTTGAATCGCATAACCTTGTTTTTCTGCAATAATATTTCCTACGACACAAATAATAGTTTGAAATTTATCGACGTGAACCTCACCCAAAATTTTCAGTTCATCAGCAATTTGTGCAAGATAATCATCATTATCAACGGTTAATGATACAGCAACTTCAGAGGTTGTAATCATATCAATTGGAGTTTTGTGCTTTTCGAAAATCTCGAACACTTTACGGAGAAAACCGTAAGCCAAAAGCATGCGACCCGATTTTACTTTCACGGCAAAAACGTTATCTTTTGCTGCGATAGCTTTAATACCGGTTCCGGATTCTTCATTTGAAATATATGTTCCGGGAGCATCAGGATTCATAGTGTTTTTAAGTACAACCGGAATGTTTTTGAGTTTTGCCGGCAACACTGTTGACGGATGAAGAACTTTTGCTCCAAAATATGCTAATTCAGCAGCCTCATCAAAAGTTAGCATTGCAATTGGATGTGTGTTTTGAACAACGCGTGGGTCATTGTTGTGAACACCGTCAATATCAGTCCAGATTTCTACAATTGACGAGCGTGTTGCTGCTCCTATAAGAGATGCGGTGTAGTCACTTCCTCCACGTTTTAAATTATCTATTCCTCCTTGTGGATTTAAACAAATAAACCCCTGAACAATAAATAACTGATTTGTTTTGTGTTGAGCCAAAATAGCTGAAAGACGTTTTTCAATTTCAGGTAATATTGGTTCGCCATCTGCATCTATAACCATAAAGTCGAAAGAATTAAGTAACACAGACGGAATGTTTTGTTCCTCATGATATAATTGCATAAGGTTTGTAGATAATATTTCTCCCCGACTTACAATTGCTTTTTCTACAGTAATGTCGTATGGAACAGCAGAAAAATCTCGGATGAATTTTATATGTTCTTTGATTGTTTCATAGGCACGAGCTATAGTTTCTTTTTTTGATAGTAATTCTTCAATTACACCATAATATTTTTTTTCTAATTTTTTAATGTATGAATGTGCTGCGTCCGGATTTTCTTTTTCATAATAATCACAAATTTCTAATAATGAATTGGTGGTTTGTGACATGGCCGACAAAACAACAATTTTTTGTTCAGAATCTTGGTTAATAAGAGATGATACGTTTTGAATACGTTGAGGATCTCCTAACGATGTTCCTCCGAATTTTAATACTTTCATATGTTTAAATTTATAATAAAAATGAGCAACAAAAATAGTAATTCGGGGGGGATATAAAAAAATATTTCCGTGAAACTGATTAATTATTTTTAATAAAAGGCAGTCTGTTTAATTTTTTTTTTGTAATATTACAAAAATCAATAAGTTAAACGCGTAAATTATGTTACAAGGAAAAGTTCTAATTGTTGATGATAATCCTGTAAGACGACAAGTTTTAGGTGAATATCTTACTGAGTTGAATTATTCGTTTGTGGAGGCGTCTAACGGAAAAGAGGCTATAGAAATTTTTAAACAAGAGCCGTTTGATATGATTTTCATGGATCTTCATATGCCGATTATGAATGGTATTGATACTACTAAATATATTCGTACTAAATTACCTTTTCCGAAAAACAGGGTAATTATCATTGCGAATACAGTGTATAATTATAAGGATTTTTTTGATGATTTTTATAATGTGGGATTTAATGATATTATTCCCAATCCTTATACAATACAGACATTAAGCAATCTTATTAATTATCACAAGATTTCTTCTTCTCGTTAAAAAACGACACCTACTTTTAGTACGATTAATGGTACAATTCCGGTATATCCAATATCGAATATGCTCGAATGTGTGTTTATGAATTCTTTGTCGCCATATGCAACAAAGCTATAGCGTGCACCAACTCCGGCGTACATGTCAATAATAAAGCGTTCAATTGGTTCCATTTCGAGCCCTATTGCTAAATCCGGACCGAATTTATGAACTCCTGTGTGTTTTTCTTTGTCACTGCCGGTCATTGTAGAAATGCCTAATGTTTCATCCCAAATCCATTCAACATCTACCTGAATCACGTCGTAATAATTATATAACATACCGTATGTGATATATCCGCGGATAGGATCTGATAAATCAGTTATCCGAATTTTATGAAAAACTTCTCCTCCGAGTCCGAGCATTTTTCCGTCGTTTGTTCCTTCGTCAGAATCGCCACTTTTAACATAAAAGCGTGGGGCAAGAATAACACTGCTACCATTTTTTAACCGTTTTTCAAGGTCTATCCGCATGGCGTGTTCGGCGGTAAATTGTGGAGCTATCGACCATATGTATGTATTCGTATTTGGTCGGGCAATGAAACTTGTTTGTGTTGTGTCTTGGGCATATGTTGTAAATCCAACGATTATTGCTATGCAAATAAAGAGTGTTTTTTTCATAATTTCAAAAATTAGTGTTGTACAGGGATTATACTTTTATAACGTATGTTTAATGTTGTTGTGTCATACGAATATTGAACAATACCGGATTGAGATGTGACAATTAAATTTCCTCGATATGGAATCACATCGTAAATGTTAGGAATGGTAAAGGTATTCTTAATTTGAATATTGTAAGGATCCGATTTGTTATATATTTTCAGAGAATTATTATCACATACAAACAATAAATTTCCGTCTACTCCCAATCCTTTAGGGGATTCCATTTCGTAACTGTTTATTTGATAGGGGGCAGTTATGTCTTCCATATTAATAACATCTAATTGGTTAATATATCTTCCGCACATTTCGTGAGCGGAGTTGAGGGTTACGTATGCGTAAGTCCCGTCAAAAACAACCGGGTCGCAGGAGGTAACATGCCAATAATCTGAAACATATTGTAATTCATATTCCGGATTTACCGTATACACATACATACCCGATTGGGAACCAATAAACAATAATGTATCATAAGGGAATAGCGTTTCCATATCATTGTTTAATGAAACGGTGTTTTGAAGAACAGGACTTGCCTGATTTTTAATGTTGTATGATTGTAATGAGTTGTTTGTGAGTACAAATAATGCAGTGTCTGTAAGGGCAAAGCGAGCCATTGAACCGCCTTTTCCGGTAGCTCCTATCGAAACAGATGGGATGGAACTAATCTCTGATGATTTTGAAGTGCCGCCGTCGGTACATGCACCAACAATTCCTATAAGAAGGCTGATTGTGAAAATCGTGAGTGAAAATCGTATATTTCGGTTCATTGTTAGTCTTTTTTCCATGCAACAATAATAGTTCCTGAGGGTCTGTTCTCCTGTGAATATTTAGCAGGAATAGTGCCGTATGGCGATACAATTTCGGATAACACATTTTTTTCGCGGCTGATTTCAGTCACATTCGATATGTTTCCAATATTGAGTGTCACTAAATCAACAGCACTTGAGGCATACATAATGGGGCCTTTTACTGCAATGTCGGTACAACCCAAGATTCGGATAAATCCTTTTTTTACCGGAGATGCCGGATTGCTATTGTCGAAAATATGTACGCCGTAATATTGCTCAATAATAAATAAATTGTTTTCGTATACAAAAATTTTCCCCGGATTTTGTAGTTGAACCGAATCTATAGAAGCTATTGAGTTTTCTAAGGTTGTTCGGTCAATAATAATCGGAGCATACGAGGTTTTTTGGGTAAATGCATAAACAACACTTATGCAGGCTGTAACAATGAGCGAAATTAATACTGTTCGTTTCATTTTTTGATGGTGTTAAATTTTATTCAAAAATATGCGATTTGAATTAATTAAAAAATGAAATAGTGAAATTTTTATATAAGAAACTCTTTTTTTCGGGAGAATATAAAAATATGCGTATTGCGTATTTGTCGGAATCTTTTAAGTGGAGCGGCATGGTTTCCTCAATAAAATTCCATTCGGTTTCGTCGTCAATATATTTCGCAATTGGAAAAGATTTAAAGTCGAATTGATGCTTATTTTTATAGATATTAATGGCAATATATACATTTTCTATATCTGTTTCGGGTTTTATTGATACTGATATGTGTAGATTTTTGTATGTTGAAAGTAAATCTGCCAATTGCGAATTTGCAAATGAAAATGTAGTTCCGTATATCATTTCTTGTGAGAAATATGTAATGTCGTCTGTTTTGATTTGTATGTCACTTTCTCTGATTTTTTTTTCGTGAAGATTGAAAAACGTTTCTTCTGTACGATCTTTGTATGAAGTCGTTTTTTGTGATTGTGGGGCGGCTGTTGAATATGTGTTTCGGATTTCTATACCTATAAATATGAGAATTATAAGTATTGTAATGGCAATTTTTTTTCGTTTTGTTGCCTGCGGCATGCCGGTTATAATTATAAGTATAATAAGAATATACAGACTTATTTGATAGAGATAATATGCTTCTGTAATGTAGGGCGGTGAATATGAAAATTCTATTGTTGAGTTGCCCGGGGGAACAACAATTGCCATTGCGGTGAAGTTTGCGGAAATAATTTCTGCCGGTTTATTATTGATTTTTGCATGCCATCCCGGATAATTATTTTGCATACAAACAAGGTAGCTTGTGTCTGAACAATAGGTCGATACAAGGCATTCATTGTGTGTGCCTGAAATAAGCGTGAGAGATGATGAGTCGGAGAGGTATGTAATTCTTGATAGAGAGTCCGGGAGCACGGCAATATGTCCTGATGAGTAGTCGATGTTTGTATCTTTTTCTGAATATATTTTGTGAGGAATATACAAAATAGGATAGGTTTTAACGGAATCATAAAATATTGATTGTTCCAGTTCTTCGGTGCTTTTCAGCACATAACTCGTATAGCCGTTGTAGGATCGTTTTTTATGAAAAACTTGCAAATTTCTCCAGAGTGGGGGTGCAATAGTTAAAGATTTTGCAGAATTATCATATGCAGGTTCGTGAATATTCGGCCATGCTGTTTGTTTGGGTAACACGTCTACATGACTTTGTGTGTAATATGTTTCTATGGGAGTGGTAACTGTAATTGCCGATTGTAAAACTGTTGTGCTTACCATATCGCATATGAGATACAGGAGAATAATTGAGCGTACCGAAATGCTTGTGTGTTTTTTGTAGGTAATATATGCAATGCCGACACAAATTATGAGAACAATGATGTGGACGCTTGCCTGAATAAGTATGGTATGGCTGAATTCTAATTTTTTAATAAATTGATGCCAATAGGTGTAATTCGGGAAATCAGAAGATACAAAATATGAAACAGCTATTGTTATGGCATATACTATAATAAGTATGCTCCCGATTTTTAAAAGGGTTTGAATACGGAGGTTTTTTGTGATTTTCTCGAATGAATATGTTGCTAAGCCGATAAGGAGAAAGATGTAAAATAGGCGAAATAATGCGGGAAATCGAAAAGTATTCCACAGAGGTGCGTATTTGTAAAAAAAACTACGAACCGGCAATATGTCTCCGAGTGATAAACTGATAAAGAAAATAACAGCAATCCAAGCATAACATATTTTTTTGTTGCGAATATATCGCAGGCTGTACAGACTCAATATGAGTGTTGCAATGCCCATATACATATTGAGCATCGATAAATCTCCGTTCCAAAATCCTGCTTCGGAAAAGCTAATGCTGAATGGTGCTATAAATGTAATTGTGTGTAATGCCTGAACCGATGAGAACAGTGCTGCTTCTATAGTGACCCCGTCCCCGCGGGTAACCGATGAAAGCATGGTGAAAAAGGAACCTAAATATGCCAGTGAGAGAATGGTTACGCCAAGGGCTATAATGAGAATATAGCCGATAAATTTTTGTATATTTTGTTGTTTTTTTTGGAGAAAAAGCCGGATTCCATATATAATAGTACCTAAAAAAAGTATATATACTGTTACAATGGAAAAAGCGGGATAACCACCTGTGAAGAAACAAAAAAACACAAAAATGCTTGCGGGAATTTGCTTAATTGAAGGAGATTGAATAATTCTGCTGTATAAAAGAAGCAACCATGGTAACCATGCACCGCTTATTATCCAACTCATATGTTGTGCATTTCCAATAAAAAATCCTGAAAACATATATGCAATGCCGCCAAAGAGTGCGGCAGAAAGAGAAAGTGAGCGAGATTTTAGCAATGAAAACATTCCCATGCCCGCTATTATGATGTGTAAAACAAATTCAATATTGAGTTTGTAAAGGGTGTATTCGCCTATTTTTGAGGACAAAAACCGGACAGGATACCACTGTCCTAATTTACTGTTAAGAGGTGCGCCTAAATTTGTATACGGATCCCATAGTGGAATACTGCCGTTTCGTTCAATGAGAGATTGTAAATGCTGAAACGGATAGTTTCCGTCAATCATATCCCACGAAAGCATATGTGTACCCGAAATTAAATCCCAAAACGCAATACACCCTGCTATTACAAAAATGAGATATGCAATTAAATCAGGAAATTTTCGTTTTTGCCAAGATACCATGATTGTAAGAGTCTTTTTGCAAAGATATATATTTTTTCCTCACAATTGAATGGAGACTTAAAAATCAAACTAAAAACCTGAGTTCGACGTAATTTTTAGAGTTCAGATTAGCTTCGCTGAGCTCGTCCTTTATCCTCGGTTGATGTGAAAGGCTGTTTATCAAGGCATAATTATTGAATAATAGCGAGCTATTGTGAAATAATTTAACGCAGAAAAACAGCTTTTTACACAAAGCATACTTTTTTCACTTATAAACAGCAATCTTCTTCTCAAAAATAATTTATAATAACCCGTTATTATTTCATTATTTTTGATTGAATCTCACTATTTATAAGCGTTCTGAACCTAAAAAATTATATCGAACTCAAGTTAAAAAATGTCTATCGCCGCCCTGTAGAGAGTTTGATTGTCAAGTGAGCTTTTATGTGCCTGCTTTCATACGAGCTATCAATTTTTCTACTTTTACCGTCGCAATATTAGATGATATATCAGACATTGCATATGGAAGTACAAGTATGTTATTATGTATTAACGAACCACAAGAATACACAACATTAGGCACATAGCCTTCTCGTTCTTTTTCGTTGGGTATAATAAGCGGTTCTTCGAGCCGGGCAATTATGCGTTCGGGGTTTTCAAGATCGAGTAAAACAGCTCCTATAGAGTATTGTCTCATTGCCCCTACACCATGCGTGAGAACAAGCCATCCTTCGCTCGTTTCGAGCGGTGAACCGCAATTGCCAATCTGAACAAATTCCCAAGGCATAATAGGTTTCTGAATAATCCTTGACTCATTCCAGAAGTGTAAGTGTTCGGAAAACATGATATGGTTATTTTCGCCGTCGAGACGTGAAAGCATTACATATTTACCGTTTATTTTTCGCGGAAACAACGCCATTCCTTTATTTTGAACTGCCTTTCCATTTAAGGTAATTATATTGAAATGTATAAAATCTTTAGTTTCCAATAAGTGTGGAAGAATGCATTCGTTATTGTAAGCGGTATACGTTGCATAATACATTGATTCTCCATTTTCTTCATGAAATTCCACAAACCGGGCATCTTCTATGCCGCGACTTTCATTTTCGGAAACGGGAAATATTACCCGTTCAGATATTTTTGAATGTTCATCAAATTTTATTGTGTAATTTGAGTTTGCCAGCCAATTTATATTTTTGATTGTTTGGTCGTTGTGAGCAAAATCATTGTCTTGATATAAATCATTAATACGTGCTTTTAATTTACCATTCGTAAAATTATCCGGTAGGTTTTCAAAAATTCGGCTACTTGTTTTATCCCACGATTTCATATCTTTCAATTTGCGACGAAATAAGTGATTGTCGTATGTGGGGTCGAGCAACACATCCGGAGTCCCAACAAATTCAGATGTTGTATCGAAAATAGCTGAACCATCTTTTTTTAGTACTCCACTGCGAAAAACAATGCAAGAAATATGTCCTTCTCCTGTAGCCCTGAGACTCATAATAAAACGCATTTCGCCATTTTGAAGACCCTCTTGATTGGGATGTTTTACTATTGAAGGATTGAATAAAGCTGCAGATTCTATTGAGTATTCCATAGTAAAATATGCTCCAATCAATTCTTTTCTGGCTTCACTTATTGAAATATTTTTGGGAATATATTCCTTAACTTTTTCGAAATGATTATGGAGTTGCTGTTTTATGTTTTTATGTCGACCATAGAAATTTTCAATAATATCTTTTAACAATTCCTCAACTTTTTTTTCTGTGAGGTTTGCGACTCTGTCGATAATTTTACCGACACGTAACATATCGCTCGGTATATGAGGTCTGGTTATTACTCTTGAATTATTTCGGTCAATTTTATTTCCACTTCTTTTAATTAACGTTTTTTTTGGTGTTGATTTTTCCATGTAAATATTTTTATAAAGATTGTATTCCCTTGTTTAAAATTGTATTGTATACATCCGTGTACCCACGTATCATTTCTTTTCTGCTAAACTTTGAATATGCCCATTCTCTGCAAAATTTCCTGCTAATGGAATTGATGTTTGCAACTGCTTCAGATGCCTCGCTAATAGTGTTTACAAGGAATCCTGTTTTTCCGTTATCAATCAGTTCGGGCATTGAGCCTAAATTGAATGCAATAACGGGAGTTCCGCACATCATTGCTTCTGCAACACTAAGTCCAAATGGTTCGTTGAAGCTAATTGGATGTAAGAGTGCATATGCTTCGCCCATAAGTTTGTCCCGTTCTTTTGGACCGGTATTACCTACAAATATAATATCACTATTATTGATGTAAGGTTTAACATGGTTGTTAAAATATTCTTGATCTTGAATTAGTCCCGAAATGATGAGTTTTCGTCCTGATTTTTTTGCTATTTGAATAGCTTCGAATGTTCCTTTTTCGGGATGAATTCTGCCAAAAAACAACAAATAATCGTGTGATATCTCTTTGAATGTAAATTCTTTTTCGTTAATACCATTGTAAACCGTAGCTGCATAATTTAGTTCCGGGCTGCGGTCGGAATTGCTGATTGAGACATACGAGCAGTTATTATTATATTTTTTGTATACTTCAAGTATTTTTTGTGACGAAAATCCATGAATAGTTGTAATCATTGGAGTTTTAATAAGTCTTGAATAGCTGAGCGGTAAAAAATCGAAGTGGTTGTGAATTATATCAAATTTATCTGCTTGTTCCATTAGGTTGCTTATATGGAGACACTCCCACACTTTTGGATCCATTTCAGGATTTTCACAATAGGCATCTTTAGATACGTATTGTAATTTTCCTTTTGTAATAGAATTGCCCGTCGCAAAGAGGGTAACGTCAATATTTTCATCAACAAGTCCTTCGGTAATATTTGAAGCGACCTGTTCCCACGGTCCGTATTTGGTTGGAGGCGTTCTCCACGCAATGGGAGAGAGGATAGCAATTTTCATATATTTATATGTATTTATTTTACAGAGCCGGACGTGAATTATTTACACAATAATCGACCAGCTTTTCTATATTTGCGGTACCAACGCACATTACCGAGTCGGCTCCGCCCCAGTAAATTTTAATGCTACCGTCATCTTCGGGAACAGCACCACAACAGAAAACTACGTTATGAACATATCCGGTAACTTCGTATGCTTCTTCGGGTTGGAGAATCCAGTTGTCACCAACTGCAATAATTTTTGAAGGATCGTGAATGTCGTGTAATGCGACGCCCAGGCGATACACACTTCCTGCCATTGTGGGGAATACGCCATGATAAATATTGAGCCACCCGCGTGGCGTTTTTATAGGAGGAGCACCGGGGCCAATTTTCATTTCGTCCCAGTGATACTGGCAGGGTTTCATAATTAATTTTGATTCCCCCCAGTGTATCAGGTCGGGAGAATATGATATCCAGACAGACCATGGAGAAATTTCGGAATGAGGGCGATCGAGACGAGCGTATAAACCATTGAACATTTCAGGGAAAATAACCACGTTTCGATAGTCTGCTTCGGTAATCAGAGAAATTCTTTGAATGCTTTTAAAATCGGTGGTTTTTGCAAGACCTATTCTCACCCCGTTACGTGAGTAAGCACTGTAGGTAATAAGATATTCACCATTAAGAAAAGTAATTCGCGGATCTTCTATCCCATATTCCTCATATTCTTTAAAAACGCCTTCAGTTGCCGGAATCATAAAAGGTTTTTTGTTTGCTTCAAAATTGAATCCGTCTTTGCTTTCCGCTTTCCCTAAAATACTTCTGCCATTATGCAAGTGTGATCGGAATATCATAATGTATGTGCCTTTGTGTTTAATTACCCCTGCATTATGAACAGTTGCAACGGTATACGGAATATCCTTTTTGGTTAGGATTGGATTATTGGAGTATCTGGTTATTAACATGATTTATATTTTTTTATTCGTGCTTCGGATATTACAATGCTAAATCTTTCTGTTCAAAAGCTTCAAAAGCTTCCATAACCACGAGATGAGAAATTAAATATGCAAGAGAACTTTCAGCTCCCTGATTCCGGTTAATGCCATAACTTTCGATACCATCGCAACAGCCATTTGTTTCAAAATCGAATAAAGTCATTCGAATATCATTTTCACCCAAGAACCACATGAAGCAGGAAAATAATTTAGTAAGATATTCTCTTTCTTTCGTAAGTTGAAAAGCCTGACGGTACATCAAAACCATAGCAAGAGCATCTAAGGGTTGTTGTGCAAACAGAGAACGTTCGCCGTCTTTTTCATACCATTTTTCATTACCAATGATTGACAAATAACCATCTTTAAGTGTTATTTCTGTAAGAAAGTTCGTTGTTTCTAAAGCAATTGCGGCTATTTTGTCATTTTCAAGTATTTCTGCTGCATGTAACAGTGCGAGAGGTAAAATACCATTATCATAGGCAAGTAAGGGTTCAAACCATTTCCAGTTGGCAGAGCTGTTTTCTTCGTAGTGTTTAATTAGTTTGCCCGCGAGTATGTCTAATGTTTTAATCATTGAATCGTCCGAAGGATTACTTGTAAGGTAATGACTGATACCAAGCATTGTATTGGCAATACTTCTGATAGATTGGAGCTTTTCAAAGTTTGGAGCCGCATCAAAGAAAATTATCGTTCCTGTTTGGTAATACGAATCATTTGGCGGATTGTTTAATAAATAACCCAAAGCCCAGATAGTTCTTCCAAATGAATCTTCCGATCCTACTTCATCAAGAAAGTTGCGACTAAAACTCAGAAAGTTTTTAAATGTACCGTCTTCATTTTGCATATAATGAATGTAGCTCAAATAAATAGGAATTAAATTAAGTGCAACTTTGTCCTTTTTTTGTTGGTATGTCATAAGCACCATTAATAAAGCTCGTGCATTATCGTCGATACAGTATCCTTCTTTCAAGTTAGGGATTCCGAATTTTGCATGTTGAATAATACCGGTATCATCGGTTAACCTTTTAATATGCTCGAGAGAAAAAGGAGGGAGAATAAGCGGATCAATGGAGGTCTCTTTTGTAACAACAATCTGTGGTTTTTCGGCAAGAATCTGTTGAATAAGCGTAACGTATTTTTCTCCCGATTTTGGCCATGTTATTGTTCTGCCATAATCAAAAGCTTTTTTTCTAAGACCCTTTAACATTTCCGGATTGTCCAATAAATCCATGAGAATTTGTGAAAGCTGCTCAGAATTGCCAAAGTCAAAGAGTTTACCCCTTCCTTCGTCTAACAATTCTAAGGCGTGCCAGTAAGGAGTTGAAATAACCGCAGAGCCAACGCCAACAGCGTAAGAAAGGGTGCCGCTGGTAATTTGTGCCTCATTCAAATATGGTGTGATATAAATGTCAGAAGCAGATAAATATTTAAATAATTCTTTTTGGCTAATGAATTCATTAATAAACACAACATGCTTTCTTAGATTGAGCTTTTTTGTGAGAAGTTGAAGAAAGTTACGGTACTCTTCTCCGGAATGACGAATTACATTAGGATGTGTTTTGCCTAAAACCACATATAAAATATCGGGATGCTTTTCAATAAGTTTGGGTAATGCATACAGTACCGTTTCAATACCTTTGTTGCGACTCAGGATACCAAAAGTGAGTAATAATTTTTTCTTTTCGAGATTAAAATCTTTTTTGGTTTGTTCCTGACAAAATTGAATATCCGGCACGCCGTGTGCGATAAAAACAATTTTTTCTTTATCTACATTATAAATTTCTATAAGGAATTCAATTGCTTTTTGGCTCATAATGATAATTTTATGTGCCATTTTACATATTTCCTGCAATACCGCTTTTTCGGTATATGAAGGTTCCTTAACAATAGTATGAAGTGTTACAACAAGAGGAATTTCGAGACGATACAACAAAGGGAGAATATATATACCATTTCGTCCGCCAAATATACCAAATTCATGTTCGAGAATACACAGGTTGGCGCCACTGAGATTAATGAATTTTACCGCCTCCAAATAGTCGCGTTGTTGTTCCTGCCTAATTGTTAGTTTTACTTCTTCGGGGTAATGATAATTTTGTTCATGATCGTTCATGGCTACAATAAATCCCTCAACAGATTCCTTATTTGTATCTGTATTTGTTATCATTGATTTGTAAAGATTCATGGTAAATGTGCCAATGCCGCATTCTCGCGGCGGGTATGTTCCTATATATGCAAGTTTCATAATTAAAAAGTTACTGTTTATTAGTTGTTTAGAAAACAATGAGT
>CAZLCY010000060.1:0-13050 GCA_964558075.1 uncultured Bacteroidales bacterium
ATAGAAAAAAACATTCTCACTACAGAAGAAATAGCTTCACTTGAAATAAATACTATAATTACAGAACAAGAATACGCACTGTATCAAAGCCTTCACCACTGTACATGGAACACAACACATAAGCTTTCGCCCTACTTTGTAATCCATAAAATAGCAGGAGATATTACAAACTGTAATACAATCCCGAACAACATAGACATTGTTTATTTTGATGCCTTTTCACCCACAAAAGAAAAAAATTTATGGAGCAGCGAAATATTCACAAAAATTTATAAACATATGGAGTCGGAAGCTTTATTAACGACCTACTGCGTAAAAGGTGATGTAAAAAGAACCCTCAAAAACTGTGGTTTTCAGATTGAGAAAATCCCGGGACCTCCGCAAGGCAAAAGAGAAATATTGCGGGCTAAGAAACCATAAAAAAATCACTTTCATTATTTCCTCTCAAAAAAAAAATGTAATTTGCATCAAGAAATGCAATATGAAAAGTTATGAATACAGAACAACAACAAGACGAACAAAATCCGAATACATGGGTTGACCTCTACGGCAACTACTTATATAACTACGCTATATCTCGTGTCTATAATCAGGAAATAGCAGAAGACTTAGTTCAGGAAACATTTTTATCGGCTGTTAAAGCAATTGAACGATTCGAAGGTCGAAGCACCGTAAAAACATGGCTCACCTCTATATTAAAACGAAAAATAATTGATTATTACCGAAAAAATGCCCGTAACAAAGAAGATGCATTACTCGATAACGACCAATTTTTTCAAAGTGAAGGAATTTTAAAAGGTCATTGGGAAGACTCCGAATTGCCCAACAAATGGGAGATTGATTCAGAATTAAGCGAAAACAGTGAATTTCATCAGGTTCTGAAAGAATGCCTCTCTCACCTTCCAACAAAAATGGCAGCCACATTTACCATGAAAGAAGTAGAAGAATATTCAACAGAAGAAACCTGTAAGGAGCTCGATATATCACCGTCAAACTTGTGGGTAATGATTCACCGGGCAAAATTAAAATTACGAAAATGTATCGAAAAAAAATGGTTTTCTCCTGACACTAAAATGTACAAATAACTAAGTAGAATGAATTTCTTTGAAAATATATATATAAAAACAATAAAATGCTTCATAATCCCCTGTGAAAAAGCAAGTTTATTGATGACGAAAAATGAATTTGAAAAACTCGGCTTCAAAGAGCTTGTTTCTATGCGGATGCATTTAATGAAATGCAAATATTGCCGATGGCTGCTTGATGAAGAACGCCTCATTTCCACAAGCATAAAAAACAATAAATTTCAGATTGAAAACGACCATTATTTCATAAATCTCTCGGACGAGCAACGCGACAAAATCAAGAAAAAAATCTCCGAATAATTTTTCTGCATGCAACTTTTCTTTTAAAAAAAAGTCTTATCTTCGTATATTAAACAAAACAAAGAGAAATTGTTCATGCAGGAATCTCAAGAGTGGGAAGTTTTTTTCGAAAAAATTTATACGCAATTTTATGCAAGCTTATGCGTATTTGCAAAATCTTTTGTATATGATGACGATGAAGCTGAAGAAATTGTACAAAGCATTATTTTAAAATTATGGGAACATAAAGAAAGCACTGCGGAAATCAGTTCTCTAAAATCCTATCTCTACCGAGCTGTTCGAAACACCTGCCTCAATCACATAAAACACGAAAAAATTAAAAATCAATACCAAGACACTTCTTGGATTAAATTAAAAGAAATAGAATCCGAATTTATTGACCCTTATCAAAATACTGAACTCGAAGAACATATAAACGAAGCAATATTCAACCTCCCCGAACGCTGCCGGGAAGTATTTGAAATGAGCAGATTTGACGGTCTCAAAAATAAAGAAATCTCAGAAAAATTAGATATTAGTGTAAAAGCGGTTGAAGCAAATATTACTCGTGCTCTTGCTACACTCCGAAAAAAAATTGACAATTACATTCATTCCGAAAATAATCTTTAATAAGATGTTAATTAATTTTAAACATATAGGGTAGATTATCAATATATTGTCATACTTTTGATTAACGATGGTAAAGATATGAATACAGAAAATTTAATTATAAAGTATTTAACCAATGAAAATAGTGCTGAAGATAATGCAGCACTTATGGATTGGGTATTGAGCAGCGAAGAACACAAAAAAGAATTTGCTGCGATTTGCAGATATTGGTATACTTCAGGAAGAACTAAATCAGAAAAATCTTTTGATGCTCATATAGCATTTTCTGAATTTAAAAAGAAAACAAACCCGGAAATCATTTCTCCTCAACCACAAACGGGTACTCCTCAACAAAAATCAAATAACACTCAAAAAACACTTATAACTCCACTTTGGAGATATATTGCAGCGGCTGCAGCCGTAATTGTTTTTGTTGTTGTTTCTGTTTTTGTCAATCAAAATAATATTACTCAACAAACAATAGCAAACACAAGTGCAACCGAAAAGGAAATTGTATTACCTGACGGTTCTACTGTTTTCTTACATTCTCATGCGAGTATTACCTATCCTTCCGAATTCAGTGAAGATAATCGTACAATTTCAATAAATGGTCATGCTTTTTGTGAAATAACACGAAATGAAAAAGCTCCATTTATTATTTCGACACCTTTAATTTCTGTCAAAGTACTCGGTACAACATTTAATATCCAAACAAACAACAACAAAGCTAATGTTATTGTTGAATCCGGTTCAGTTCAAGTAACCGAACTGATTTCTAATCAATCGGTTATTCTCGAAAAAAACGAACGTGTTGATTACGAAAAAAATAAAAATCTTCGAACATCAATAAATACTGATAGTAATTATTTATCTTGGAAAACAGGCATTTTAACTTTTGACAAAACCCCACTTCATGAGGTTTTTGCCGATATTGAACGCCATTATAATTGTTCTATAATTGTTTCGGACGAACAAATTTATTCGAAAATCCTCACAAGTACATTCGAACAACTAAGCCTTGAAGATGTATGTACAATGATTTCTACTGCATTCCCATCTATTTCATATATTAGAGAAGGAAATACAATAACATTCTACAATTAGATTAAAAAAAAACAAGCGTAGTCTTTAGTTAGATTACGCTTTTTTTGTAAATTGTCATCTGTTTTGTGATAACAATTTATGAAATTATATACAATCATAATAATAACTTTATTTTTCATTCTATCAAGTAATACTTGTATAGCACAACAATCTATTTTAGACACACAATTATCATATTCTGCACGACAACAAAGCGTTGGCAAAATACTCAAAGATTTAGAAAAATTGAGTACTGCACGTTTTACTTATAACAGTACATTAATTAATACTGAAACACAAAAAAGTATTGAGGTTGAGGATAAAAGTTTGTCATTTATTCTTAATCTTATATTTGACAATTCTTTTGAATATCAACAAATTGGGTCTCAAATACTCATTACACCAAAAAAAATATCCTCTCCTAGACCTGTCCAAGCACCAAGACCTCAATATAACACTCCCCCTCCCCAAACTCTCCCAAACACTTCAGAAGAAACAGTAAAAGATACAATAACTGTATACGATACCATTCGGTTTACAATACAAGACACCATTCGCTATATTGTACATGACACTCTCTTTGCTATAGACAGTAGTGATTTTTATAAAAGCAAAGATTTATTTTCACGAAAAAATGCATCATATATAACATTTTCTGTGCATACCGGTATTCACGAATCTTTCCCAATATATTGGAATAATAACAGCTACAGTCTTGTATTACAAGAATCAGAAAAAAACGATTTTGGAACCAATCACACAATATCGGCACAGTATCTTTCAAAAAAATCATCCTACGGCATTGGCATTCAATACATAAACCATCGCAACAAATCGTCATTTACCACAACTGATATAAATGACGAAACCGAAATTTATATTGATAGTTTATGGTATTGGCAATACAATCTGTTGTTTAACTATTATAAACATATTTCCGCTCAAGACTCTATTCTCATTCCGGTATACGATTCAATCTACACATACACTTTACAAGAAAATCCTAAAAAAACAGAAACAACAACTCAATATAATTCTATCAATTCATATAAATATATTGGTGTTCCATTGTCGTACGGATACCGACACTTTTTTTCTGAATCAATCGAAATACAACCTACATTTTTTTTCGTACCATTGTTTTTGATTCAAACAAATGCAATTTTACCAAATCAAGATCTAACAAACATTGTATCTTTAAACAAAAAGAATTACCTGAAAATATTTACATATTCCATAGGAATTTCGGGGAATATAATGCTGCATATCAATAAAAACTACTCTATTCATATTAAACCCTTTTGCATATCGTCACCGACTCTTATGAAAAAAAAATATGCACATTTTCAAAAATCAAATATAAGTTTTGGTATTGAGTGGGGAGCATCATATACTATTCCGTATGAAATATCGACACTCACACAAAAAATAAACTCACTATTTTAATTAGTGTATATGAATAATTTGCACAAATATCTCTTTATTTTTATCTGTGTATGCTCTTTACAAAGCAAGGCACAACGAAATTATTTTTCGGGAGGCTATTATTTTTCGACCTACATTTGCAACGATAATTCTTTGTATACTTGGGGCGACAATTACTACAAACAATTATGTAGAGATCAAACAAACTGTTCATATACTTCGCCCTGCGAAAATGATTATATTGAAAACATAATAAGTGTCGATGCCGGCTTAGGTGCTCATTCTCTAGCACTCACAAACAACAAACGAGTAATTTCGTGGGGACAAAACTATAATGGTGAACTCGGGGCTGGTTTGTATTGCTCATCGGGTTGGCCGCTTTTATGCGAACGAGAAATACCGGACACCGTAGTTGGTGGTGAAACCGGAGACACTTATTTATCAAACGTGACAAACATAGCCTGCGGACAATCACAATCATATGCTTTATTAGAATCGGGTAAAGTTGTTGCTTGGGGTGATAATAGTTTTGGTCAACTGGGTAATGGCTCATACACAAACACAGCAGCTCCATCATATGTACGCTTAGAAAACGGGACTCATCTACAAAATATTAAAATGATATCTGCCGGCTCGAATCACGCATATGCTCTTACTGAAGATGGAAGAGTATATGCATGGGGAAATAATAATAAATATCAACTTGCCTGCGGAAAAACCTCATCACAATCATATCCACAACTAATAGTAAACAGTAGCGATGAAATACTCACAAATATTCAATCAATTTCAGCTGGTGGAAACTTTGGCTTACTTTTACGAAATGACGGATTTGTATATGGTATAGGTGCTTTTAAAGGATCCGAAATCAATGATGACAATACTCGAATATATTCCGTTCATAATTATGCAACGCTTGTATCAGGAGGGGAAACCCCTACCTATTATTTAGAAAATATTATTGCTATTTCAGCGGGGTATTCTCATTCTCTCGCAATTATTAAAGAGAACAACAAGAAATATGTTGTTGCTTGGGGAGATAATAAATTTCCAAGCATATCATCAAGTCATGGTGGGCAATTGGGAAGTGGAAACACCTTCGAAAAACAAAGTCTCACACCAAAATACGTTTATACTTCACATAACAATTATGTAAACTCTCCCTCATACATTTACGCAGGTGCAGGGGTTTCATATATAGAAGCATTCGATAAAACCCGTCAAGAAAATTTATTTTACGTGTGTGGAACAAACGAACATGGTAATTTGGGAACAAACGATAATTTCGACAGATATTACGCTACCAGAATCGACCAATATCTCTGTGCACCAATGTGTTCGGGTTTTTCCCTAGGCACCGACACAAATTTATGCACACCATTTCAAGAAATTTTATACACCAATTTTGCACCGGATAAACACACTTTCAGTTGGAAAAAAAACGACACTGTTCTCCTTGGAGAAACTGCTGACTCACTCATAATCACAAATACCGGAACATATAGCGTATACATTACCGACTTAACAGAATCGTGTTTGCCACAAACCAGTTCTATTACAATTTCATCGAAAGAAAAAAACTTTGACATAATTTACAATTCATATTGCACCGGAAATCTTTCTTTTAAAGTAGTGGGGGATGGTGATTTCACCTGGTACAACAAAAAAAACGGATATTCTATAGGCACGGGAAACAACTTACAAATCTCCAAATTTTTTACCGAAGAAATTGTTCCCGACAGCATTTATCAGGTTTGGGTAAAACATCATAATGATTGCCAATCGATGCCGATACAAATTACAAAAAACTGTGAGTGTGTTTCACCAAAACCTATTATGAAAGATACAACAGCATGCATCAATCGTCATTTTTTTACATATGCACAAGGCGATAGTATTATTTGGTATAATGACAATTCGTTGACTCAACCTCTGCAAATTGGAAATATATATCGCTCCCCGGATTTAAGTGAAGGGACTCATATACTATTTGCAACAAATATTTCAAACCGATGCGAAAGCGAAGCTGATTCCCTCAGTTTAGATCTCATAAACTGCCCTTCATTTGCAAACATAGGCGGAACTATAGAAACTCAAACAGACAGCGTTCCATACAGTCTTGTATACTTATATTCTCATTCGCAACAGAGGTATATTGACTCTTGCATAAGTAGTTCAAAAGGGGCATTTATCTTATTCACACAAGACGTCGACTCGGTATCTGTTTTTGCAACATCTCCACTTAAAAGTCATTCAGACACTTGGTTGGGAGACAAAACAGATAAAAAATATGCCCATTATATTTATGCTGATACATATATTTCTCAATTAAAAATTAAACTACAAGAAAAAAATATTACGAATTCGCCTCACTTAATACAAAACAAAGAAATTCATTTGGTTCAAAAAATTTCAAGTCACGGTATTATACTTAATTCCTATAAATCGATAGAATCGTGCATCAAAAATAATTCAGACGAACTATATTTCATACGCATTATTTACACCGATAATTCTTCCGAATTACGTGCAATTAGTACGTACTAATACATTTTGAAAAATCAAAAAATCACACGCATTATTTTGGTTCACCACAAATAACAGATTTATCGAATTGTACCTTATTGCCGAGAACTCGTTATTCGATGAGCAAAAAGAAGTACACTACCAACAAAAACAGGAAAAGCCAAATTTATTAACCACATATATAAACTCACCTGAAAAACCAAAACAGATGGAGCCGCAAACAAGCCAAAAATAAAAACAGAAACCGACCCCCGAACCCCCAATTCGCCAAGAATTGAACTAGGTATAAGTGTTACAAATAAATAAGTAAGAGTAATCCCGACAAACGATTGCAATAAAGACAATTCGGGAATAAACAGAAATAATAACAAAATATATTGAAAAGAAAAAACCAGATATCGGGCAATCGCTAAAAAGAATACATGCAGCAATCTTTTCAAAGAATATAACTGAACAGTCTGCACCAATCGACGATAATACAATTTACCTATAATACGTAACAACAATCGTTGCCACACATTTTTTTTATGTAATATTCTCAATATAAAAAAGACAAATACGCCACACACACATACAATACATATATAAAATAACAGAACGTTACTGTGCGAAAAAAAAACTAAAAACAAAAAAAGCCCTATCACACCAAATAAGAGAGTCGCCGATAGTTGCATAACACTACCAATAGTTGTTGCAACCATTCCACGTTTTTTATCGGTTTTCAACACGAGCGAACGCCCACCAATATCACCAATTCGGTTGGGTGTTATAAATCCGAGTGTTGATCCAATTAACACCCCCTTAAGAGCACGGAAAAAAGAAATTTTTTGAAAAACTAAAACCAAAAGTTGCCATTTTCGAGTTTCAATAAACCAATTAACAAACACCAAAAACAATACGAGAAATACAAAAAAAATACGATCCTCAGGAATTGTTTGCAGTCGAAAATCTTCGGATGATAATTTCACATAAATATACCACCATGCAAGCCCGGTTACAAGTAATTTAAGAATAAACAAACCTTTTTTGGAAAGCCGTTTATTTCGAATCGTTTGGAAATAATTTTTCATATAAAAATGCTCCGGTATACGATTTTTTATGTTTTACAACCTCTTCGGGAGTACCTTGAACAACAATTTCACCACCATTTTCACCACCTTCGGGTCCGATATCAATAATCCAATCGGCACATTTAATAATATCGAGATTATGTTCAATGACAAGTACCGTATGTCCTTTCTCAATAAGCAAGAAAAAAGCATCAAGTAAAACCTGAATATCATGAAAATGCAACCCCGTTGTTGGCTCATCAAAAATAAACAAACAAGGATCATGTCGTGACTCTTTACCAATAAAAGAAGCCAATTTTATTCGCTGCGATTCTCCCCCACTAAGCGTACTGGAAGATTGTCCCAATTTGACATAGCCCAATCCAACCTGCTGGAGTGGAGTTAATTTATCAATAACTTTTTGGACCGTTTTTGATGAAGCATCTTCCCTAAAAAAATCAATTGCCTGATTAACTGTCAACTCTAAAATATCAAAAATCGATTTTTTCCGATATTCAACCTCTAAAACCTCATCTTTAAATCGCTTGCCTCCACACGCTTCACATTGCAACTCAACATCAGCCATAAATTGCATTTCAACTTTAATAATACCTTCACCCTGACATTCATCACAGCGACCACCATCGGTATTAAAAGAGAAATGTGCCGGTTTAAATCCCTGTAATTTTGCTAATTTTTGATCTGAATATAATTTTCGAATATCCTCATATGCTTTAGAATACGTTACCGGATTTGAACGAGTTGAACGACCTATTGGATTTTGATCCACAAATTCGACCGAAAATATAGAATCAGCAACACCATGAACCGAATCAAAATCACCAATTTGAGCACCATATATTCCCAAAGCTTTTTGAACAGCAGGATATACAATTTTATGAATTAATGAAGACTTACCCGAACCACTCACTCCGGTAATTGCCGTGAAAATTCCAAGTGGAATGTCTACTGTAATGTTTTTCAGATTATTTTCCCTCGCACCTGCTATAGTAATATAATTTTTTGCTTTTCGTCGTTGAGAAGGAATCGGTATAGACCGTACTCCTGTTAAATAATCTAAAGTATACGATGTCTTTGCAGAATAAATATCAGAAAATAGTCCTTGAAAAACCAAATCGCCACCCGCCATACCGGCATCAGGACCAATATCTATTAGATAATCAGCCGATTTCATTATTTCCTCATCATGTTCAACAACAAGCACCGTATTGCCAATTTTTTGTAAATTCCGCAATACCTGTATAAGCATATGATTGTCTCGCGGATGCAAACCAATAGTTGGTTCATCTAAAATATATAAAGACCCCACTAAACTGCTACCCAAAGAGGTTGCCAAGTTTATTCGTTGCGATTCTCCTCCCGAAAGAGTGTTAGATAAACGGTTCAGTGTGAGATAGCCCAATCCGACATTACCTAAAAATTGTAATCGAGAACGAATTTCAAGAATTATTCGCCGAGATATTTTCTCATCATGCTCCGACAAATTAAGTGTTTCAAAAAAAGGCAACAAATGAGCAACCGGAACATCAACCAATTCGGGTAACGAACGCTCACCAACCTTCACATACTCGGCCTCCGGCTTTAGTCGTCTTCCATGACAGGTGGGACATTCAGTTTTACCGCGATAGCGAGAAAGCATCACACGATACTGAATTTTATATAAATTTGCTTCAAGCATGGCAAAAAAATCGTGAATACCTTCAACATGTTTATTACCATTCCACAACACATCTTTTTGCTCCTGAGTTAATTCATAATACGGTCGATGAACCGGAAAATTAAATTTATGAGCCTGTTGAACAAACAAATCTTTCCATTGCGACATTTTCTCACCACTCCAACACGCAACAGCATTTTCATACACCGACAAATTTTTATTAGGAATCACCCGATTCGGGTCAATTCCCATAACCTTACCAAACCCTTCGCAAGTAGGACATGCACCAATTGGACTATTGAAGCTAAACATATGAACAGAGGGGGCTTCAAACACGATACCATCTGCTTCTAAAGCATTTGAAAAAGAGAGTGGGGCAAATCCTCCATCAACCTGTTCTATCCAAACCACGCAGGAACCTTCACCTTCATAAAAAGCTGTTTGAACAGAATCTATTAAACGACTGTATTGAGCATCATCAATCGTCAATCGATCAATGAGCAAAAACATATCATCACATTTTTTCTTCGAATTATACTCTACAAGAGCATCTTGAATTTTCTGTACCCTGCCTTTACACAAAATACGGTTAAAACCTTGCTGCATAAAAAGCTCAAGTTTTTTTACATATTCCTTTTTGGGAATTGACAGAGGAGCAGTTATATAACACCTCTCGCCCGTATAATCAAGCACCTCATCAACAATATCCGACACCGTATGTTGCTTAACTTCCGTTCCCGAAACAGGAGAAATAATTTTCCCGATACGAGCATATAGTAATTTGAGATAATCATAAATTTCAGTTGAAGTCCCTACTGTTGAACGAGGGTTAACGGTATTCACTTTTTGTTCGATTGCAATAGCCGGAGGTATTCCAATAATCTTATCCACCTCAGGTTTTTGAATTTTACCCAAAAATTGTCGTGCATACGATGATAGGCTTTCCACATATCTGCGCTGTCCCTCAGCATATAAAGTATCGAACGCAAACGAAGATTTCCCCGAACCCGAAACTCCGGTTACCACAATAAAAGCATTTCGCGGAATCGTGACATCTATATTCTTTAGATTATGAACTCGTGCACCAAAAACTTCAATATTTTTACCATTCTCCTTTGCCATAGATATCTGTTTTAAATAATCCGTCAAATTACAGAAAAATTAGAATTTCTTACCAAATATTTTGATTTTTTCTTAAGAATAGTATATATTAGCAAAATATTAATTCAAAAAACAAATTGCCTATAGAAACACATTTACTTTTCAATAACATAAAAACAAAGTTAATATGGAAAGTTATGTTTCAGACCATCAACTTATTCAAGAATTTGTTGACGGTAATCCACAGGCAATGGATACAATTATTTTTCGCCACAAAGAAAAAGTTTATAACTACTTAAAGCATCTTGTGCATGATGAAACACTTGCAGAAGATTTGTTTCAAGACACGTTCGTAAAAGTAATTCACTCTCTTCGAAAAGGTAATTACAAAGACGAGGGGCGTTTTGTTTCTTGGATTATGCGTATTGCACACAATCTGGCAATAGACTACCACCGAAAAGGAAAAAATTACAAAGAAATCTCGAACATGCAAGGAGAGGTAGATTTATTTAATGATGCAAATTTAAGTGAGCAAAATATTGAACAAATACTTTCGAAAAAACAAGTATTAGGCGATATAAAGCAACTCATAAAAACTCTTCCCGAAGAGCAGCGTTCGATAATCATCATGCGTTTATATTTAAACATGAGTTTTAAAGAAATCGCCGATCACACACACGTTAGTATAAATACAGCCCTGGGGAGAATGCGCTATGCCTTAATAAATTTACGAAAAACCATTGAAGAGCAAAATATGAGTTTGACGTATTAACCTGAGTTCGATATAATTTTTTAGGTTCAGAACGCTTATAAATAGTGAGATTCAATCAAAAATAATGAAATAATAACGGGTTATTAGAATATAACGAAGCAATAAATTGTTGATTGTGGTCGCCCAAGTTGACGGTTTTACAATACTAATTAGTCTCTGCCCGAAAACTCCAAATACTGCGTTATTCTCGATTTATTATTTGGTCATTTACACACGTAAACTCCCAATTAATAAGCCTTCGAAAGCCTTGTCTTTAAAGTTTTCCATGCAGAGACTTCTCAAATTATGACTTTTCTCGCAAACACTAATTATAAATAAAAAAGGCGTATCAAAAAATGATACGCCTTATATAATGTAAAATATTGTTTCAATTACTACTCTACTCAGCAACAACTTCAAAAGGAATAGTAACACTTACCCCTTTATAAAGAACAACTTTCGCAGTATAGCTTCCGAGTTCTTTAATAGCATTATCTTTCAATACAATTTTTCGTCTGTCAACTTCATGACCTGCTTTTTCAATAGCTTCAGCAATTTGAATAGTATTAACCGAACCAAATATTTTTCCGGTAGTACTCGCTTTTGCACCAACTGTAAGAGAAAGTTTTTCTAATTTTTCAGCCAAATCAACAGCATCTTGCTTTAATTTTTCTTCTTTATGCGTTCGTTGTTTCATAACTTCTGCATGCTGTTTTTTGGTAGATTCAGTTGCAAGAATTCCATACCCGAAGGGAATAAGGTAATTACGTGCATATCCCGGCTTTACTGTAACCAACTCGTTAGTCAAGCCTAATTTTGGTATATCTTTTTTTAATATAATTTCCATAATTTCTTATTTTAACAAGTCCGTAACATATGGTAATAAAGCAAGGTGACGAGCACGCTTAATAGCAACAGCCACTTTCTTTTGAAACTTAATTGAAGTTCCGGTAATACGACGAGGTAAAATTTTACCTTGTTCGTTCAAGAATTTTTTCAAAAATTCCGGATCTTTATAATCAATATACTTAATGCCATTTTTTTTGAAACGGCAGTACTTTTTCTTTTTAACCTCCACTGACGGCGGGGTCAGGTACCTGATTTCACTTACATTCTGTGCCATTTGTTATGCCTCCTTTTTTTCTGTTTTTTCTTTCTGAAGTCTTTTTCTCTTCTCGCTGTACTCAATAGCATATTTGTCGAGGACAACAGTCATAAACCGGATGACGCGTTCATCACGGCGGAATTCGATTTCCAGTTTGGAAATGAACTCGGTGGGGGCTTTAAATTCAAACAGGTGATAAAAGCCGCTCGATTTCTTTTGAATGGGGTAAGCCAGTTTTTTCATTCCCCAGTCTTCCTCATGGATCATTTCACCGCCGTTGGCAGTGATGATGTCCCTGAACTTGTTTACCGTTTCCTTTACCTGTGGCTCAGATAAAACGGGAGTACAAATGAAAACGG
>CAZLCY010000061.1:0-13018 GCA_964558075.1 uncultured Bacteroidales bacterium
AAATAGTATCAACACAGCCTTCTCCGACAACAATAGGTGGAGAAACTTCTGCAACTGTTGCGGAAGTAATCATATATTTCAACATATCATTTCCCGGTTTACAATAAACAATACAATGCGGTCCTGTTCCATCAATACACATAGGAATATTAACCGATTGCCAATCAAAACAATTAGGGCTATACTTCATTCCCGGAGGTATTGGCGGTTCTGCCAAATAAAAACTTAATTGTTGGGCATCTGGATGCGTCGTTACTTCAAATCGAATACAGTTTAAACTTGAATTCGGATCAATACAACATTTCCCCGAACGATTTGTATGGGGGCTTGTCCAGACCGAATCGGGGTTCTGCGACAAATCAACATAAAAAGTTGTTGTTTCGGTACAGGTATCACATTGAGCATACAGTTTATTCGTACTTATGCTCAATAAAAAAAAGGACACTATAATAATGTAGATGTATTTCAAATTAAATCTCTATTATATAACTATGTTTTATAATAGACATTCAAAAAACTACAATTACGTATACCTAATCCAAAATATTTAAAAAAAAATTTAGCCTAAATTCAACAATTATTATATATTTACCACACACAAAAAATAATGATAACATGAAAAATATAGTATTACTATCTATTTTAATCGGATTTTCAGTTTATTTTTCTTCTTGCTCAAAAGACGGATCTGTTAATTTGTTTAGTGTTCAAGATGATATTGCGTTCGGTGCACAATTGGATTCAACAATTGTTAATACACCTTCGGAATATCCACTTTTATCACGAAAAGGCAATGAAGAGGTGTATAATTATGTAGAAGGTATCATGAATACTATTTTAGTATCTGATAACATTAACTACAAAGATGAATTTGTATGGCAAGTTCGCATTATTAATCAGGATGTATTAAATGCATTTGCAGCACCGGGGGGATATATATATTTCTATACCGGATTTTTGAAATATGCGGAATCAGAAGCTGAGTTAGCCGGCGTTATGGCACACGAAATTGCACACGTCGACCATCGACATTCAACAAATCGTCTGACAAAATTATACGGTTTTCAAATGCTCTTTTCAATTTTACTCGGCAAAAATCCTTCTCAATTAGCTCAAATAACAGCACAGTTGGCAATGGGCGGAACAAGTCTGGCTTTTAGCCGAAAAGATGAATATGAAGCAGATGCTTCTTCCGTAGAATATATAACAGATATTCAAAACATTCGAAACTATGATCCAACTGCTATTGTGGATTTTTTCGACAGAATGCAGGATGACAGTCTATCTCAAGCTGACGGAAGTTTCGAGTTTTTGCGAACACACCCCTACGATGCAAATCGAAAAGAAAACATTTTTGATATCTGGAAAGAATTAGGCAGTCCGACAGGAGAAAAATTTATGAGTGAACATGAATATATTATTAGCAGATTGCCATAATTCTATACTAAAAAGAACTCACTATTTATAAGCGTTCTGAACCTAAAAAATTATATCAAACTCAGGTTATTATATTTCTATTCAGAATCTTCAATTTCTGATTCTACTTGATAAAAATGTACTGCCCGAATATTCATTATTTGAACACCGGTAAAGTAGAATTTTATAATCTGATCATAGGTATAATTATGTTCTGCCATACGCATAGCACCTTCTTGTGAAAGTCCGACTCCGTGACCATACCCAAAACCTGATAGATAAACAGTGTCATTATCTGCTCGTACAGAAAAGAAAGTCGAACGCAATCTCCAATCAGAACGAATTGTTCGTAATAAAAGAAGACTGTCACAGCCTCTAAAAGAAAAATATTTTTTTCGTTCAGGTTGATTAAACATAAAATCAACAGGGTAATTCTTTTGAGATTTTTTCTGATACATTGTATCAACTCGAAATGCCTTTTTATGAGAAGAATCAGAAAATCTATTATGAAGAGAATCAGTAGACGAAACATTTTGCGAACTTGTATCCTTCGAGAAAAAACCAAATAGTGATTTTGATTCATTTTCTTCGAACTCTGATTCCTGCGTAATCGAAACAGTATCTATAACATACGGTATATACTCTTCATATGCTTCCAAAGAAAACCCTTTCGAGACCAAATATGACCTCCAATCTGCCAATGGAATAGTTTTTTCCCAAGCAAACCCGCGACCATGAATACTAAAAGTATCTTGCACGGCACGTAAATATGGGAGAGCGGTAATCCACACATCTTCGGAATTTGCAGTTTGCCCTCCGGAATTTGCATAAAATGTGGCAGAAATAAGATTTCGGGAAGAATCTACAACAACCAACCCTGCAGTTTGAAGAGCTGCATCTAAAATAGACAAATTATATTTACAGCGACCTTTATATGCTTGGCAATGTTGTCCATCGCATAAATTAAACCCTTCTTCCAAATGTTTGGTATAATGTTTTGCAGCATATGTACGACACAAAATCGCCTGGGCTTTATAATATTCTATATGCGCTTTCGACCCACCTTCTGCTTCTACCACACCGGCTATATATTTTTCAAAATTAACATCATTAATTATAAAAAAAGAATCATTACGCACAGAAATATACAAGTCATTATCGTACTCACGCTGTTGGAAAATATTTTGAGCTTGCTGTACCGAAACGTAGCAAGATTGCTGCACACCACGAAACGTAATAGTTGAAGAGGTCGTTTGTGTTTTATCATTATACCGAACCTTTATCCTGTTTCGCCGAACAGAAAATTCTACCGTCTCCCCTTCATCAATACGAAACAACAATTCATCGTCAGCAATAACATCATACTTCCCATTATGCGTTGTAATGCTAAAATTATCAAACCGTTTTCCGTGATAAATTTGTATATTAATATTCTGTGCAAATACAAATTGCACAACCACAACACATACTGTTACTAAAAAAAATCTCATATATCTATTTCCAATTCTAATTTGAATTATCGTGTAGCATTCCCTTGTAAATGTGCAATTATTTTATCTGCCAAAACAGCAGACAAATTCATTTTTGACTCCACAGTCCACCCCGCCACATGAGGAGTAAACAAGACATTCGGTGCAGCTCTCAAGTATTCAAAAGCAGTAGGCATATCGTCTGTTAAAAAATCCTGAAAATTAAACGATTCATATTCCAAAACATCTAAAGCAGCAGCACGAACAGATTGATTTTTAAGCCCGCTCACTAAGGCTTCTGTATCAACAACTTTTCCGCGAGCAGTATTAATCAAAACAAACGGTTTTGCACAGGCATTAATAAAATCAGCATTACACATACCTATTGTTTCCGCTGTTTGTGGCACATGAAGACTAATAACATCAGCTTGTTTTTGCAAATCAGGTAAAGAACATTCAGTCACAAATTCATCGGAAAAATCTTTTTTATATTTATCATAGGCTATTACCTGAGCACCAAAGCCTGCAAGTTTTTGAGCAAAAGCCTTTCCCATATTTCCATAGCCGATAATACCAATAGTTTTCCCTCCAATTTCAAAACCGCGATTTCCTTCTCTATCCCATATTGACGAACGTACTTCACGGTCAGCTTTGTTAAGATTGCAAGCTAATGAAAGAAGCATTCCAACAGCATGTTCACCCACCGCATCTTTATTACCTTCCGGTGAATTAATACAGCGAATACCTATTGATTCAGCATATTCAACATCCACCGTTTCCATACCGGCACCAACTCTACCAATACATTGAAGTTGTGTTCCACAATCAATAAATTCCTTATCAGCAATTATTTTTGAACGTATAACAATAGCATGGTATGTGGGTAAAACTGCACAAATCTCCTTGCGTGTCATATCTTCATTATACACTACCTCATACCCCACCGCTTTAAATTTCTCAAGCATTACAGAATGTGCATCATCAATAATTAAAATCCTCCTCATATTTATCTGCTAAAAATCAATTGTGTGGCAGCCGACTGTCCTGCAACACGACCTTGGTCGTATACTAAACTACCATTAATAAACGTTTTTTCTACCGAACACGGAAACACATGCTCTTCGAAAGGCGACCACTGACATTTGTATAAAATTGATTCGGGCGTAACCCGTGTTTCCTTATGTAAATCCAGCACAACCAAATCGGCAAACATACCTTTACGAATATATCCTCTATTGTATACACCAAAAAGTTCTGCCGGATTATGACACATATATTTCACAATAGTAAGTAATGAAATTTTATCCTGAGTATACAATTCGAGCATAGCAAGCAACGAATGTTGCACAAGCGGACCACCCGACGCTGCCGATGTATATATTCCTGATTTTTCGTCACGAGTATGTGGTGCATGGTCGGTTGCAATAACATCAACAACAGAATCGTTCACAGCCTGTAATAATGCATCTCTATCGGTTTTATCCTTAATCGACGGATTCCATTTAATAAACGCACCTTTATCCTTATAATCATCTGAGGAAAACCAAAGATGATGCACACACACCTCAGCAGTAATTTGTTTATCGGAAACCCTTCCTTGTTCAAACAAAGCCAATTCATCAGCCGTAGAGAGATGAAGCACATGCAACCTGGTTCCATATTTTTTTGCAAGAGAAACCGCCAAAGAAGAAGACATTAAACAAGCCTCACGGCTTCGAATCTGTGGATGCATGGCAATAGGAATAGCGTCGCCATATTTATTTTGTGCCTTATGAAGATTATCTTGAATAGTCTGTTCATCTTCGCAATGAGTTGCAAGAGGAATACGTACTTCTTTAAAAATAGATGCTAAAGCATAAGGGTCATCCACCAACATATTGCCGGTACTAGAGCCCATAAAAACTTTCACACCACAGGTTATTTTAGAATCAAGAGCACGTAATTCATCAATATTATCATTCGTTGCACCAAGATAAAACGAATAGTTTGCATACGAATCAGCAGCAGCAATATTGAATTTCTCTTCAAGACGTGCAATCGTTACAGTTTGCGGATTCACATTCGGCATTTCCATAAAAGACGTGATTCCACCCGCAACGGCAGCTTTCGATTCAGATTTTATGGTACCTTTATGAGTCAAGCCCGGTTCACGAAAGTGCACTTGGTCGTCAATAACACCGGGAATAATATATTTATGCGAACAATCAATAATCTCAACGTCCGCTCCTAAAGAATCAGGCGAAATTGATGGACAAAACACCTCTTCAATTATAGAATCATAAATAAGAATACTCCCGTTACATATATTATTGTCGGTAACGATAGTTGCATTAGAAAGGAGAATTTTTTTCATACAGTGGGTTTAATTAATATTTCGTAAACCAACTAGAAATTTTTAATTGAATAACACCAAAAATAGCTTCTCGAATAATTTTTTTATTCATTTTGGACGAACCTTCCCGTCGGTCGGTAAAAATAATAGGCACTTCAACTATGGTAAAACCATGTTTCCACGCCTTAAATTTCATTTCAATTTGAAAGGCATAACCGCGAAACTTGATGTGTGAAAAGTCGATTTTTTCGAGTACTTTTCGAGTATAGCATTTAAATCCGGCAGTAGAATCATGAATTTTCATTCCGGTTACACACCGCACATATTTTGAAGCAAAATACGAAAGCAATATTCTATTCATTGGCCAATTAACCACATTCACTCCCTGGCAATAACGAGATCCTACCGCCATATCAACACCATCTTGAGTACATGCGTTATATAAATGGATTAAATCGTCGGGATTGTGAGAAAAATCGGCATCCATTTCGAAAATATAATCATACTCACGTTGCAAAGCCCACTTAAAACCGGCTATATATGCCGTTCCAAGACCATTTTTTTCTTTTCTGTTTAGAATAAACAAAGATTGTTCAAATTCCTTTTGCAAAGTTGCGACTATATCAGCCGTACCATCCGGAGAATTATCATCTACAATAAGTACATGAAAACCTTTTGAATACGATAAAACCTTTCGAATAATTTTTTCGATATTCTCTTTTTCGTTATATGTAGGAATTATTACTAAACTATCAGACACATCATATGTATTTAATCAAACAAATATACATTTTTTATTTGAAAAAATAACCTATTTCAAGAAACCTCGCAAAAAAGTTATAAATTCTCCTGTAGCCCTACCACGGTGACTTATACTATTTTTTTCAGCCAGAGTCATTTGTGCAAAAGATTGAGAATACCCATCAGGAATAAAAATCGGGTCGTATCCGAAGCCTCCCTCACCCATTATTTCCTCTGCAATAGTTCCATAAACAGAACCTTGAAAAAGATACTCAGTATTATCAATAATACAGGCAATAACCGTTCGAAACCGAGCTTTACGATTTGTTTCACCACTCAAAACCTGTAAGGTTTTTTGAATATTATCAGCAGGGCTACAATCCGGTCCGGCAAAGCGAGCAGTATAAACTCCCGGAGCACCGTTAAGCACCTCAATTTCCAAACCGGTATCATCGGCAAAAGCATTATGCCCATATCTATCAAAAACATAGCGAGCTTTCTGCACAGCATTTTCTTCGAGAGTATCTCCAGTTTCCGGAATCTCGTCAAAACACTTAATATCATTAAGACTGAGAATAGGTATTAAATCGTCGATAATACTCGAAATTTCGGTTATTTTATGCTGATTATTCGTTGCAAAAACCAAATCCATAACTTACATTTTACAATTTTTCACAAAGAAAAAGAATTTTTAGAATTATACCATCAAAAAAAATGCAATACTACTGTTCAAAACACTCGAAAGATGAGATAATGAAATACTCAGTACCAAAAGTTCGAATATTCGTTTTTATTTTTACATTTGCTACATAATTTTGATACAAAGATATGGCGACATTCTTATTTGATAAAATAATTTTCGGTCCCGTGCAAAGTCGCAGGATGGGCGTTTCTTTAGGTGTAAATCTACTGCCCAAAACCATAAAATATTGCAATTATAATTGTATCTATTGCGAATGTGGATTTACCCCTGAATCTACCAAAAACATTGTTGCGGAACTTCCAACACGAACAGAAGTCAAAGAAACACTAATTGAATGGTTTCTGACAACACAGACCACACCCGATGCGTTAACCTTTGCCGGGAATGGAGAACCGACCATTCATCCGGATTTTGCATTAATTATTGATGATGTTATTGACATTCGAAATACCTATTGCCCGAATGCCGAAATTGTAGTTCTCACAAATGCTACCATGATGCACAAAGAAAAAATCATGAAGGCTTTGCAAAAAGTTGATCGTTGTATGTTTAAATTAGATTCTGCTATAGATTCTTCCCGAAACACTATAAATAAACCCGGAACCGAACATTCGCTCTCTTACTTTATAAATCATATGAGTAAATTCGAAGGAAAACGGATAATTCAAACCTTATTTATAAAAGGTATATATGAAGGACAAGAATTTGACAACACAACAGATGAAGAAATTAATGCTCTTATTTCGGCATACACACAAATTAATCCTCACGAAGTAATTGTATACTCAACTCAACGAGACACCCCTATAGATTCGATTGAACAAATTTCTCAAGAAAGGCTTATACAGATTGCAGAAAAAATTAAACAATCGGGAATACCAGTTTCTGTTTCATCATAAAATACTTTGATATGCATAGAAGAATAACACGAATTACCGGGAAAACAATAATCATAACCCCTTTGGATTGGGGCTTGGGACATGCAACACGATGTATTCCTATTATCAAAGAATTAGCAAAAAACAATACGTGCATTATTGCAACTTCGGGTAGAGCCTTAGAATTGTTGAGACAAGAATTTCCTAATCTGAGCATAGAAGAAATTCCTGCATATAATATTGCCTACGGAAAAAATAAATTTTGGACAATGCTGAAATTATTGTTTCAAATTCCAAAATCGGTCATCGTAAAAAATAAAGAAGTTCTAATTGCAGACAAGCTCGTACAAAAACACAATGCCGATATGATTATTTCAGACAATCGTTTTGGTATGCGGAGTAAATTATGCAAAAATGTATTTATCACCCATCAAATTCGTGTGCGACTCCCCTACTGTCTTCGTCTATTTGAATATAGTTTTTTTATGATTAACAGAATTATGATTTCAAAATTCGATGAATGTTGGATACCTGATTATGAGGGAACAAAAAACTTATCCGGTATTCTTTCTCACAGCTGGAGTGTTCCTAACATGCATTACATCGGACCGCTTTCCGGACGAGAATTAACGAATTGCCCCATGGAATATGATGTGGTTGCAATTATTTCCGGCCCCGAACCACAACGAACAATTTTTGAAAAAGAATTACGGTCACTTCTACCTCAGCTACCTTACAAATCATGTATTGTACGAGGTGTAGTTGCTTCAAAAAATAATTTTACCCACGTAGGTAATTGCCGCATTCAAACATTTGCAACCAATGAAGAAATAAATAAATTTCTCTGCGGCTCAAAAATTATTATTTCGCGTGCCGGATATAGTTCTATTATGGATTACGAAAATTTGAAAATAAAAGCCATATTAGTTCCAACACCGGGACAGTCAGAACAGTTATATTTAGGTCAATATCTCCAACATAAGGATCATTATTGGTGTATTCCCCAACAAAAATTAACAAAAAAACTACCGATTATTATTCGTGAAGCGATAATGCATCAGAAAAAGAAATCCTTATAATACTAATCAAAAATGTTGCCAATAGCATTTAATTCTTTATTTAAATCATGCTCTGCTGATCTAAAAAAAACTTTCGGTAAACTTTCTTCTGTTCCATATAGTGTTACTTGTGTTTTGCCAAAGACATTAAATCTTTATATAAAATTGATTTAGATGTTACATCGCATGCTGCAAAAAAACCTAAACCGCCATTACTTAAATTCGTAGTAACATTTGCTGGAGTTACACTAAAAAACGACGTGTTCCATATTGATTCATACATGGTTTGTATAAGATAGGTTTTGTATGAATCAGACATAGAATGTTTTGTTGCAATTATTGTGGAGTCTTGAGGAGATCCATGTTCTCCGACAGTTATATCGCCCGATGAGCCCGCACTAATATCGGGGCTAACTATGTCTGCAAAAAAATAACTATTGGCTGTTACCTGTTTATATGGTATCCACGTGCCGGTCTCATCAAAACCAAACATTTGATACCATTTCCATGTTATAAAAAATGATTCCTCCTGAGCAAAAAACACACCCCCGAAACGAAAAGATTCAATATTAGTATTCATCAAATTTGGAATAATATCCCCTTCGAAATTGAAAGTGCACACCGCTATCATTGAATCTTGTGCACAATATTCTTTCCCATCATATGATATATATAAGGTATGTATGCCCCCTACTTTTCCTGCAAATTTTTCGGTAGAAACATATAATCCTTTTTGATGCAATTCTTCAGGAAAATTGGGGTGGTGCATTGATTCAATATATGGATACACAGAATCACCTATTTGTACATGAACAATTGCACCCGAAATGCTATCTGGCTGTTCTCCTAACGCAAATGATGTTGTAAGAAAAACAGTTTGGTATTCTTTTCGTGAATGCACAATTCCTTGAACAAATACTGTTGATTCAATTGATAACTCATTTCCAGGTATTTCAAACTGCGAAACCGGGGAATACATATCTATTTCGCATGAAGTAATACAGTAAAAAAATATGAATGTGATATAGACAATAATTCGAGGCATATTTATTTAATTTTTGCATTATACGAAATAGAAGGAAGAAATTTAAACGAATAATATACATATGAATTTTCCGAAAAATTAACATCATAATACAAAGGATTTTCTTGTCCATATGCATTAAATAGCGTGAATGAAACAGATTGTTCTATATGCGTTCGTGGTTTCCAATGATAGCTGCACGAAATATCTAATCTATGATAATCAGGCATTCGCACACTGTTTCTTTCTGAATAAATAGGAACAAGTTTTGGTTCAACTTGGGGGAATTCAGAATAATTAATAAGCATTCCACCTATTGGCACTGTGGTGGGGCGACCACTTGTAAAAACCCATACCGCACCAAGTGTAAATTGAGATAGAAGTGAATACGATAGTTGTATTTTACAATCGTGAGGCAAATCATACGGTGCATTATAGGTCTCGTTTTTAGTTATGCCGGGAATGGTATATTGAACCCGCGAATAGGTATAACTTGCCTGTCCGGTAAGTTTTCCTTGCTTTTTTTGAAGAGACGTTTCAATACCATATGCACTTGCTCTGCCTTTACGAATTTGGGTTTCTATGTACGGATTTCCAAATAATTGTGCATGATCAATATAATCAATTTGATTTTCAATTGATTTTACATATGTTTCAATTAAAAACGAATACATTCTATGAGTGTATGAATAGCCGAGTGAAACAGCATTGCTAACTAAAGGTTTTATATTTGGAGAACTAGAAATCCATGTTTCCATATTTGAATATGATAAGGTATTGTTTGAGAGTGTTTGCATACCCTGCGATGTGCGGGTGTACGACAGACTTATTTCAGAATGTGAAGTGTGATATGCGACACGTGCTCGGGGCTCAATACTATGATAGGTATTCCATATACCTGCGGTTTCAGTTTGAGTAGTAATAGGCATAAAATTTTCATCGTATCTATACCAAACCGCCTTTCCTATATTTTGATATGTCATATATCGCACACCAATTTGAGATTTCCAATGAGTAGAAATGTGTATGTTATCTTCTACAAACAGTGATGATTCGAGTATTTTCATATTTGGTATGCTTAATTCAATAGTTTGTGCTGTTCCCGGAATAATAGTGCGAAACATACTTCCTCCGCCAAAGGTAATTCTATGTGCAGAGTTAAGCAACCAGTCTATTTTGGTTTTCAGAATATAATCCTTCACTCCAGTTTCCCATGCAATAGTATTAAATGTTTCCTCTGCATTTTTAATTGAATCTTGTTTTGATTTTGTATTGTAATTATTTATAATTCCTGTTGTATTAATAAATATGTTAGGAAATGGTTTATATACCCACCGCATAATAATAGCATGGTTACTTTGGGTTAATCCGGCATTACTCTCCTCTTTCTGTTCGTCATCAATACTATTATATGTAGAAATATAAAGAGTATGTTTTTTGTTGAATGAAACATTCGTTTTTGCAATAAAGTCTCGAAAAACAGGTAATTCTAAATCTTTCAGAAAATAATTAAGGTTGCTGTTACGAAACGCAATAAAAAAAGATGATGTGTCTTTTTTAATTGGACCTTCGATTCCTATATTGGTTGATAATGTGCTTACATTAATAAGAGAAGAATATTGTTTTTTATTTCCTTCTTTTAGTTGCATATCAAGAACAGAAGAAACCCGTCCTCCATATTCTGCTGGAATATAACTTGTATACAATTTTACATTTTGTAATAAAAACGGATTACACGCCGAAACAAATCCGTACATGTGCGAAATAGAATATAAAGAAACCTCATCGATATACACTAAATTTTGGTCTTTATTTCCTCCGCGAATGTACATGCCAGAAGAGCCGTCACCAATATTTTTAATGCCCGGTTGAATCTGCATTACTTTTATCACATCAGGTTCTCCAAAACTTGTAGTTGTTTTTATAATTTGAGACACCGGTATTTGTTTACATGTTAATGCATTTTTAGTAAAATCGGCACTCACTGTTACAACTCCCAAGTTTATAGCATCCGGCACAAGAACAAATTGTACGATAGTGTCATGTGTAAAAGAAATAGTAGCAGTGTATGTTTTGTATCCGATATATGATACCTCAACTGTATGCAATGATGGATTAACAAAGGCAGAAAAACTCCCATAACTATTGGTAATTACATGAGTTGTATTAATTGAAACAAGTGCCCCTATCAGGACTTCACCAGTTGTACTATCTTGAACAACGCCTTGTACTTTTATTTGTGAAAACGATAACTTTGTACACATAATAAAGAAAATGCCAGTAAGTATTTGTTTGAGGTGTACCTTATTCATATACTACAAATATAATGAAAAAGAGGATATTTAAATTTATAAACATCCTCTTTGTTAAAAACATTATGTTACCTTCCGTCTTGCCTTACAAAATTACCATTATTATAAAAAATTATACTTACAGAACATCTATTAGCATTTGTGTTTTTCCAAAAGCAATCAACAAAAACATATGATGCAATCCCTCCATTCGGATTAGATGGACTTCCTCCAGATGTATAACGCCAAATCATATCATATTTGTTTTCTAAATAATTATCATTTTCACCTGTCATATATGTAGATAGGTTATTTTGATAAGCAATGACTTTAACCGCATTACAAAGGGCTCCGCTTTCATTTCTTATACGTACTGCATCACAATTTTGAGACGGCGGGTTTAATAATGAACTGTAAAATCGTTGATGGTAACCTGAATAATTATGCTTACATGCTTTTAATTGAGAGTCATTATATCGAATTCCTAAACAGTTTTGATTACCAACAATATTTGTACTAATAAATTCAACATGTACTTGATATTTAGTCTCTTCAAAATCTGATGTATCATTACATTCATTATCAATTATTTCATCTGAAATATTAAGTGTATCATCATCTCTTGTAATTAAACTATACATAGTGTTATTACAGTTTTTAATATATACTGAATCATCAGATGAAACCTTTATGATTGCACTACTATTGCTCATTTTATCATAAATGGTAAGTTTTTTTGAAAATGGCAATACAGTCTGCTGAGTATTAACATCTTCCTTTTCACACGAAGTGAAAACAATTCCAATCATTGATAAACAAACTATTAGGCAAGAATAAATTATATTTTTCGTTTTCATATTATAAATATTTAGTTAAAAATTAATTTTATTTTATTTCCACTGATTACGAGAGAAGGAAATAAATCTCCCAAAATATTTTACTTGATATATACTATAAACGGTAAGACACCTCCTTTCTTTTTTTCATGTGTGCGATAATGTGTGCGTACAAATATCTTGCTTGAATATGTAATAATACTCAAAAATATTACAAAAAGCAATTGCTCAAAAAAAAAAAAATAAAGGATATACAATATGTTTTTATAT
>CAZLCY010000062.1:0-12804 GCA_964558075.1 uncultured Bacteroidales bacterium
AGTGGATACTTTTCGATTACTACAACTGGATACTTTTCGATTAATTATATACATTCGTGTATTCATAATCTGACTGATGTTTTTTAACACTCTCAGAAATCACTTTTGTGTCAATTAGAGAAATCAGCTGTCCAAAAACAAAACTACTAAAAAAAAAGAAAGGAAGATTTTATGTTCTTCCTTCCCTTAATTTTTTATCTGAAATATCTAGAAATTCGCTGCATATTCAATTTCTTGTGTATAAAAATCTCTTTTTTTGCTTACTTCGTCATATTCTTTTTTTTCAATCCAATTACCCTGCGTGTCGTATTTGTAGTCGAATTCTTTTTTAAAAATTAGAGTATCGTCAATTCTTTGACGAATATAGGATTGTACAAATCCATAATCATTATATAGGTAAAAATCTTCATGCACATCAATCCCATCTTTTTGTCGTAAAAAATTAGTTTGTTTTTCTAAGATTCCACACGAATTATATGTATAATAATTGCTTCCCATTCTTGTGCCCATAGAATCGTTTACGACATGCGAAATTAACAAACCATTTTTAAATTTTTTGGTGTGTACAGCTTCAATTACCCCATATTCGTTTAGATGTGTTTCGGTAATGACTCCCTTTTCGTATGAATACTCATACAAAACTTCCCGCTCAATTCCTCGCATACAATTATAAAAAAAAGAATGCGTTTTTTTCCCGTTCTTGTTGTATAGATAACGTAAACTAAACAAAATAGACTCACCTATTTGCCAAGGTTCAAACATAAGATTATTATGTTCATCGTAATAATAAAAAATTGATTTATCAACAGAGTTTTCATTACGTTCAATATCTTTTGTAGTTTCTTCCGTAAGACAACCAAACTGATTAAATTTCAACTCTCGCACCATATAAGCACGAAGAGAATCATTCATTTCATAATCATTCATAAATCTAAATATTGAAACTGATACGACATTACCATGCAGGTTCAGTCTTCGCACATCCGGAATAGCACGTGCAATAGACTCACGCACATATTCATAATATTTAAATTGTACTATACTCATATTGCAATAATTTTAGGGTTTTCAGACACATTAGTTTGTCTTTTTTGTTCGCTGTTATAAGCATCGAGACATCTATTTATGCTTCTCATTTTCATTTTTTCCCCAAAAGCATTCAAATATTTTATCCAACGTTCACAGCCAATATCTACGGCATCTTTCATAGAATCATACAAAGCCAACTCCATATCCGTTGCATCCCATTTGGGATTATTATAATGCTTCTCTATGCTTACCAATTCTTCTAATAAAGGATAATTAAATAATTCGAGCCATTCAGGAAAAAATTTATGCATAACCGAACGTACGCGTCTAAAGTCAATTGCATCCAATTCTTCTTGTTTTCTTCCCATGTACTCTTGCACAGTCGATTCTGTAATGTAATTCGTACTTATCATGTACGCTTCTGCTGCTGTTATCTGTGGATGCACAAACAGCAATTGAGCCAATGCCTGTTTTATTGCGTCAGGCAAAGGATTTTTCTGCAATGCAGTAATACCAAAAAAATTATATGTTATAGTGTGTTTTTTCATAGGCAATTATTTAAAAATGTTTCTACTAACCTAATTAGGTTTACAAAATGTTTTTTTATAATAACACTGATACTCTTTCCTAAACAATATGTTTTTGCTTATAAATTAGGCACTTTCCAACAAACACCCCGGTTTGTTATTAAACCAAGATTAAAAATACAATTTACCTGCCATAGACGGCAAAAAAACCATTTTCAAACCTTTAGTTGTTGCTCCACAAAGTCAATGAACGTTTTGTTTCGTATTCGTCACTAATTGAATTCAACTATTATTCCTCCAATACAAACACCATACTATATTCATCTGCGATATGCTCTTTATAGGAACTAATACTATTCCAAAAATCTAAACCAAGCATTTCAATACTTCTGTATACCGCAGAAGAAACGGTTGATTTGTAAACCACTAACTGCAATTCCAAATACGTTCCGGTTGGAATGCCCGAGGTTGCACCTGTTTGCGTTTCGGTTTCGCCTCGCGAAATATAGCTATCGCTAAAGTATACCGTAGAGGGACTGGTATGATTGCGAATGGCACAGCCAATAACACTACCCGGACCGTTTATTACACTTATATTATACGAATGTTCCGTATTGTATAGTATTATTTTTGCATTGCCAATAAGGTTGTCAAACACATAGGTATTTTGCGAAGTTTTTTGCAATACCGCAATGTGTTCTTCTTTTTTACAAGAAATAAACACTATCATAATAAGAATAATTACACCAATGTTTTTCATGATTTCAAATTTTTACGTTAAACACTTTTATACAGCAACACACAACTTGTGCAAAAACACAAAATTGTTCTGTATAGCATGTGAGTACACGACTCAAAGGAATACAATGATTCCTACCCAATAAATTTTTTTTGAAATTCTTACACCTTAGTAAGTTTCATAATATCACACAATAACATGTGTGACGTCTGATTTTTCGCACTATGCAACTTTGTGCATCTCTTGTGCCCCATAAGTAAACGGATGCGAGTTTTTTTCTCAACAATGCAAAAATAATTGTTGTGAGGTGCGATGTCAAGGTTTTGTGAAAAAAAAAGAAATTAATTTTTTGTAAAAAAACTGTACAGCCGCATTCTTAAAAAAGAAAACAATTAGAAATAACAATTTAAAATTAGAGTTTCAGTAGGCTGTACAGCCGCATTCTTAAAAAAGACAAAAAAGGTGATAAAACCTATCGATTATAAGTTGTTTCAGTAGGCTGTACAGCCGCATTCTTAAAAAAGACTTATTATTTTACATTCAATGTTTACAATAGTTGTAGAGTTAAAAATTCGATACCTAAAAATATTAGATATAAAAATAATAAAATAAATACAGGATTCCAAATAACTCATATTTTTTTATACAATAAAAGCAGGACCGTCATCAATATTTTTTGGTGTCTTTTCGCCTATACCTTGTTGTCCACGCATATAAACAAGTCGGTATATTTTTACAAATCCTGTTTTAATTTGTAGAGCAAGCAATTCGGCTTGTAGTTTTTTATACATATACACTGTCATTCTACATTCAAACACACTTTTTTGTATACCAAAGCCATAACCTTGTAAAAGTTTTCTTACTCTTGTTCTTTCTTTATCATTGCTTATATCATACACAACTGCATAATCAGAAAATCGTTTTGTTGTCATATCATTTCCAAATAAAAAAATGAGGCATTTTATTTTCTTTTGCCCATAATACAAAAGCATATACTTGTTTAAATATATGATCTTTAATTGATTGCCCATGTATTTCTGTTTGCAACATTTTTTCGTATTCAATAATACATTTTTTTCGTGCTTCTGTGCTAAAATACAAGCGATTATTTTTCGCAACAACAAAATCAGTTTCTTTTATTATATGTAAATTTACCATTCTTAAAATTATTCTTCCGCTAAATACCCTAAATATTTCTTGTATATCAGCGGTAAGTGATTCATATGTGTTTTGAGAGCTATGCAAAAATCCTAAATATGGATTTAATCCATTTACACGAATAGTAGAATTTATAGTCATAAATAGTAAATACGAACAATAATTTAGCATTGAGTTCATTGGGTCATCACCCATTCTATCGCGTTTTTTCAAAATAAAAGCTTTGTTGTTTAATAAACTGTTTGTTTTAGCATATATGAGCTTTGTTGCAGCACCTTCTAATCCACGTAAAACATGTATATCTAAAGCATTATCCATATCGGCAATAAAAGTTTTTAGTTTATGATGAAATTCCGCATCATATTTCACATATCTATGTTTAAATAGCGTTTGATAGTTAATGATTTTTGTTTTTGCAAATTCTTTTGCAAAAAGCAAAATCTCATGTTCACGTAATAATTGATGCTTCTGAAAATGAAGTGAAGCAAGAGAGAAGTTATTCTTATTATTTGCAGTTACAGTTGTGATAAAATAGCCTGAACTTCCTGTTATTGTAATAGGTATAGATTTGTTGCTGCAGTATTGAATTAGAGATGTTGAAAAAACAGATTGAGCCATTATTTGAATGCCACAAACACGTTTTAAAGGATATATTCCAAGAACATCTTTATTTTTCATAACGTGTAAACTGTCGCCATTGCGCTTTAAAAAAGCATAAGGCTCTGTTATATATAATGGTTTTTGCAATACTCTATAATCTGTGTCACTTACATACAAAGGTCCTTCTGTCGTAAATGTAACTCCTAAAAAGGTAAATTGCTCTGATATATGACACAAACTTGTTTTTTCTTCTTTTCGATGAAGGTCAGCTATTTGCAGACTACTGTCTATAATATCCAACATTGCGTGTGCATCTTGTAAAGTTTTTGTTAATATAATAAAATCATCGGCAAATCTAATTAAACGAACATCGTATGATTTAATAATTTCATCAAAAGCATCGAGATACAAATTTGACAATAATGGTGATAATACTGCTCCTTGTGCAATTCCCTTTTCACGTTGATATAAATTACCATGCAATTCATATCCTGTATTAATATATTTCCATATAATACGTTTTAACATAACATCATTTTTCGGTATATAGAGTGAAAGGATATGTAATAAATGCGAAATATTAATAGATGGAAAAAAATCTTCGATATCTGATTTAACTATATATTGATACCCTTCATGAATAGCTTGAGCTATTTTTTTAACTACTTTTTTCGCCGAAAAGCCTTTTCTAAATGCAACAGACTCATCCTCAAAACATCTATCAAAATATGGTTGGAGCAAACCGTGGAGATAAAATTGAATGATAATATCATCGGGAGAGGGCTTTTCAATACGTCGTTCTTTGTTTCCTGTTTTTAAACAAAACGCAGTATAATGAGGTGGTATATAATTATCACTGATAAGTATTGAAACAATGTGTTCTACATAAGTATCTAATTGAGAAATTTTTTGTACAAAATCTTCATGTTCCTGTAAATAATCATAATGCTCTACTGCTTTTTGGATAGATTTTGTGAGATACGCTTTGTCGGTAAGTTTCGTATCAAAAAACGTGCATTTGTCTTCAATTACAAAATAACCTTGACTATTAGATATTTGAACGCCAGCGTGTAATTCAGAACAGAGCATAATATAAGGAGCAATTTCTGAAATGTTTCCTTTTATAAATAATTTACCGGTATATCCTTTTATATATTGAATACTTCCTTTTTGAGACTTTGAATTATGTGAAATTGGAGTATTATCCCAGTAACAGGGAATAATTTTAAAACTATCTAAAAGTGTTATTTTATTTTCAGGAATATTAAAAAATGTTTTAATTCTAGTTGTAAAAAGATGTATAAACTGTTTTTCGTCAATATAGCCTGCCCATTTTCCTTGTAATTGCTTAATAAATAAAGGTGTTAAAAAATTCAAACAATATTCATTATGCTCAAAAGAAATGGGAAAAGAATTGCAAAATTCGTATGCATTAAATGTTTGTATGTGAGGAGTGCCACAGAGCTTAAAATTATTTGCTCGTCCATCTACTTGTACTTGTTTAGAAAAATATTCATACAAACAAGCTATCCATTTTGTTGTGTCTTTTTCAGGCAGACCAATAATTAAGAATTCTACAGCAAAAGGTTTATGTGGTAGTATGAAAAAATCAGTGCGTTTATCAACAGCACGACAAATAACATTTTGAACAGACACATGAGCGAGAGAACAAATTCCTTTGCGTATAGATTCTAATACAGATAAAAAATGTGCTTTTGATTTATCTGAATGAATTATATTTGATAATACACAAGAAATTTTTTTCCACTCCAATGAAGTAAAATATTCAGGTATTATTATTTTTTGATGGTTCTTCAAATCGCCCATATCCTACATTTGTTTTTGCTCCAAGTCCTTGTGTTTTAATAATATAATTAAATAGGTCAATTTTATCTTGTTTCGTTATCGTTATTGTACTTTCTCCAATAGAAAGAATTGAATCATGCAGTGAGAAAGAAAATGCAAACGTAACATTAGGCGAAACTTTTAAAAACTGCAACACATCAGGAGATTGAGTAGAATACATATCGCCTTTATGAGGGCACAATACGTCAGTTGCAAGAAATTTCGCATTCTTTTCTACCTCTACAATAGACGCATCATAAAAAATATCGCGTTTATATACTGATTTTTTCTTTCCATCAAAAATATCAGATTCAAGGTTATCTATAAAATCGGAGTTGCATGTTTCAGATAAATTTTGATTTTTTTTCTTCAGAAAATCCCAAATTATTTCAGCTTTGGCATTTTTAATTTCATCGCTCGTATTACAAGAGTTCTTTCTTTGAGGAAAAGCACTTCTAATAACTCCTTTTATAGAACTTCCCGGAATAACAGGCATGCCGGTTGTATAATCAAAAAAACAACCAAACTTTAGCTCATTCTTTTGATTACCGCCAACCTCATGTTCATATCCGGCTCCGGCAATTAATCCCGGATATACAGTAGTAAGTTTAAATAATGATGTAGCTGCTGAAATCGTATTAGTAATAATACCAGATTTAGAAGCGGCGATAATGTCATTGGTAAAATTGTGATTATTATTTTTTAAATAGTTTTCAAAATATACTTTATTATATAAATATCCAATATTACTTTCCATTTGTTTGAGTTTTATCTTGTAATGTATATGTTCGTATTATCATTTTAAGAGCGGCAGAAGCATCAATAACTTTTATTTTCCATGTATGTAATTCATGTTTTTCTGTATTTTCCTCTAGCTTATTCAGTAGATTTTCACTATCATTAAAATCTAACACACCGGCTATCATATCTACAATTTTTCTTTGACATGGTTCATCTGTACTAGCTTTATTATAAAAAGAATATACTGCAGGTAGTAATCCTATTGTTATAACACTTGATCCAAAATTACATATATAGGATTCATATATTTTGTGAATTCTCTTTGTGTTGATATCAACAATCCCCGAATTTCGGATAACCTCATCTGCCTTTTCATATAAAGCTTCTACTCTTTGCTTATTTTTCATCTGTAAATTTTCTTATTTGACACACACCATACCCAATAGAAGCATGTGCTCCAATTTGTAAATTTTTTTCATCAATAGTATCTTCAAAAAGAGAAGAAAAACCATCATTGTTTTCAGAATATTCTTTTGTGTAATTGCTTGTGAAAAAATAAAACTCAGTATAACGAGGAACAATTTGTTCGTAAAACACATTCTTACTTTCCCCAAAATCTAAATTGTTACGTGCTATTATGGGCAAATTATAATCATCAATCAACATCTTAAAATCAGCATCAGGAAAAATTATGAGTTCTTTATATTGTCCAATATTAGAAATAATCTTTGTGTCAAAATCAGAATACCCTTCAATAGAAAGATTTTCTGTTTCAACTTTGGAAGAAGAACAAATAACTGGTTTATCGCAGACAGTATCACTATGTAAATTTTCAAATGGCAATGTAATATTATGTAATGTGCAATATTCATGTAATCGGGAGATTAAATAAGGGCAGGTTGCATGAAAATATGCCTTTTTATTACTACGAACAGGGAAGCTTAATAATAATGCATCATGAAATACATATTGTGCCCGTTGTTGTTCCGTTCCAAATATTTTTTGAGTACTATTATTTTCTTTTTTAACACAAGTTGTAAAGTATTCAAGAAATGCACCTTTTAGACTAGAAGCATGTATGCACGGAAAATCTTCATAATCGCGTTGCACATAATTGTCAATAATACCATGACTTACCGTTCCGCCACCAACATGTAAATTAGTTTGATTTTTAATTATATACAGTGTAGATTTCATTTTTTTCTTTTTTTAAGTTTTGTAATATCGAATACTTTAGTATAGCAAAAACATTCATAAAATGTATTTGCATCTTGCTTATGTTATTATTTCTGTTCTAAAATAATTATACCCTATACTTCTATATATATCATTTCCTTCTAATTCAGTAATTACATTCTGTAAATTACCCGAATTTACATATAAAACAGATCCACGTGAAAGCAAAAACAATAAATTACTTTTTTTAGGTAAGGATGTATTTTGAGATTGATATTTTTGAATTTGGGCAATATTTGCATGTGTATTTGTTGTTTGAATATAGCGAAATTCAGATAAAAAATTTATTGAAAAATCTACTTTTCGTAATGTTTCATGAGGTATAAATGCATCAGAAAGCAAAATAATTTTCCTAATACTCTGCTGATTATCAGAGGTGTGTTTTTCTTTTAACGTTGTAGTAAAATGATTTTCACCTTCTTCTATTTTTGAGATATCAACTCTACATTCCGTATTATCACCACCAATGGGTATAAGAAAACTATGAGAATTGTTATTGTCTACTATTAATTCTTGTGAGCTTGTAAGATATACAGCAAAACTATATCCTTTTTTTAATCTAAAGCGTTCTTGTTTATAATACGCTTTTTCGGAAACTCCCCCAGCTTGAGATTTTTTGTTGCCGGGTCTCACATCTGGTATAAAAATTTCATCTTCAGAAATAAGAGATTTTTCCGGTGAATTATTATTACGCCAAACATTATACATGAATTTTTTATGATTATAGTTTAATACTTGCGGTATAAATTTTTTTATGTTTTCCGGTTTAGTATTTACTTTATCTAAATATGATTTTATAGGAGTTTTTTCAAATTTAAATTTCTGAAATCCGGTATCATATATTTGCCAATCCATTCCTGCAAGCTCTAAACATTGGTTTTTATATTGCAAAAACAATGGTGAAATATTCTGTATAATACCGTAGCTTGTTTTAGAGCCATTAAATCCGTGTGAGCCAATTAATTCATCAACAGACAAAGGAGTTTCTGTTGTAGTTGTAATAAACTTTTTTAACAAGGCAAAACGTAGCATTCCGAGAATTGTAGTTTGCTGCGGTATTGTTCTGCCTTTTGCAAAATAATTAGCTCTACTTCCGTCGGCAGGATTAAATGTACGTTCTCCACCAAAATAATATGATCCTATTGGAATAATATTAACACGATATGTGTAGTGTTGTTTATTTATCATTTTTATCGAGTCCTTTAAGAAATTTAACAATGCGAATTATACTATAGACTTCATGTATTTTTTCTTTGTATGAACCATTCTTTTGAGTACATTTTTCTATCGTAATATCACGTATTATTTTTGTTATAGTTGTATTTGAACTTTCAATGCAATTTTCAAAGAAAGCAGAAATACGGTCTTTATCACTGCTAATTATTGAAAAGATCTCTTCATTTTCACGTAAATGATGAGACACACTATTTATTAATACATTATGGTTCTCACTTAATTCTTGTAAAAATTTATTCAGTAAATCACATTTGCTTGGCACGTAATTCATGGTAAATATTTGTCCTGAATGCTTTAAAATATACATTTCGGCACAATTACCGCCTTTGTTTTTAGCAGAAATCAAAAGCTCGTCACATAAAGCCATTGCCTCATATAAAGGATATTTATAATATGTTATAGAAATACCAAATGAAACGGTAGGTTTTGAATCAGAGGTATAGTTTTCAAAAAGTGAATTAAAGTTTTGTGAAATTTCTTCAATAAGAGTAATGATATTATTGTTATTATCAACCACAACAGGTGCAAAAAAGAATAGATCGTCGCCACTAATATATATTGGCACGCCGCCATACGCATCAATATAATTTCGACTGTTTTTACCCCATTGCAGTAATATATTTGATAGTTCTTCTGGTTTTGCATTTTCTGAACAGAGAGCTCGTCCAATTTTATCGCCATCTGCTTTTACTATAGCAACATATTTATGATATGTTTTTATATCAATAGTAGCTTCTTTAGATAGTTCTGCAAAAAAATCTTCATCTTCTTTGTGCTTCTCAATGACATTTAAATATTTTTGATTACAGGCAAACTCCTTTGTCGCAATAGCAATCATTGAAAGATGATGTAAATTTTTCCCATTTTCTAAATAGTGTTCTTCATATAATGAAGATTTGTCTATCTCATCAAATATTTGGTATAAATGATCAACAAAATCCATAGATGGAATAGGGTTGTGCAATTCTATTTGATGTAATTTTTCACCTATAAAAACATTAGGGTTTTCATGAAATGGCACCGATAATTCAATATAATAGATTTTTAAATAATCACATAAAAAATCATATACTTGTTTAGATTTAGAAGCAGAGAGTAATTTAGAAGTCTCTTGTATTGCTTCTAAAATATATGTAGACATATTATTATATGCATTGTTAGACGATTCAAAAATTAGCCAATCAGGAAATAGTCCGACACGTTTTTCATGAAAAATATTTGTGTCATTAATAGTAGGAAGTATAATAGAATACTTTTTATCATACACTTTCTTTGTTATAAGTTTCATTATATGTGAAAACAAATATGAAACACACCAAAATTCTTTTAATTTTCGAGCCTTCGAAAATGTTTGATATATTGGGCCAATAGTAACCCCTATATACTTTTTATTGTTCATAATTATTTGGTTAGAAAATTTTTTTATACTTAATTTTTGAATCGCCAGCATCTGTTAAAATTGCAAACTCCAAGAATTCTTTGGTTGAAAATTCGCTTGGTATCTTCAACATTTCATTACATGGTTCATTATCTATCCTAAAAGTAAATTCTTCTTTTAAAACACTATTGTTAACCGGAAAACCAATTAAATAAATATAAGATTCTATTACTTTAAAATATAAGGGTGATGATATTCTTTGTATAGTATCATGAGAAATAGATATTGTTATTTTTTCAGTTTTATTTGGGACAATTTTCCCATTACTTTTAAACTCCTTTAAATATTCATGTTTATCTGCAAGCCCTAATAATGCACGCACAAAACCATATTCAAAATTTTCTGGAGGACTATCCCAATGATTTTTATCTTTGAAAGTGCCATTTTCTTTTATTACATTTATTGGAGCGAGGTTTGTTTTCTGATATCGAACATTTTTGCTTCCCCAAAGAGGGCACTTATTTCTTTTCTCTTCTATTTTATGTTTAATCCAACGTTTTTCCCAGCGAATAGAAGGATTTACCTTTTTTATAAAATATAAAAACAAGGTTGATTTTTCATAGCCTTTAAAATTCTTACCACTTTTAAGCAATTGGTAATCATATTTAATAGTATTAAGTTGGTTTTGATTTTCTTTTATGAGAACGATTTCAGCTTTTGTATATGTTTTTAATACTTCTACTATTGATTTTTGGCATTTATAATCTTGTTCGTCAATTTTTGCTACCGTAAAACTACCATATCCTTTATTTGCAGATGCTCCAAAATTTGTTGTAATACAAAAAATAGGGAAATACGTTTTAATTTTTTCACACAAATCTTGAACATACGATGAAAATGTAACTGTAATAGTATCATACTTATACATTGTATTGTCTCCAAAATAATGTCCAAATTTTTTTTCTTCTTTATTTTTTTTACAAACAATGTGAAGTTTATAATTATATGAATTAGATGAACATTTTGGAATTTTATGAGTTTCCGAACAGCCTGCATATTTGTGTAAAAAAGCATCAAAACGTGGTTTTATTTCCGTTGCCCTTAACGTAGCATTTTTCTGCTCTCCTTGAAAATGAATATGTGGAGTATGTTGTTTAAGTGTAAATGTGTGAGAATACATGGTTATTTGTTTTAAATACTATAATATCAGTTTTATTTTTTTTGCCGTTTTTTCACTAAAAGATAAACACCACCACCAACACCAACACATATTGCACCTAATAACCACGAAGAATTGCATATACACCAAGATTTTTCTTCGCACATAACCTGTGCCCATGCAAGTATTAGACTTGGTATAAGAAGAGCAGCACCCCATATGGAAATATTTTTTAATTTTTTGTTTTCAAGTTTATCCGCAAGCATATTTACATATTGAAACATTTCATCAACTCGTCTGTTAAGCTGTCTAATTTCATTTGGAATCCCTAGTTGATTCTGTATTATGTTATATAGCTCAATGCCTTGATCTTGAGCTGTAACTTCGGTAAAAAAAAGCTTGTTTGAAAACCGGAAATACTTGCCCGATAAAATACTGATTTGTTCAGCTTTTTCTTTTTGTTCGTTATCTTTATCAGGAAAAGTTATAATTTCAGTTATTTCATTGTTAAACCGAAGTATTGATGCTTTTTGTGCTAGGCTTAATTTTACCATTTCATAATACATGGTTTCAAAATGATGCCATAAAATATTTTGTGAAAACCAATTTTCAGTCGTAATTCCCATAAATGAATACCTGGTAATTCCATACAGTAAACCTTCTTTTTCTATCCAGCGTGCATACGTAGCTTGTTGGATTAATTCTTTCAACATTTTTTTGTTTTTACAGGTAACATCAGTATTATCAATAAAAATATAACGATACCAATCAGGATTATTTTCATAATTATATTCATATTTCTTATGAATGTTTATCGGGTTTTGCTTTGAGAATTCATTTGATAAGCTATTATTAACATACAAACATATGGTATGCATTCTATCATCAATAATTGAATTGGGGGTATACACAATATTTGATTCTGGCGATTCTGTGCCGGGTAGAAGCTTTTTAATAAACGAAGGCAACTGTATTGAAATTGATTTTACGTTCGGGGTAGTATATGCATTAAATACTTCTTTTACCTCTTTCCCATTATAGGCAAGTGTAATACAATCTGCCAAAAAAGCATTCTTGGTACCAAATGTATATGTTTGAGTATCTAAAAACTGAGGGTATACTCTTCTTCCATAATCGTTGATAGTTAGAATATCTT
>CAZLCY010000063.1:0-12770 GCA_964558075.1 uncultured Bacteroidales bacterium
ATTGTTTTTTTTTATGTTTTTCAAAAATTCGTTATTTGGGAAGCCGTTTTGTTTTCTACAAATTAATGTGGACTTAAAAATTTAAAGTTAACATGAAAAAAAATTAAAAACACACAAGAATGTAAAACCCCTCATTTTTAAAATATTTTAAAAAAAAATAGTTTTTTTTTTTGTAAACCAAGCCTATACTCAATACTTAATCACATAATATAAGGAAAAAAAAAAACGATGAACAACACTGTTCATCGTTTTTTTAATTTATTTATTCTGAATATATCAGATTATCCCATAACAACTTCAACAGCAACTTCACCCTCGGTGAAAATCGGAAGTTTATTACCTTCAATTTTTTCTCCGTTTACAGTAATTGAAGAAATTCCTTTAGAAACGCCATTTGGATTAGTTATATTGATGTTATATGTAGCTCCACGGAATTTACGGGTAACACGCAATGTTTTCCATGATTTTGGAATACAAGGGTCAACGATTAAACCCGTAATAGTTGGTCTAACACCCGCAATCCATTGTGTTCCCGCAATATAAGTCCACGATGATGTTCCTGATAACCATGCGTTTCTACCCAAGCCAAACTGTGGGTGTTCATCACCCAATATGTTTTGTGGATAACAATATGGTTCAGATTCAAACACATCTAATCGGTCATTATTCGAAGCAGGATTAATTTGATTGTAATATTGGAAAGCTCTGTCGCCACGTCCGGCAATTGTTTCAGCAATCATAACCCATGGATTTGCGTGTAAGAATATACCGCCATTTTCTTTTGCTCCCGGAGGGTAGGTTGACACACCACCAATTTCAGGATCAAATCCATTGTATCCCGGCCAACTTAGTTTAATACCATTTGCTGTATTTAATTTTTCGTACACTGAATCCAAAGAAGAAATCATTCGTTCCCCTTCAGAGAAACCGGAAATAACCGTCCATGATTGACCGTTCGTGTATATTTTACCTTTTTCGTTTGTGTTTGAACCGATAGGTTCTCCGTTTGCTCTGAAGTATCGAATCCACCATTTGCCGTCCCACGCAGATTCATTGACAGCCTTTTTCATTTCTTCGTAGTAGCCTTGTAATGTTTTTTTGTATTCTGCATCACCTATAGCATCGCAGATGTCATACATTTCAATAATAGCTTTACCAAAAAGATTTGCATTAAATATTGATTCAGCTCCTTTCGCAAGGTTGACGGTGTCATTCCAGTCTGCAAAACCTAAATGAGGTAAACCGTGTTTTCCTCTATCATTCCACGTGAAATTTATTGAACGTTTGAGGTGTTCCAAAACAGTGCCTTTTTCACGCTTTTCGAGTGGTACTTTCTTTTCGTAAAATGTAATTTCTTTGGTAAGAAAATCTAAATTACCGGTTTCTTTAAGATATTGAGAAACTGTTTGCACAATCCATAAGTGGTCGTCACCGTAATAGTCTGGCAATTCAGGTTCTTCACGAGAATCACCTTCATTGGCTTCCATAGTAGAAGGGAAAAATTGGTGCATAGCTGAACCATCCGGTTTTTGTACCGAAAGTAAGCGTTCTGCTAATTCACGTCCCTCTTCGGGCATATGAGAAATCGCACCAATAAGATCCTGTGATGAATCTCTAAAGCCAATACCGCGAGCTCCATATCCTAATTGGTATAATGATAAATAGCGAGACCAGTTTTTTGTAGTGTGACACTGACGAGGGTTGTGTACATTAATCATTGAATTAAATGATGGGTCAGGAGATTCAATGTGCATTACCGATAAGTAATTGTTCCACCAAGCAGCTAATTGTTCAAAAGCGGCATCAACATTTGCTAAGTTTCGGTATTTTTCGATTTCCTCTTTTCCTTGTGCTACAGAATCTTTTTGAGATAATTGAGTACATGTTCGTTCTGTTTGACCGTTTGCGAGAGTACCAAGTTTTAACATTAAAGCAGCAATGTTATCTCCTCGTAAACATTCAGTATTAGATAATTCTGCATTTTGTAATGATTTGGGATCAGCAAATGAGCCGTATTCATTATCACCTAAAAATACTTTTCTGTCACCATCAAACGAAGAAACCGGACGGTCTGCGGTAACCAGATTAACCGCATATGCTTTTTTCATAAATGCATATTGCTCAAGAACAACATGGCCAGATGCTTCTTTGTGTGCATTCAGTGTCATTGTTTGAGGAACCCAGTCGGCATTAGTTAATTGCTTTAATGCATCAAAGTGAGTGAATTCATATACCGGTATAACATCAACATCGAGGTCTTTTCCGGAAATATTGGTAACTTTAATATCTTGCAATAAGGTTTGAGAACCTTGAGGAACAAAAATTGTAATTTCTGTTTTTAATCCGAATCCTTCAACAATCCATTTTGAATATGATAATCCAATATGACATTCAAATTTGTCAAGCTCTTTTAAAGTAGGTGTAAAAAATGGAGAGAATACAGTGTATGTTCCGTCTTCATTTTTGATTCGTATATATACACTTGATGCTTTAAAATCAGATTGTGGCATTTGTGCAATATATTTTGTAATTCTGTTTAATGCAGGATCGCCCTTGCAAATTAATGAACCACCGGTATTGTCTACAATACCTCCAAAATCAAGTGTACCAACGTAGTTAATCCATTTGATTGGCGTTTTAGGAGTCGTAATAACATACTCTTTCTTTTCGTCGTCAAAATATCCGAATTGCATAGAAAATAATTTTAGTTAATTTATATTTATTAGAACTATACTTATATTATAAGTAATGATTTTCACAAAAATAACATCTATTTTTTAATAGCGAAGAAAAAACGACAAAATATTTTTGTTTACAGCAACAGTTTCAAAAAATTAGAGAATTTCCCCTGTCATATGATTATGAGATTCATGTTGTAATTTTATTTTTTGTATTGTATTGTGAATGTCTTTCTCTGAGTAAATTTTAGTTTTTATATAATTGTCGGTATATCCTGTGTATATATTATTTTTGTTAGTTTCTATAAGCACAGGGTGTATGGTTTTATCATGTTTTATAAAATAATTATTTTGTATTTTTTCACTTAATTCATGCACCAACATACTTCTTTTATGACGTTCTTGTTTGGGTACTATAGGGGCAATTTGCAAAGCATCTGTGCCTTCACGTTCGGAATAGGTAAACACATGTAAATAGGAGATAGGAAGGCTTTGTAAAAAAGAGTAGGTTTCCATAAATAATTTTTCTGTTTCTCCCGGAGTTCCCACAATAACGTCAATTCCAATACCTGCATGAGGAATTTTTGTGTGGATTTCATTAATTTTTGCAGCAAAAAATTCCGTAGAATATTTTCTTCTCATTAATTGTAATACTTTATTTGAACCAGATTGCAGCGGTATATGGAAATGAGGCATAAATTTTTGTGAATCCCGTACAAAATCAATAATTTCACTTGTCAATAAATTTGGCTCAATTGATGAAATTCGATACCGGTTTATTCCTTTAATCTTATCAAGTTCTTGTATTAGTTCGAAAAATGTTTCACCGGTGCTTCTCCCAAAATCTCCGATATTTATGCCGGTAAGCACAATTTCTCGAATATTATTGTTTGCTATTTCTGTTGCCTGTGATACTATCTGAGAAATTGGTGCATTTCTGCTTTTTCCTCGTGCCAAAGGTATTGTGCAGTACGAACAAAAATAATTGCATCCATCTTGCACTTTCAGAAATGATCGTGTGCGTTTTTTAAGGGAATATGAACTATTAAAAATTTCAATCTCATCTCGCTCGCAGGATGAGATGAGATGTGAATCTTGTGATGATTCAAGTTTTTTTATATAATAAGGTATAGCAAATTTATCTTTTGTACTTAAAACAATGGAAACACCTTCAATTTTCGCTATTTCTTCCGGTTTGAGTTGGGCGTAACACCCAATAACAATAATAATTGCTTCGGGGTTTATTTTTAGAGCTTTACGAATAGCACTTCTGCTTTTTTTATTTGCAAGTTCGGTTACACTACAGGTGTTTATAACATAATAATCGGCAAAGGAAGAAAAGGGGACTGACGTGTAGTCTTGTAAGGACATATTACGTGCTATTGCTTCTGTTTCGGCATAGTTCAGCTTACAACCAAGTGTATAAAAACCAACTTTTTTTGTCATTTTATTTTATATTTGTATTCTCAGCAAAAATAATTTTTTGTTTTGTAAGAAAAAAATGAAGATAATCCTTGTATTTTAAAATAAAATAGTTAATTTTGAAAACTATTTACGGAGCAATGCGTAAACTCATAAAAAATTGACACAGGTAATGGATGGGTGAATAGTTTTTTTATAAAACTTCTCTTTTCATGGTGTTGCGGCTTTTTTATTTCACCGTCCATTACTTTTTTTTACAAACTTCAAATTTTATGAGTTATGAAAACATCAGGATTTATTTTTTCGAGTATTTTAGTAGTTGGGGTAACGTTTTCTTCGTTTTCTCAACAAGTTCCTTCCCAATGTCAGTCAATTGAAGTTACAAATAGCGAAACTGCTGCTGAAGCTGAAGATTGTATATTGAAAATTTCAAAATTTATTCTTTCACAACATGTGTTATATTCTACCCCGGAATACACAGATATGGCACAAGATGTAAGTGACTGGATGAAACGCACTATGAATTATACTATTGTAGTTAATTCTCTTGTGAAAGAATCTTTGGAACATAAAAAAAATGTAAATTTATTGCAAGTGTATCATGCAGCTCTTGTACATGAAGCTCTTTCAGGAGCAACGAATTTTCATAAGCAAGCGGTAGTTACACTCGTTGAATATATCCGCGATGAAAAAAATAATGTAAAAATTACCGGAAAGATGAAAAAAATGCTAAAAGCATATGATGAAGGTGAATTTGAAGAATATTATCGATAAACTATTTTGTATACATTACTTAATCCATAATAAAAAGGGTGGACAAAAAAAAAGCTCTCAATTAATATTGAGAGCTTTTTTTGTAAGTTGTGTTTTGCTACTAGTTAACAGCTTCAGATAAAGCTTTACCAGCTTTAAATTTAGCTACTTTTTTGGCTGCAATTTTAATTTCTTTACCAGTTTGTGGATTTCTACCTGTACGAGCAGAACGTTGACCTACTGAAAAAGTTCCGAATCCAACTAATTGGATGCTTTCACCTTTTGATAACCCACCTTTAATTGCACTTAAAGTTGCATTTAAAGCTTTTTCCGCTGCAGCTTTTGATAAATCTGCTTCTGCTGCAATAGCAGCTACTAATTCTTGTTTGTTCATATTGAAATTAATTTAAAAATAAATGGTTTATAATTAAAAATTTAAAGATATACGAAATTTGTTAAAAATAAAAAAAATATATAAAAAATATAGATAAACAGCACATTTTTTCATTTCTCCTCCTTATTTGTTATTCTTATTTTCAAAAATATAAAAAAAATATTAAAAAACCAGCCTTTTCTCATTTTTTATTTTTTTATGTGAATAAGTAGTGAATATATATTTTTTATATGACATACATTTTTCTGTTAAAAGTAATATGTTTGAAAAAAATTAAATATGAGTCCTTTTATTGTCGGTAGTGTTATTGTTGTATATTTTTCGGTATTATTTATTATTTCACGATATACTTCACGAAATGCGGATAATGCCGCATTTTTTAATGCAAATAAAAAAGCCCCCTGGTTTGTGGTTGCTTTTGGTATGGTAGGTGTAAGTCTTTCCGGTGTTACATTTATTTCTGTACCCGGTTGGGTAGGCAACAGTAATTTTTATTATTTCCAGTTGGTTCTCGGATATATTATCGGATATATAATTATTGCAAAAATATTACTTCCCTTATATTATTCTTTAGAGCTCACTTCTATTTATACCTATTTGGAGCAACGTTTTGGAAGGTTTTCGTATAAAACGGGAGCTTCATTTTTTCTTCTTTCACGAACTATTGGTGCCGCTTTTCGTCTCTATATTGTAGCGAGGGTTTTACAAATATCTTTTTTTAATCATTATAATATTCCCTTTGAGCTGACAACTATTGTAACAATTGCACTAATTTGGATTTATACGAATAAAGGCGGCATTAAAACTATTATCTGGACCGATACCTTGCAAACTTTTTTTTTACTGTCTGCTGTTGTTATTACTATATTTATAGTGGTTAAACGATTAGATTTTGGTGATATGTCTGTTGTGCAAACGATTGCTGATTCTGATTATTCTCGTATGTTTAATTTTGAATGGAACTCAAAATGGCATTTTCTTAAGCAAATAGTTTCCGGTGCTTTTATTACTATTGTGATGACCGGGCTCGATCAAGATATGATGCAGAAAAATCTTTCGTGTCGCAATCTCAAAGATGCACAGAAAAATATGTATTGGTATGGCAGTTCATTTTTGGTGTTTAATTTATTCTTCCTCGGTTTAGGTGCTTTATTATATATGTATATACAGCAAATGGGTATATCTGCTTTTCCTGACTCGGAATTTGCATTTAACCCCGACACGAATGTTTTTGTTAATACCGATGATTTATATCCGTATCTTGCTACGCATGAGTTTGGTTTGTTTGCTGGTGTGTTTTTTCTACTGGGAATTATTGCAGCTGCTTTTTCGAGTGCCGACTCGGCTTTAACTGCTCTTACCACAAGTTTTACTATTGATATTGTTGGTATAACACATAAAACTGAAAAACAGGTGCGTACGCAACGGCGGGTAAGTCATGTGTTGTTTTCTGTTTTATTAGCCGGTGTTATACTAGTGTTTCATCTTATTAATAATAATGCGGTTATTGATGCCATTTTTACGGCAGCAGGGTATACATATGGACCTATACTCGGCATGTTCGCATTCGGACTTTTTACTAAACGAAATATTAAAGATAAATTCATTCCATATATAGCTGTAATTTCACCGCTACTTTGCTTCTTTCTTTCGGTTATTTCTACTCGCTTTTGGGAATATAATTTTGGGTATGAAATATTGTTGTTGAATGGCTTACTTACTTTTATAGGTATGTTTTGTGTTTCGTATTCGAAAAATTTAAAAAAGGAAAATCTTCTTACCTTCAAAAAAAGTTGATTATTAATTAATTGTAAAAAATCAACAAAAATAGTTTGTAAGACTTTATGTTTCATGATAAATCTTGTGTAAAAAAAAGTATATTTGCATGATTTTAAAAAAAATATTCATGGAACAAACTTCAAAACGATTAGCGTCATTAGCATCATCGCAAACTTTAGCGATGGCTCAAAAAAGTAGAGAATTACAGGCAGAAGGAGTAGATGTAATCAATTTAAGTGTGGGTGAACCTGATTTTACAACGCCCGATTATATTAAGAATGCGGCAAAACAGGCTATTGATGACAATTTTACCTTTTATACACCGGTTGCAGGATATGCTGATTTAATTCAAGCTATATGTGATAAATTTAAGCGGGAAAATAATCTCGAATATAATCCAAATCAGATTGTTGTATCTGCGGGAGCAAAGCATTCTTTGTCTAATATTTTTCTCAGTTTATTAAACCCGAATGATGAAGTTCTTATTCCAACGCCATATTGGGTTAGTTATCCTGAGGCAATAAAACTTGCTGAGGCTAAACCAATTTATATTCATTCGTCTATCGATACGGGGTTTAAAGTTACTCCCGAACAGGTGGGGAAAGCTATTACGTCAAAAACAAGAATGTTTGTATTTAGTTCGCCGTCTAATCCTTCGGGAGCTGTGTATACAAAAGATGAATTGCAGAGTCTTGCTAAGTTGTTTGCAAAAAATCCTCAAATTCTGATTGTTTCTGATGAAATTTATGAACATATCAATTATAAGGGAAAACATGAGTCTATTGCTCAATTTCCGGAAATTAAAAATCAGGTAATTGTGGTAAACGGAGTTTCGAAAGCTTTTTCTATGACCGGTTGGCGTATTGGCTACATGGCTGCTCATGAGTCTATTGCAAAATCTTGTGTTAAATTGCAAGGTCAGGTAACTTCGGGCGTTTTTTCTATCGGACAAAAAGCTGCTATTGCCGCATTGAATGGAGGGTTGGATTTTCCAAAAATGATGACAGAGGCTTTTTTACGTCGTAGGAATCTAATGATAGAAGGCTTGAAGAAAATTCAGGGAATGAAAGTTGAAATTCCAGATGGGGCATTTTATGTGTTTGCCGATGTTTCTGCTTTTATTGGTAAAAAGACGGCTGCCGGTACTGTTTTGAAAAATGCCTATGAATTAAGTTTATTTCTTTTGTCTGAAGGACATGTTGCTTCGGTATCGGGAGAGGGGTTTGGTAATCCTGAATGTATCCGATTTTCTTTTGCAACCTCAGACGAAAATATAGACAAAGCTCTTGTTCGTATTCAAAAAGCTTTGGAGTCTTTACAGTAAATCTATTGTGAAATTAAATTGAGTGTATGTGTGGAATTACCGGAATATATTCTTTTTCGTATATTACTAATGAATATGCCGATTCGGTAACACATTCTCTTTCTAAATTAACTCATCGCGGTCCCGATTTTCAGCGGGTTTTCTCTGATGAAACAGTTTGTTTTGGACATGCCCGTTTATCTATTATTGATACTTCGGAACAAGCTCATCAGCCTTTTACAGATGCATCGGGGCGATACACTATTGTGTATAATGGCGAGTTTTATAATTATCGCAATTATTATTCGGAATTAAAATCTGATGGTGTTTCTTTTGTCTCAACATCTGATACTGAGGTGCTTTTGTATTTGTTTATAAAATATAAAGAAGCGTGCCTCGATAAAATTTCCGGCTTTTTTGCTTTTGCAATTTACGATTCATTCGAAAAAACTGTTTTTATTGCTCGCGACAGAATTGGGATAAAACCTTTGTATTATTCTAAGCAAAATGATTTTATTTGTTTTGCTTCTGAATTATCCGCTTTATTTCCGTACCCTTTTGAGAAGGTAATAAATTTCGGGGCTTTGAGTTCGTATTTGCAATTACAGTACATTCCTGCACCTGATTCTATTCTGGAATCGGTCTATAAATTAGCTCCGGGCGAATATTTGTATGTTTCTTCCGATTCTGTCGAGAAAAAACAATTCTATTCTATTCCGCAATATACAGAGGATACAAAATTTGAAGGTTCATATGAAGATGCTCAAAAATTGTTGCGAACAAAATTAGATGCTTCGGTTTCTGAACGACTTATTTCTGATGTACCGTTGGGTACGTTTTTGAGCGGTGGTATTGATTCTTCGGTTATTTCAACAATCGCCTCAAGACATGTTTCTACACTACAAACCTTTTCTATTGGTTTTCGTGATAATCCGTATTTCGACGAAACGAAGTATGCAGAAATGGTAGCGAAAAAAATTAATTCCAATCATACTATTATTGCTGTCTCAGATAAGGATTTTGAGGAGCATATGGTATCAATTTTAGATTCGTTTGATGAGCCATTTGCTGACTCTTCTGCTATTGCGGTTTCGATGTTAAGTAAATATGTAAAGCCGCATGTTACTGTTGCTCTTTCGGGTGATGGCGCCGATGAGTTATTTTCGGGCTATAATAAACACAAAGCTCATTATCTCTTGCAAAAATATCCTCGGGTAAGTCGATTGTTGTCATATTTTTTGCCTTTATTTCAATCTTTTTCTGCTTCGAGAAATTCCAAAGCAGGAAATCTTGTTCGTCAACTTATTCGATTTGCTGAGGCAGCACGGTTTTCTCCCGAAGAAATATATATTGTCTGGTGTTCTATTCAATCCCAAGAAAGTGTGAAACAATTGGTATTGCCCTCGATGTATACTATAAATGATTTAAAGAATTACACAGCACATTTTACTGATTCATCTGTTCAGGATGTGTTGTATGCCGATCAAAATCTTGTGTTACCAAATGACATGTTAACCAAAGTAGACAGAATGTCGATGTTGCACAGTCTTGAAGTGCGAACACCCTTTTTAGATCACAATATTGTACAATTCGCAAACTCGTTACCTCAAGATTATAAAATAGATAATCATTTAAAAAAGAGATTATTACAAGATGCGTTCAGGGGCGATTTACCTTCGGAATTGTATAACAGACCCAAAAAGGGATTTGAGGTTCCTTTACACACATGGTGCTGTACTGTTTTGCAACCGATAATTGGTGAAGTCTTGTCACCATCTTTTATTGAAGAACAGAAAATTTTTAATTCAGGTGAAATACAATTACTACGAAAACAATTACTTTCAAATAATCCGGGAGATGCTGCCGGGAAAATTTGGGCTTTAGTTGTGTTTCAAAAATGGTGGAAAAAATACATGATGAATGCATAAAATTGTACGAATATTAAATAGATTTAACGTTGGTGGTCCAACATATAATGTGGCATATTTGTCAAAATATATTGGTGATGATTTTGAAACCATACTTATTGGTGGTGAAAAAAATGAGTCAGAAGCCAGTTCGGAGTATATTTTAAATGATTTAGATTTATCATATACTATTGTTCCTCAAATGCGTCGGAGTATCAATCCGTTTCAGGATATATTAGCATTGTGGCAGATTGTAAAAATTATTCGAAAAGAAAAACCCGATATTGTTCATACTCACGCAGCTAAAGCCGGTACATTAGGGCGTATTGCAGCTTTTTTATGTGGTGTTCCCGTAATTGTTCACACGTTTCACGGACATGTATTTCATTCGTATTTTTCGAGCTGGAAAACAAAGATTTTTTTAATTATAGAACGGTTTCTGGCAAAAAAATCAACAGCAATTGTTACAATTAGCGATATTCAAAAAAAAGAATTAGGGGATGAGTTTAAAATTTGTAATCCGGACAAAATACATGTTATTCCTCTCGGATTTAAGCTTGATAATTTTATTGAAGGTATTCCGGAAAAACGTCATTCATTTCGTGAAAGGTATCAATTTTCCGAACATACAATTGTTATTGGTATAGTGGGGCGATTGGTACCGGTTAAAAATCATGAACTATTTTTACAGGCATTTCAATATTGTGTTCGTCATACTCAAAAAGATATTCGTGCCTGTATTGTAGGAGATGGCGAATTGAAAGAGTATTTGTATTCGGTTTGTGAATCATTAGATCTTTCGTATGCACATCCCGACAGTTCCTATAATGGTGAATCTGTAATTTTCACATCATGGATTCAGGATGTAGATAAGGTATATGCCGGTGTTGATATTGTTGGTTTAACATCGAAAAACGAAGGCACTCCGGTAAGTCTCATTGAAGCACAGGCTAGCGGAAAGCCAATTGTTTCAACAAATGTTGGTGGAATTGAAAATATAGTAGAGGAGGGCAAAACCGCTCTTTTATCTGAGAATACTGTTTCTGATTTTTCACAAAAACTTTTACAAATAATTGATGATGATGTGTTACGAACCAATATGTCTTCCTATGCTTCTGATGTGATTGTTTCTAAATTTGATTATCGTGCCTTATGTTCAAATATGAATAATTTGTATAGTCAGTTATTGAAACAGAAATCTTAAACATATATATATATAACATTTTATTCCATATGGAAGAAGTGTGATTATTATGTTGTTACTGAATTTACTTCAAGTTTACCGCAGTGCCGTAAGCCAATATTTCGGCTAATCCTTGTCCGACAGCCGAAGTCATAAAACGAACATTAACAATTGCATCTGCACCTAATTGTTCAGCATCTTTAAGCATACGCGAAAGAGCTTCTTCGCGGGCATCAGCAAGAAGACGGGTGTATTCGGATATTTCTCCGCCAACAAGATTTTTGATGCTTGCAAAAATATCCCGTCCAACATTTCGGGCACGTACTGTACTTCCGCGAACCAAACCAAGTGATTCAACAATTTCCTGACCGGCAATTGTGTCTGTATTTACATATTTCATAATCAATGACTTTTAGGTTATTTATCGTGTTTTTCTATCCATTTTCGAGCATTAACAAAAGCTTCTATCCAAGGAGATACTTCATCGTTTCTTTCTGCCGGATATTGAGCCCAGTTCCATGCGTATAATGATCGTTCCAAATGTGGCATCATTGCCAAATGACGTCCGTCTTCAGAACAAACCCCGGCAGTGTCAAAGTCTGAACCATTAGGATTTGCCGGATATGAATTATATGTATATTTAAGTGCTTGTTGCGATTGTGATGATAATTTGAATTTACCTTCACCGTGAGCTATCCATACACCAAGTTTTGAACCAATAAGGCTGTGTAACATAATGCTATTCGATTGTGGAATATCAACGGTCAGGAATGATGACTCAAATTTATGAGAATCATTATGTTCCATTGTGATTATTTCGCCTGCATTTTGAACAAGACCGAGTTCAACCATCAACTGGCAACCATTACATACACCAAGACTTATCGTATCTTTTCGAGCATAAAATGCAGTGAGGCTTTCTTTTGCTTTTTCATTATATAAAAATGCACCTGCCCAGCCTTTAGCGGAACCAAGCACATCAGAATTTGAAAATCCACCGACAAATACAATACAGGAAATATCCTCTAATGTTTCACGACCACTTATAAGGTCTGTCATGTGAACATCTTTTACATCAAATCCCGCTGCATGTAGGCACCAAGCCATTTCGCGGTCACCGTTAACACCTTTTTCTCGAATAATAGCTGCTCGAATATTCGTTTTTTCGGTACGATGAAGGGAAAGGACATAATCAGCTATTTTTCCGGAAAAATTTTGTGGAAATGCAAATTGTAAGGGTATCTTATCAAAAGAATTGTAACGCTCTGCTGCTTTTTTTATGCCGCTTTGTTCGGCATCTAATAAGTATGAAGTATGAAACCACGTTTTTCGTAACGATGCTATATCTAAT
>CAZLCY010000064.1:0-12646 GCA_964558075.1 uncultured Bacteroidales bacterium
AAATGATTCTCTTACATGGACATCAAGCAATACCGCTATAGCTACAGTAAACAATGGAACAATCTCAACACTTTCAACAATCGGAAAATGTTATATAATATGTATAAGTAAGCAATCACCAGAAATATCAGACACAATTGTCGTTTCAGTAATCGAACGCCTCCCCTCTTCGATTTCTCTTACAGAGACACTCGAAATAAATATTGAAAGTGAAACAACACTTTCACCTTCAATTGAACCAACAAATGCAGATGACAAATCTCTTTCTTGGTCAAGTTCACATCCATCAATCGTTAGTGTTGATGCATCAGGAACAATTATCGGCAACTCACTTGGCACAGCAACAATAACAGCAACAACTGTAAATAATCTATCAGCATCTTGCGAAGTTACAGTTACGCCTATTCCGGCGAGTTCTATTTCATTATCAGAATCTTCCGCATCAATTTTTGTATATGACGAACTCTCGTTAAATGCAACAATTTTACCGGAAAATACGACAAACACCTCAATTACGTGGACAAGTTCTGACACAACTATTGCAACAGTTGATGAAAACGGAATGGTATACGGAAAATCTGCCGGACAAACGACAATAACGGCACGAACACATAATGATAAATTTGCTGAATGCATCATAACAGTAAAAAATATTCAACCTACACATATTTCATTAGAAATTGGTCTTGATTCAATGAATGTAAACACAACACAAACGGTACAGGTGCTATTTGAACCCGAAAACACAACTGCCCGAAGCATTGAATGGGCGACAAGCAACGTTAATCGGGCAACAGTAAATGATTTAGGACAAGTTACCGCATTATCTCCCGGCACGGTTATCATTTCGGGAACAACAAGCAATGGCATTACATCAGAGATAACAATTGTTGTACGACCAATTGAAGCAGAATCCATAAGTCTTAATACAAATGATGTAAACATTCGTGTTTCCGAAAATCAACAACTGATAGCAAGTTTTTATCCCGAAAACACAACAAACAAAACAATTACCTGGACATCTTCAGATACCAGTATCGCTTCGGTAAACACCTCCGGAAAAATTCTCGGAAAATCTACTGGAACAACAAATATTATTGCAACAACAGCAAACGGAAAAACAGACACCTGTACCGTTACAGTACGCTTAAATACAATTTCGGTAGAAGAAATTATTATAAGTCAAGATTATGTAGATATGTTTCCTGATGCTTCTCATCAAATATCGGCTGAAATTACACCAGAAAACGCTACCAACCAAACAGTGGTTTGGACGAGCAATAAAATCTCCGTCGCAACAGTAGACCAAAACGGAATGATAAAATCAATAAATCCGGGGACTGCTTCAATAATAGCAACAGCATCAAACGGAAAAACAGACACCTGTACCGTTACTGTTATGCCAATCTACGCAGACAGCATTGTGATGTCAACCCATTCCATTACACTTTCAATTAACGAATCACAAGAAATATCTGCCGAAATTTATCCTGAAAATGCAACACATAAAACAATTTATTGGTCAATTGAAAATACCAATATTGCGAGCGTTTCAACAAATGGAACACTAACCGGAAATAACATTGGCACAACAGAATTATATGCTCAAACACTAAACGGTTCTATTGATACCTGTATAGTTACCATTATTGAAGTTTCTATTCCGGCAGACAGTATTCGGGTTTCTCCTACCGAAACGAACATTGATGTTGATGAAACAATTACGGCTCTCGCAACATTCTATCCGGAAGAAACCACAAACAAAACAATAACATGGTCTTCTGATGATGAAAATATTGCAAGCGTTAATCAATCCGGTAAAATTACAGGTGTAAACACCGGAACAACAATTATTCGTGCAGAATCATCGAATAACAAAACTGCAGAAATTCATATAAACGTTAATGAATTATTTGCGACAGCTATCGAACTCGAAGCATCATCTCTGATTTTTGAACCGGGACAAACTCATACAATTGGTGCAACTATTTCGCCTGTTAAAACAACCAACAAAACAATAACATGGGCAAGTGAAAATGAAAACATTGCTACGGTTAATGAATTGGGGCTCATTACCGGTATTTCGCCCGGAACAACAACCATTACGGCAACAACATCAAACGGATTAACAACATCCTGCGAAATAACAGTTACCGAAATATATCCAACAGAAATATCTATTATTCCTCCGGATAAAACAACGATTTTAATTGACGAAATACTACAATTGAATGTAGAATATACCCCGACCTCAACAACAGCTACCGAATTGTTGTGGTCAAGTTCAAATACAAATATTGCAACAGTCAATGAATTTGGTGAAGTAACCGGTATACAAGAAGGTGTTGTAACTATATATGTGGAATCTGAATATTATCAAAATGTAAATACCTCAATAGAAATAAACGTTTCAGTTTACAACGAAGCTCCTGTTGTTACCGACATTCCTCCTCAAGTCATTTTAATCGGTGAGGAATTCCCGATTATCAATTTAAATGACTATTTCACTGATGATCATACATCGGCTAATAATATGAGATGGTCGGCAAACACTCCCGGAGTAATAAGCCTTCAAATTAACAGTAATGGTGATGTAACCGCTACTTGCACCGAAGAGGGATGGCAGGGAAGCGAAACAATTACAATTCGTGCAAAAGATGAACATGGGTTAACAACATCATATCCGGTACTATATAGAATTTCTGACGGCACGGCAATACATTCTGTTTCGTTACAAACCATACAGGTGTACCCAAACCCAAGCTCAGGAATATTTACTCTTGCATTTGAAACATTGTCGGAAGGTAATTACACAATTCAATTAATATCACCCGAAGGGAAAACTGTATTTTCAGAAAAAAGTTTTGTGTCAGATTCATATTCTCAAATATTTTCGAACAATTCATTAGCAAAAGGCATTTATACCATTAGAATACAACACAAAAAACAAAGTATAACCCGACATATACTTATACAGTAAAAAATAATTACGAAAAAACGAGGGTATTTCATTGTATGAAATACCCTTTTTTTATGTAAAAAATTACCAAATATTTATTATTTTTACCCCAAATGAATTTTAAAAACATTATCTAAACAAGTAACTAATGAAACAATTACTATTTATAATTTCACTCACCATGATATACAGTTGTAACACAAATAAAGTAAACACAGAAGATATTGTAAACACAGGAACATATATTGTTGTCGACCAATTTGGGTATCTGCCCGAATCCGAAAAAATTGCAGTTATCGGTTGTCCCGAAATCGGATTTGATGCCGAAGAAACATATACACCGGGGAACACTTTTGCAGTGATTAATGCGAACACACATACTGAAATTTTTTCTGATACAATTAGTTCATGGAAAAATGGAGCTATTGATTCAACTTCCGGCGACAAAGTGTGGTACTTTGATTTTTCGAAACTGACAGAAGATGGCAGCTATTATATTCTCGACAAAGAAAACAACTATGCTTCTTTCCCTTTTTCTGTTTCAGAAGATGTGTACAAAAATGCTCTAAAACATGCTTTTCGAACATTCTTTTATCAACGTGCGGGATTTGCAAAAGAAAAACCATATGCTGAAGAAGGATGGGTTGATTCTGCAAGTCACATCGGAAAAGGACAAGATACGGAGTGTCGGAACTTTTTAGATAAAGATAACCCGGCAACAGAAAAAGATGTACACGGAGGTTGGTACGATGCCGGTGACTATAATAAATATACAAATTGGACTGCTGACTATATACACTATTTGCTTCTTGCGTATGAAGAAAATCCTTCTGCATGGACAGATGATTGTAATATTCCTGAATCGGGTAATGGCATTCCAGACATAATTGATGAAGTAAAATTCGGACTCGAACATTTACTTCGTTTGCAATTTGAGGATGGAAGTTTAATTGCCGTTGTTGGTGTTTCTCATGGTTGCCCCCCATCTACGGGGAAAGACCCGAGCTATTGGGGCGGACCAAGCACCTCGGCTACACTTTCCGGAGCAATGGCATATGCATATGGTGCAAAAGTGTTGAAAGAATTTGATGCAGATTTTGCACAAAAACTCGAAAAAGCAGCAATACAAGCATGGAATTGGGCTAAGAAAAATCCAGATGTGCTTTTCTACAACAACAGTGCCGAACACGGTACGCAAGGCTTAGCTGCCGGACAACAAGAGGTTGATGATTTAGCACGAATTGAGAAAAAGATTCATGCATCTATGCGATTATTCGACCTTACTAAAAAAGAAGAATACAAACAATTTTTTGAGGAAAATTATACTCAAGCACGTATGATTGCATGGCAGCTTGTTTTTCCATTTGGCGAAGCTAATCAGGATATGCTTTTATACTACTCGAAACTTCCTGATGCAAATGAAAAAATTGCATCTCAAATACAATCTATCTACAAAAAAGGAGTAGATACTATTTACAATCTCTTTGCAATTCGCGACCAAACCGATGCTTATTTTGCTTATCAAAAAGATTATGTATGGGGGTCTAACGGAACTAAGTCAAAACAAGGAAACATCTATCATAATCTTATTACCTATGATATATCACCAACAACTGAAATTGAAACCAATTTTAAAAATCTTGCTGCCCGATACATTCATTACTTACACGGAGTTAATCCTCTTAATTTTTGTTATTTAACAAACATGAACTCGCGGGGGGCAAGCAAGAGCGTTACAGAAGTATACCACGAATGGTTTCAGGAAGGTTCTGAAAAATGGGACAAAGCAGGAGTATCAACATACGGTCCGGCTCCGGGGTTTATTGTGGGAGGTCCGAATCCGGCATACTCATGGGATGCATGTTGCCCGGACGATTGCGACAGCGAAGCAAATAACGCAAAATGTTTTGAGCTTGATGTTTCTGTTATCACCAACCAACCGGCATTAAAATCATATATGGATTTTAACCACGGTTGGCCTTTAAATTCATGGGCAATAACTGAAAATAGTTGCGGATACCAAGTGCAATATTTACGTCTGCTTTCAAAATTTGTTGCAAATTCAAAATAAACAACATAAAAAAAAGGAGCTTGTTACAAACAAACTCCTTTTTTTTTAAATTTTTTGTACTTAATATTCATCTTCATTAAAGAAAAAATCATCTTTACTTGGATAATCAGGCCAAATATCCTCAATACTTTCGTAGACATCTCCCTCATCCTCTATTTCCTGAAGATTTTCGATAACTTCGAGCGGTGCTCCCGAACGAATAGCATAATCGATTAATTCATCTTTAGTTGCCGGCCAAGGAGCATCTTCGAGTTTTGAAGCAAGTTCTAAGGTCCAATACATAATATTACAGTTTTAGTTGTGAATTTTCTGCGAATAAATGAAAAAAAAAGTATATTACAAAATTGGTTTCCATGTTATTTCACTTTTGTTGAAATCTTTTAATATTTTTCGAGCCAAAACAAATAAAAAATCGGATAATCTATTAAGAAACCGTATAACATCCTGATTTACCGAAGCTTCTTCAGACAAACGAATAACATTACGCTCCCCCCTCCTACAAACCGTACGTGCCACATGACATTGTGAAGAAACCGGATGACCACCCGGTACTATAAAATTGGCTAATACGGGTAAAGCATCGGTATATTCATCTATTTTTTGTTCGACCAGTTTAATATGTTTTTCGGAAAAATCCGGTGTTTTTTTCGTATCCGGATCTTCATTAGCTAAATGCGAACAAATAGCAAACAAAGTATGTTGAATTTGTGCTAAAAATGCCGAATCATCTTCATTTTCTATCATATCCCGAAGCAAACCAACATGTGCATTCAATTCATCAATAGTTCCATACGATTCTAATCGAATATGATATTTTGACACACGCGTACCACCCAATAATGAAGTTGTACCGGCATCTCCTGTTTTTGTATATATTTTCATATTTTTATTGTTTTACATTACAGACACAAAAAATAACAGTATATTACAGATTATTTCAACTAAAATAAGAATTATTTATGGATTTTCTTAAAAAAATACAATAATGAATTCACAAGTAGTATTAATAACCGGAGCATCTTCGGGAATAGGAAAACGAACAGCAGAAATACTTCTCACAGAAGGATACATAGTATACGGTGCTGCCCGACGAGTCGAAAACATGCAATCTATTAAAGAACAAGGAGCACACACCCATTATCTTGATATTACCGACGATACCGGCATACAAGACTTAGTTGATACAATTATAAAAGAACAGGGACGAATAGACATCCTCATAAACAATGCAGGATATGGCTCATACGGTGCAATAGAAGATGTCCCTATTTCGGAAGGAAAAAGACAATTCGAGGTAAATGTATTTGGTCTTGCACGATTAAGCCAACTAGTAATTCCTCATATGCGAGAACAATCATTCGGGAAAATTATCAATATTTCTTCTGTAGCCGGAAAAATACACTCGCCGCTTGGCGGCTGGTATCATGCTTCGAAACATGCACTGGAAGGGCTCTCTGACTGTTTGCGATTCGAATTGAAACCTTTCGGCATTGACGTTATTATTATTGAACCCGGCCTGATTGCAACTGAGTGGGACGATATTGCTCTTGAATCTGCCAAAACATATTCAGGAAAAACAATATACAAACCACACATTCAGGGTTTACGAAATTTATTTTCTAACATGCATCCTGCAGCACCCGATGTAATTGCTCATATTATTATCAAATCTATTACAACTCGTAAACCCAAAACCAGATACGTTGCAGGTTTTGGAACAAAACCATTATTGTTTTTCAAAAAATTTATGTCAGATAAATTTTATGACTCTGTTATGAGAAAGGTGTGTCAATTAGAAGGCATAAGGCATAAGGCAAGAGGCAAAAAAGAGTAGTTTTTTTCTCGCAAGCAATTGTCAATTAAAAATATAATTTATAGGGAATACTAAAGGCTTAATTGTGTTTATAATAAATACATGAAAAATATTATATTAAAAAAAAAATTCGTATTTTTGAACAGTATCCTATAAAATACATATATTATGAAAAAAATTAATCTTTTTGCAATTTTTATTGCATTACTTGTAACGACCCCTTCTTTTTCTCAATTATCAAATCAGGATTACGTAAAAGCCGGTTGGATGACTGCCAGAATGTATGGAGGAAACCGCTCAGGTTACGGTCCAAACTGGTTAATAATGACATACGGCAGAGGCTACGATTTTGTAAAAGACGCTGACGGAACTCACAGTTTAGTTGGCGGATGGCACGATTGTGGTGACCACGTAAAATTCGGGCAAACACAATTTTATGCAGGGTATATGCTTCTATTAGGTTATTCTGCTTTTCCTGAAGGGTATGATGATTTCTATTCTACAGACTATAGTGGATACGAAAGTTCAGGAAATTTTTCTTTTGAAGGAAATGCCGGCACACCAAATGGTGTTCCCGATATTTTAGACGAAGTAAAATACGCAACAGATTATTATATTAAATGTATACCTGACGGATCCACTTTTTACAGTCAGGTTGGTAATGGTGATTATGATCATAAAAACTGGGTAACCTCTGTTACAATGGCAGGTTATGGCAACTACGATGGTGGTGAAAATGACGGTCCCCGTGTTATTAAAAAAAATCCGGATGATGCATCTATGGTTTCCTTTGCCGGAGCTACATTAGCCTTAATGTCTCGAATGTACCGTCATTTTGACGACACCTATGCAGATGAATGTTTACAACATGCAGAATATGCATATCAATACGCTTCAGCACACAAATCTAATACAGGAGGTGGCACAATTACCGGAAGTTTTTACGGAGCAGATAATAAATGGGAAGACAACTACGTCTGTCTACTCGCTGAATTATACTGGGCAACTGGTGATGAGGCATATAAAACGGAAGCATTAACTTATTCAGAAGACATTACCGACCATGGTTGGGTTCTTGATTACGAAAACAGTGACGACCTTGCTGCATATGCTTTAGCAAAATTAGGCGATAGTCATGGCGAATCTGTATTAAATTCAATATGTAATAATTATAAAGGATCTGTGAATGGAAACTCTGTAATGGAAGTTGGAAGTAGCTGGGGTCGATTACGATACACTGCCAGTGCCTCTTTTGTGCTCGCTTTACAACATGCCTACAACAATGACGGGAGTATACATTCGGCTCTTCAAGGCTCTATTGATTATATACTTGGTGATAATAGTGCAAACCAATCTTTTGTCGTTGGTTTTGGTTCAACTTCACCACAAAATCCACACCACCGAAATGTGTTTATGAATGATAATTCTAACTATAATATTCCTACAAAAAACCAACAACACGGATATCTTGTTGGGGGAACATTCGATCCACATTCATTTCCCGATGATATTGGCGATTATCAAACAAGTGAAGGCGGTATTGATTACAACGCAGGACTTGTAGGTGCATTAGGATATATTAATTCAATTCTTTCACCGGTTGACCAATCAAAATTCGGGTTTCAGGATTGTGACAGCCCCGATTTAGGTGATAATAAAAGTCTCTGTGGTGTTGGAACTATTACGCTCGACTCACAATTACCTACAACAAACCGCACTTTTTCATGGGATAAAGATGGTGAAAGTCTTTCAGAAACGGAATCGTCATTAAGTGTTTCTTCCGGTGGAACTTATACCGTAACTGCTGATTCTTTGGGGTGCGTTACCAGCGATATTATTGTTATAAGTGATGAAATCCCTGATATAAATCTAGGTGAAGACCAAGTTATTACCGAAACAATAACACTTAACACTCAAGTTTCGGGTGATGCTCTCACGTACATATGGACAAAAAACGGGAGCACATTATCTGAAGATACACAATCTATAAATGTATCAGACCCCGGAACATATGGGGTTACAGTAAGCGGAACAGGTTGCATAAGCAAAAGCGATGAAATTATTCTATCTGCTCCCCCGGCCTTGGTTCAAACAACGAGTGAAATTACTATTGATGGCACAAAAGATGACGTATATCCTATCGGCACAAATCTCGAATCGTTTTTAGTTGGCACACCATCAGCGGCAAACCTCTCTGCAGAATGGAGTGGCATGTGGGATAATTCTAATGTATATCTCTTTATTTCCGTAACCGATGATGAACTCTATAACGATTCCGGCACCGCTTGGTATGAAGATGATGGTGTAGAGGTTTTTATTGACGGAGATAACAGCAAAGGCACAACATACGACAACAACGATTTTCAATGGGGATTTATTTGGGGCGGTAATCTCTATGCAGGTGGCAATAACCCGGACAATTCTACTACCGATATTGTTTACGAAATTATAGAAACACCTAACGGATATGATTTAGAAATATCTATTCCATGGAGCACAATAGGTGTTACCCCTGTTGTTGGTAATTTTATTGGTTTTGACTTAGGTATTAATGATGACGATGATGGTGACGGTAGAGAAAACAAGCTGGCATGGTATATGAGTTCTGATGACGGATGGCAAGATCCAAGTGTATTAGGAGAACTGGAATTAGTTGAAGCAACAGAAACTCTTTCTAATCAAACAATTTCATTAACTTCGGGCTGGAATTTAGTTTCCTTTAATGTTTTACCTGAAGACAATGCAATTTCTACAATTTTTGCAAGTGCAGATATCTCTATTATAAAAAACAGTGATGGTTTTTGGATGCCAACACAAGTTGAACAATTAAATAGTCTTCAAAATATTACTATTGGTGAAGCATATTTAGTGTATGCGAACACAAACACATCGGTAACAGTTGAAGGTACAACAAATGAAACTCTTTCAAAAACGCTACAAGAAGGCTGGAATCTTGTGGGTGTTCCAACAACAAGTTCTCGTACAATTAGCACACAAATTACCGACACACACATACAAACGGTTAAGAGTTTCGATGGCTTCTTTGAAGTCTCCGGGAGTACAAACAGCATAAGCGAATTTATTCCAAACAAGGGATATTATATATATGCAAATGGCACAACAACAATAAATTGGTAATTTGTTTCTACACGAAACAAACACTTCATTACATTATTCAATATTCACAAAAGCCTTAACAAAATGTTAAGGCTTTTTTTACCACTCCTCCACAATTAACACAAAAATAAAGAGGAATTTCTTGTTTTTTTAAATAAAAAAAAATACTTTTGATAAACCTAAATAAATAACTTCAATTGTTTTGTGTCCCCATCAAAACAATCGTTAACAACAAGAAAGCATGAATTTTTTACGACTTTTTATCATCCTTGCAATAGCAATCATTCCACTTACAACAACGGCACAAACACCGGTTGCTGTACATGGACAATTATCAATTGACGGTAATAAATTAAAAGATCAACACGGTAACGACTATCAACTACGAGGAATGTCTTTATTTTGGAGCAATTGGCAGGGAAAATTTTACAATTATGATGCAATAAAGTGGTTACGAGACGACTGGCACATTAACGTCATTAGGGCAGCAATGGGAGTTTCACCCGACGACAACAGCGGCTATTTAGGAAATCCTGAAATGGAAAAACAAAAAGTCATAAACGTAATTGAAGCTGCCATAGATTTAGGGATATACGTTATTGTTGATTGGCACAGCCATCATGCTGAAAATGAAACAGCCGAGGCACAAGCTTTTTTTGAGGAAATAGCAAGTACATATGGCGATTATCCGAACATTATTTACGAAACATATAATGAACCCGTTACAGATTGGGGTACCATAAAATCATACCATGAATCTGTTGTGAGTTCAATTCGAACCTACGATTCCAATAATGTCATAATTTTAGGAACAGCTTTTTATTCGCAAAATATTGATGAAGCAACCAATAATCCTGTTAATGGAACTAACCTCTGTTATGCCCTACATTATTATGCTGACACTCATACATTTTGGAATAGTGTGCAAAGCGTTAGCGATAAAGGATATTATGTGTTTGTGTCGGAATTCGGCACCTGTGACGCTTCCGGTGATGGAAGTGTAAATGTCGGCAATTCGAATACATGGTGGGATGTTCTCGATCAGTATTCTGTAAGCTGGTGCAACTGGGCTGTTTCTGATGTTGATGAAGCAGCAGCCATTGTAAAACCGGGCTCATCAATTTATGGAGGATGGTCATCAAGTGATTTAACGGAAAATGGAACATTTGTGCGAAATAAATTACGATCATATGCAATGGATCCGGTTCCAACCGACATCCCCCCCTATATTACTTCAAATCCCCGATCTCAATCTGTCCCATTCGAATCGGAAGCATCATTTTCTGTTGAAGTTGCCGGTCCGGGTACTATGACCTATCAGTGGTATTATAACGACACACCAATTTCCGGTGCAAATTCTTCAGATTATTCTATAACAAATGTTACCGAAAATGAGGTAGGAAATTATTACTGTACTATTGAAAATTCTTATGGAATAACGACATCAAAAACAGTATCCTTAGATGTTCGCTATCGTTCGACTTTTTACTCAGAACCTTTGGCTATTCCTGCAATTATTGAATTTGAAGATTACGACAAAGGCGGTCAAAACATTGGTTATTTTGATGCCAGCTTTGGTAATTCCGGTGGCGAATACCGAGATGATGATGTTGATATAGAGGCTATTCAGGGCATGAATGATGAATTTGCCGTAGGGTTTACGGATAATGGAGAATGGCTTGCATATTCTGTTAATGTTGGATGGACTGATGAATACGAGATTGATGTATATTATGCATCTCTCGAAGGCAACGGCTCTTTTAGTATAGAACTTGACGGGGAGACAATTGTACCAAGCACTAGTCTTCCAAGTACCGGTGACTGGTTTACGTATAACAAAGTCACCGTAAATGCTCAACTTACCCAAGGAGAACATGTTTTGAAATTTAATATTGAAAATGCCGGATTCAACATTAATTATATGGAATACAAATCAACAACTCCTCCGGAAACTGAGCCTATTATCACAACACAACCGAGAAATACAGTAACGACTTTGGGTAAATCTACAACCTTATTTGTTTCGGCAACCGGAGCACCCCCCCTTTCGTATCAATGGTATAAAGATAATTCAGCAATACCAAATGCTACAAACGACACTTACTCTATTACAATTGTTGATGAAGATGATGCCGGAGATTATCATGTTGTGGTAACAAATTATCTCGGAACAATTACCAGTTCTATTGCAACATTAACCGTAAATAATTCTGCTGCATATGGCGGAACACCTGTTTCTTTACCCGGCAGAGTGTTAGCTAAAAACTTCGATGAAGGCGGAGAAGGTGTTGCATACCACGATACTTCGCCCGACAATGAAGCAATAACCAACACCGGAGATCAGGCTCATTTTTACCGAGACGAAGGCGTTGATACTGAGGTTTCTACAGATGGCGAAACGGGGCATTCTGTGGGATATATTGCAGCTAATGAATGGATGGAATATTCTGTGATGGCAGAATATACGGGAACATATACTGTTGGTTTTAGAGTTGCTTCGGGATCTAATTCCGGTGTTGCATCTTTAGCACTGAATGTTGACGGACAACCTGTGGTTTCTACCTTATCTATTCCAAACACTGGCGACTGGGATGCATGGATAACCTTAGAAGAAGAAATAGAACTTACAGCAGGTTTACATATTCTTCGTCTCAAGGCAAATCAGGGCGACTGGAATGTGAATTAT